>JANLQY010000025.1:0-40099 GCA_031368105.1 Chitinophagaceae bacterium
CATTAAATCCGTTGATAACAGCGGACAGGTTAAATACACAGAGATTGTAAAAGTAATAATCGGCAAAGGCAGCCCTGCTATTTCAGTTTCACCAAACCCTGTACAGGGCAACCTGATGAACCTGCAGTTTGTAAACCAGCCAGCTGGTAAATACAGTATTCGGTTGATCAATATTGCAGGCCAGTTGATGTACAGTGATGTGGCACAACATGCAGGAGGTAGTTCATCTCAAAGTTTTGACTTACCTGCTGCTACAATTACAAAAGGAATTTATCAGTTACAAATAATAGGGCCGGATAATACAAAACATGTTCAGAAATTGATCATTAATTAAGAAAATTAAGTTGTAAAAATTCAATGAAAAATTCATTAATATCCCTTTAAAAAAATAGTAGTAATTGCAGTGTCAGTGGGTATGTTAATGTTACCGGTAAATGTTTTTAGCCAGGAAGCTCAGGAGGATGAATGAAATTCTTCGGGCAGCAGCAATCAACAAAGTTAGGAAGCTACTTCTCCCAGAATAGGGAGTGATCCATGGCAGAATAGTACTTCTTCAGTTGGTACCAGGGATAACAACAATCCTGCCAGGCCAGGTTCAAGACCGGGCATATTAGCCAGGGCCTGCTGTAGGCTCATCTTTAGATGGCAGGAATCCAGGCGGTAACCCTAATGTGCCATTTGATACTAAGATGAATCTTGCATTTTTATTAACAGGTGTGGTATTCGCACTGATGATAACAAGGAAGAAAATAAAGAGGGCAGTAAATACTGGCTGTTAAAAAAATAATTGCAATTGTTTTAAAAAAATAAAAAATGCACTTTCTTAAAAAGTGCATTTTTTATTTTTTAAGAATACATTTTTTCAAAAGCATATTCCTGTTGTTATTGTGGTTTATTATTCCAGTGGTGTATTCAATGTCGAATTGACAACTCTAATGTCATCACCCAAAACAGCCTCTACATATAACTGATAGTATTGCGGTTCTAAAGGTATTGGCAGTGATATAGACGAGCCTTCACCGACTTTCTTTATAAACATGGTATTACCATATTGATCCGTTCTTACCAGGTACCATTCAAACCGGATACCCTTTCCTTCTTCTTTATAGAGTTTCCATTGGCTATTGTTTTTGTACATCACATGATAAAGCAGATTTGCACCTACGTTTGTTTTTTGGGCAGGTCTTAAAATTTTAATATCGGGTATTGGAGAAGCTGGCACTGTATAGTTGCTCCAGGTATTAATTACTTTTCGATAGCCTTGTTTTTTTCTTCCCTGCATATCGAGCAGGCCATTGAGTGATATGTAATCAGTAGTCTCAATATCCTGCCATGCGGGTATCATACCCGATTTTTTTATCGCAGGTATCGAGTCCCATAATTGCAGTGGCACTTTGCCCCAGGCCATATCTGGGGACAAGGAATCTTTTAATCCTCCTTTGTTTTTAGTATCGGCCACCAGCAGGTAAGTATTTATCTGGGGAACATATTTTTTATACATCTGCAGCCGTTTACTTCCTTTCACATCCCAGTTAATATCTATTACAATTGGCCTTACAGAATCTAATAAACGGATTTCACGGCAAAGCCCCGAAAGCCAGGTAATGTATTTATTATTGTAATTAAAATAATCCGGTTTATAAGTTTGGTTTTCTAAACTGTATAATCCATCTTCTCCCAGGTTCCACAATACAATGGCTTTATTGTCCAGGTTTTCTTTTACCAGTGCCAGTATTTTTTCTTTTTCGATTTCCATTTTATTTTGGTCGTCGAGCAATAGCGGACTCACAAGCATTCCAAAACGGGCAATAAGATGCATGTTGTTTTTAGAAACCACCCTGCCAATAGTTTTGTCGTAAAAACCGGGCATGGTTCTTTCGATTGTATTGATGCCGATCTTCTTCATTTCATACACATCATTTTCGATTGTATTCAGCATCAGGGTATGCCTGTTTCTAAACCAAATATATCCTTTGTCGTACACAATACTTTTCAGCGTATCCATCATTTTGTAGTGAGCAGCATATTTATTTAATGCAGGCTCAGGGATAGTTGCAGGCTCCTTAATAATATTATTAGCCGGTGAATTGATTAATATTTTTTGCAGGTTAGTCGTCCAGTCCGGCGTTTTGGTTTTGTTGTCATTGGTGTAATCTTGATCATATTTGGAATTGTAAAAAACAACAGATTTAATTTCTTTAAAAGCAGTGTCCATACTTTTCCAGGCATCATTCCACCATGCTATTTTATTGGCAGATAAGGTAGCTGCTTCTGTTACCATTACGGGCAGGCCATTAAAAGCAAATGATCTGTGATAGGGGCGGTATAAAGAGTCAAAGGTTTTTTGTGGCAAATTTGTTTTTGATACAGCCACAGCAGTATCCAGCACGCTTACCCCCAGCCAGTCAACATATTTTTTCCCAGGAAAAAAATCTGCTATTGCTTCAGCATTTCCTGGGTTCCATACCCATATTATTTTATCAGCACCTGCGTCATCAAATACACTATGAACATATTGCCATGCGGATTTAAAACTGGCTGCTTCTGTATTGTTATTAGCAAAAGAATTTTGTGGCTCCAATGTTAATCTCAGAAACAAAGGTTTGTTTAAAATTGCAGCCTGTGAGGCAAATGACCTGATCAAAGTATCGTATTTACCAGCTGTTATATTTTGCAATAGATCTTTTTCTTCATTGCCAGTTACATTTTTTGGCAAGAGTGAAAATGAAATGAGCGGCATAGCATTGTTGTCATACACTTTTTTAATACTGTCTGCAGGAAGACTTATTTTACCGTCTTTTTTCGGGTTAATATAAAATGCGATAAGAGAAAAACTATTTTTCTTTTGATTACCTGCGGAAAAAACTTCAGTCACATTGGTAGCACCATTATCACCTGATGGTTGGTATAAGCCTGCATAAAAAACCTGGAGTTCCGGGAGGGGCTTTGGTAAAAAAGTAGGTAACTGAATGTGTTTAGTATATCCCAAAATAAAAAGACTAATTACCAGGAAGGAGAGTATTACTGAATAGGTTCTTAAAAAACCATGTGTTTTAATAATAAACTGGTTGTGGCTTCTTATTTTTTTGGAAAAAGTATCCATTGCACCGTCACTTTTTATGTAGCCAGAAACAGATAACATAAACAACATAAAAAATATCTGGATGGATGCCAGTCCAACCATGAAAATAGTATAAGGATTATAATCGTGCCACAAGCCATAACAAATGGCTGCTACAGAAACCAACAGTATGGATATATTTGGAATGTTTAATGCCAGTGGTAAAGGATCTGAATCATTTTTTGGCGTAGGGATATAAGGCACTTTTTTGCGGAACAATGTGTAAATAAATCCAACAGAATGTATCCACCAGGTACCTATTTGTAAAATGCCACCCACAATATGAAAGCCACGTTCCGTTTCTTCTGCCACCCATTTTTGTACATAGTGCCTTATTAATATTCCCATGGCAAACAAAGGAAAAGAGGCTAACATAAAACTGAGTATATCCATTTGCAATGGAATATATCCGGTAAATAATGAAATGACAGGTATCAGGAAATTGATAAAAAATATGATGCCCGCCAGGTAGTGAAATGGCAGGGTGAAATAATGAATTTTTTGTCTCCAGGTAAATTTGGTAAATAGTTTTGGGTAGGTGGCAACCAACAATTCCCATGTGCCACGGGACCATTTTAGCTGCTGCTTGTAATATGATGAAAGTGTGGCCGGTACCAGCCCACGGGTAAGTATGGCAGGTACATAAATTGATTTCCATCCTTTGGCATGTATCTGCATGGCAGTATGCATATCTTCCGATAAACCACTTGCATGGCCACCGATAGAATCCAAAGCTGTTCTTCGAAAAGTACAGTTGGCACCAATAGCCTGTACAGTTCCATAACTATGCATACTCATCATCATCGGACCATAAAACTGGTAGGTCTGTTGTGCTGATCCCTTTGCCACCAGGCTTTCCTTTTGATTATAGTAAGCCTGAACAATTTGCACAAACCCAATTTTAGGATCATCAAAATAAGCCACTACATGATCCAGGAATTCCGGGCAGGGAATATGATCCGGATCAAGTACAACACACAATTCACAAGTGGCAAACTGCAGGGCATTATTGATATTACCTGCTTTGGCATCTTTTTTAATTATCCTTGTTACATGCTTTACACCCAGGCGGTCACAGAGTGCTTTTACTTCGGGATCATCTGCTTCATCACAACACCAGGCAGTATGTGGATAGGTAATTTTTTGTATTGCTTCGAGTGTGCCCTGCAGCATATCAAAAGGCTCGCCTGCACAAAAAGTAGTGAGTATATCAACAGTGTAAATTTTATCAGTGACTCTTATTTCATTAGCCGAAATGGAAAAATAATGATACCACTCATGCAAAAACTTAAGGCAGTAATAAATCAAGGTAATCATCAGCATTACATACAATGGGTAATACCCAATGTTGGCATGCTGCAGTATGGTAAATAAAAAGAAGCCCATGGCAATCACCCCGGTAATGATCATTACCCGGAGTGCCTTCTTTTCTTTTACTGTAGGCTGCTGTATAGCGATTGGTTTAAAGTTCATTACTCCACTACATAAAAAGGTGTATTGGCTGTGGCACAATAACCTTTGTTGTTAAAAACTGTGATAAATATTCTGTAAGGCCCTTCCTTCAAGGGCGCTTTAAAGGTTGTATTTTGTTTACTGCTGTCTGCAAGGAGTGCCGTTACCAGGGGTGCCTTTTTAAAATTGTTCCAGGTATGGCCCCAGTAAATCCAGTCTTCTTTTAAAATTTCCCAATGATATTTCAGACTGTCTGCAGGCTGGTCTTTCTGCAACAGTAAGGCGATGGAATGTTGTGTGCCGGGGTTGACAATAATATTATCTCTTGCGCCCAGGCTGTCTATCAGCATAAACTGTACTTTTGGAGATGCATGTGCAGTAACGGTATCCTTCCAGCAATCATTGAGTACTTCTTTTATTTCTGTAGCGGAGCCATCTTCATTAAAAACACTGTACCAGGTGTGTGTATATTCCTGGCGGCTGCCCCAATAATATACCAATGACCCTAAAAAATTACCATCATCAACAGGCATATACTTTGTATAAAATTCATGAAATTGTTCAGCTTTTTTAGTACTTGTATTTTCAATAGGCGCCTGCCAGGTGGTGTTTTCAGCTTCAAAGCCGCCATTGGGCGACCATTCCGTTATCACATAAGGGCCACTCCATATCCACTTTCTTTTTGACATTTTAATCTTTATTTCTTTCAGCGCATTGTATGTGTTGAGCGAAATAAAATCAAGGCCATGTATTCTCAACCTGATATTTACCAAACTGCCTTTTTGCATGTTGATAATGGCGGTAGATACGGGATGATCCGGATCGATGCTGTGGACCATTGCCAACAGCTTATTAAAGGTTTTGTAAAAAGAAGAAGCCTTCAGGTTAAAAGGCATTTGCAATTCATTGCCAATTGTCCAGGTTAATAATGCCGGGTGATTTTTGTACCGCATTACAATAGCCTGGAAGCCATTATACATATCAGCTACTTTTTTTTCGTCATTGTAAAACTCTGTGTATTGACCACCGGGAATATCGAGACAAGCCATTACTGATACATTGTATTTTTCAGCTTCGTTTAAAACAAAAGCCAGTTTGGTAGTATCCCAGCAACTAATGGTATTACCACCGCAGGCGGCCAGTTCATCAATATGGGAGATGCCGGCCCCGCCTTTTATTACAAAGGGCTTACCATTTTTATACATTACAAACCCGCCATTTTCCTTTTTTATAAATACTTTTTTTGAGAAGTTGCCGGCCATCTTATATTTTGAATCATTACTGCCGCATGAAACCAGCAGCATTCCGGCAAAGGCACAAGTCAAATACACCAGGCTTTTAGCAGGAGTGATTGCAAATTGAAATTTTTTGCAGCGAATAGTTTTGAACATTGTTATTAAAATCAAAATCAGTTTAAATATACTTTAAGCAAAAAAATATTATGTTATGCAGTTAACGTATTTCTTATCAAAAAATTACTACATGCAGGCAGTAATTTTTATCGTGTTCAACAATTTAAAAAGTACTACACTTTTTTATAAAACAAAATTTTATTTGGCAATAAAATGTGCCTGTTTAAAAACAGTTGCAGCATTTGATCGAAACAAATTAGCTGGGATTATAACAGCATGAATCAACAACGATTGTTAAGGGGATTTTCAAATTTAGGATTCTAAATAAGGGGATTTGTATAAAGCCATAGGGCATTAAAATCCTGGTTTCTGGTATTGGGCTTACTTAAAATGAGTTGCAATATATGAATTTTAAATACGTTTTACATTATTGATTAATTTACCACCCAAAAAGTGATGGCTATATTTGAAAAAAGTATCTGTAAAAGATAGATCAGTAGCACAAGTATGGTTAAAATGTTTTTTAAACTTTAGTGTAATGAATAAAAAGATTGCGGTCATTTTAGTAATTGTTTTGTTGTCTCTGCCGGTTATGTACAAGCTGATACAAATGGTGAGGCAACATTCAACTGATGCTTTGCAGGAACAACTTTTGGAACCGGTACTGGCAACATGCGATGTGAGTAAAAATGATTTTTCGATTACGAATGACAGTATGCTGCATTACTCTTTAAAATGGGTAAATGAATCAGCGGGGGCATTGCCGGTTGATGCTTTAGCAGCAATATCAAAAAAAAATAAACCCTTGTTTTTAAATCTTGAAATTTGGCCAAGACAACTGATAAAAAAATTAGACAAAAATGTTTTAGCGGCTCTAACCGCTGGAGAATATGATGATAAAATTATTTCACTGGCTAAATCCCTTACCTTATTTACACAGCCGGTATATATCAATTATGATCCTGAAATGGAAGTGCCGTTGAATAAATACCCGTGGCAAAGTCAATCGGGCAACCAATACATTTCGTCTTTCAGGCATCTCAGTATTTTGTGTAAAAAATATGCACCCAATATAAAAATGGTTTGGAGTCCGTCGGGCTTTCGTGGTACAGAAGAATACTGGCCGGGGGCTGATGTTACAGACTACTGCAGTTTTATTTTAGATAATTCTCCGGTAAAGGCAGATGATCCCCGTACACCATTTCCTTCGGTATTGGAAATGATCAGAAGAAAATTAATCCGCCTGCGTTTTTGTGATAAACCCGTAATGCTGCTGGGTTCTTCCTCTATAAATAAAACTACTTTCAGCCCTCAATGGCTGCAGCAGTTAAGCAGCATGGTCAAAGCCGATTTTGAAATTTACCACACACCAATTATTCCTTCAGATACGGACACAAGTTTAGTAAAAAAAAGCCGGGATACTGCCTTAGTGATTGGTGTGTACGATCCTAAGTTGTTACTGGCAAACCAGCCATTGATAAGCATTGAACATGTGTTCACAGATTTAATCAGTGTGGAGAATGGATTGTTTAAAAGAAATTTTGATTCGATCATAACGAGAGGGCATGATGTAATTGTAACCATTGAACCCTGGAAAGATAAATACAGGGAGAGAGACAGTAACATTTTAATCAATACCCTGAATGGACAATATGATAAAACACTGGAGCACCTGTACCAGATTATTTCCAATACTACACACACAGTCTATTTGCGTTGGGGACATGAAATGGAAATACCTGTAGACCGGTATCCCTGGCAAAAACAAGATCCGGTGGCATACATCAAAGCCTTTCGGTATGTGGCTACTTTTCAAAAACCAAGAGCCGGCAACATACGCATTGTATGGGGACCTGCCGGCGACAGGGGTAGTGTAGAATACTGGCCAGGAGAAGATGTGGTGGACTATGTAAGCATTGCTATTTATGGCCTGCCCGATAAAAACATCAACGATCATACAAAGCAACTGAGCTTTACCACTATCTTTAGAAATAAATTTCACCGCATGAGGTTTGCTCACCGGCCAATTTTTATTACAGAGTTCGGAGTAAAGGGGCCTGAGGACTATAAGAAAAAATGGCTGGAAGATGCTGCATACACCATCAATAAATGTCCTGAAATAAAAGGGGTGAACTATTTTAATTTTGCTGATGTACCCAAAGCATGGGGAGATGCCGAAACTCCCGACTGGAGCATCACACCAGCCACCTTTAAAAGCTTTACATCCCTGCTGAAAGACCTTCCAAAAAAATAATTTACTAAACCAGCATGTAAAAATATATGAGCAGGCCATTACTTATTAATGCAAAAAGTTATCCCAATAATTTTGATTTTGTGCGCTTTGTTTTGGCGGCATCGGTTATACTTTGTCACAGCTATGCCATCCTTTACGGGTACGATAAATTTTTGCAAACGGAACCTTTTATGGTGATGAGCCGGCAGCAAATCAGCATTGGCAGTGTGGCCGTTAATTTTTTCTTTATCATCAGCGGTTTTTTAATTGTAAAAAGTTTTGAAAGCTCCACGGATACATTTGATTATCTTAAAAAAAGGGTATTAAGAATTTACCCAGGCTTTATTGCTGCATTACTTATCTGTTACCTGATAGTTGGGTTTTTAGGCAGTGGCTGGCCTATCAATTTTGATGGGTACAAAGAATATTTTTCATACCTGCATGAGAAGAAAGAACTGGTGCATTTAGTCACTTTGCAGCAGCCTTTTCAAAGAGCCTTTTTTAAGGACTTGCCATTGCCGGGGCTGAATGATTCGGTATGGACGATCCAGTTTGAATTTGGATGTTACCTGCTCGTGCCATTAGTTGCACTGATTGGGTTTTTTAGAAAGAAATGGCTTTTTATTATAGCATTTTTTGCTATGTATGTGTTGGTTTTTATGCAGTGGTACGGATACTTTTGGCCATTTAAAAGTTACTCTTTTTTATTATTGGAAAATCCCTGGTATTATCCAAGGTTCATCACTTATTTTTTAGCCGGCGCCTGTGTTTATTTTTACCGGGATAAAATTATAAGGAGCAATATTTTGGCGATAGTATCCTTTATTTTGATGTTACTTTCATTTGCCTGGATTAAATGTGT
Organism: Chitinophagaceae bacterium; assembly: GCA_031368105.1. GTDB lineage: Bacteria > Bacteroidota > Bacteroidia > Chitinophagales > Chitinophagaceae > Ferruginibacter. The sequence goes on from JANLQY010000025.1 coordinate 9,021, forward strand.
GGAGCAGGTATTGCCCATTGCAGGCACATATTTATTGTTCTTCATTGTTTTTCATCCGGCAATAAAATTGGGAAACTTTGCAAAATATGGCGATTTTTCTTACGGAGTTTATCTCTACGGCTGGCCGGTACAGGGCCTGATAATGTATTATTTTAAAGACCATCTTACGCCGTTGTTATTTTTTATCACAGCACTTCCTGTTGCAATAATGTGTGCTTATTGCAGTTGGCACTTGATAGAAAATACATTTTTAAAACTTAAGAAAAAGAAAACAAACGCATTTCAAAAAGAGATGGTGAAAAGTGCCTGATAATTGCTGATTGTTATTTTATTTTCTCCAAAAACTCCTTCCGGTAGGCTGTAGGTGTAATCTGTTTTACATATTTAAATTGTTTACTGAAATGTGCCCAGCTGTTGTAGCCACTTTCGTAGCAAATCTCCAGTACTGAATCAGAAGTATCTGTCAACAGTTTGCAGGCATGGCCAATCCTTAACTCCTGCAGAAAATCAAAATAAGTTTTCTTGATATTTTTTTTAAAGAAGCGGCAGAAAGTAGGGATGCTCATATTGGCTATGGCAGCCACTTGTAGCAGAGTAATCGGTTCCAGGTAATGCTTAAAAGAATAATCAATAATTTTTTCAATGGCAGGGTTGATGTTATTATTGCCTGCGGTAAAATCACGGGTTAGCGTAATAAAACTTGCGGAACCACTCAGCTTTTGAACAGCCTGCAGCAACAACTGTATGCGTTGGAAACCTTTAGAAGTTTCCATTTGTTTTACAAGAAAAGAAATTTCTGTCTTTAATTTCCGTTCCAGTTTGATACCATCCTTTTTCAATAAAAAATAACCCAATGTTTTCGTTTCCGGTAAGGACAAAAATGGCTCACCAAAAATGCTTTGCCTAAAGTGAACTACTATGGCACTCCCAATGATTTTTGCCTGATGTTTTCTAAACCAGTGGGGCAGGTTGCCCGCCAGGAAAAATACATCGCCTGTTTTATATTCTCCTACATAATCACCCGCCATGATGGTGCCATGTCCTTCGGTAATAAGTATCAGTTCACACTCTTCATGCCTGTGCCAGTTGGTTTCAAACTGCGGTGTCCGGTAGGTTCTGCAGGCAAAAGACTGGTTATCTTCCAAATGTATTTTTTGTATCAGTGTTTTCATTCCTGCAAATATAAACCCATTATATTATCATTCATTCCAGCTTAAGTAAGTATTTATTGATAAGATAGCATATTTTATTTTATAAATAGCAGTTGCATTTAGCAGAAGAATTGACAATTTTTACATTCCATAACAATTGATTACAACACCTGTTCAAAAGCCAACTATGCTGTTATTAGGAATTGATATTGGAACCTCCTCCATTAAAGTAGCGATAGTGGATGCCGTTACACAAAAGCCAATCATTACGGTACAATACCCTGAAACAGAAACTGCCATTGTATCGCTGCAACCGGGATGGGCAGAGCAAAGCCCGGAAATGTGGTGGCAGCATGTGCAGGCAGCGATCCTGCTGGCACATGCAAAAAAATTATACCACCCTGCAGACATTAAAGCCATTGGCATTGCCTACCAGATGCATGGTTTGGTTTGTGTAGATAAAAACCAACAGGTGCTGAGAGACAGTATCATCTGGTGCGACAGCAGGGCAGTGTCCATTGGCAATGCAGCTTTTGATGCCATCGGCCATCAGCAATGCCTGTCACATTTACTCAACTCTCCCGGAAATTTTACTGCAGCAAAATTGGCCTGGGTAAAAGAAAATGAACCGGCAGTATTTGAAAAAATTGACAAGATCATGCTGCCCGGAGATTTTATTGCGATGAAAATAACAGGTAGCATTACCACCAGTATCTCCGCATTAAGTGAAGGTATCTTCTGGGATTTTCTGCAAAATGAATTGTCGAAAGAAGTATTCAGTTATTTTGGTTTTGATAAATCTGTTATCCCGGAGATCAAAGATGTTTTTACCACACATGGTGCAGTGAGTAAAGAGGTAGCTGCACTTTTATCATTGCCCCAGGGCATACCAGTAAGTTACAAAGCAGGCGATCAGCCCAACAATGCCCTGTCATTGAATGTACTCAACCCTGGTGAAATAGCAGCCACCGCAGGTACTTCCGGGGTAATCTATGGCGTTAGCGATGCATTAACCTGCGACAGCAAATCAAGGATCAACAGCTTTGCCCATGTAAACTACACCATGCTGCAAAAGCGGATTGGTGTATTGCTTTGCATTAATGGCACAGGCATATTGAACCAATGGATAAAAAATATAACCGGCGCACAACACAGTTACCAGCAAATAAATGAACTGGCAAAAAAAATTGAACCCAGCAGCAACGGTGTATTGATCATGCCTTTTGGAAATGGTGCAGAACGCATGCTGGAGAACCGGATTTTACAAAGCCATATTCACAACATTGATTTTAATATTCATACAGCTGCACATTTGTACCGGGCTGCACAGGAAGGCATCGCTTTTGCTTTTCGATATGGGCTTGATATTATGAGGGAGAATGGAATGAACCCTTCGGTAATTCGTGTTGGAAGGGCCAATATGTTTTTGAGTGATGTATTTACCAATGTTTTTGTAAATGCCACTAATGTACCGGTGGAAATGTATGACTGTGATGGAAGTGTAGGTGCTGCAATTGGAGCTGGTATCGGCGCTGCTATTTTTAGTTCTGCTAAAGAGGCTTTTAGTAACGCAACACCTTTATCACTTACAGTCCCTGACAATGTTGCTTTGTATGATGATCTTTATCATCGATGGAAAAATTGTTTGGAGAATGATGCTGTATTATTAGATAGAAAATAACACCGAAATTTTGTATTGAATAATTTGATAAATAATTATTAACCCCTCTTCAAAATTTTGCAGAGGATAAAATTAAACACATGTCAATAGTAACAGGAAATACAACGTATTTTAAAAACGTTGGCCAAATTAAATTTGAAGGAATAGAAAGTGACAATCCTCTGGCCTACCGCTGGTATGATGAGAACAGGGTAGTGGCGGGTAAACCAATGAAAGAGTACCTGCGGTTTGCCTGTGCTTACTGGCACAGCTTCTGCGGCAATGGTGCCGATCCGTTTGGAGCACCCACACATTTATTTTCATGGAATGAAAAAGCAGATGCAGTAGAGAGAGCCAAAGACAAAGCAGATGCAGCATTTGAATTTATCAGCAAGCTGGGACTGCCGTATTACTGTTTTCATGATGTGGATGCGGTGGACTATACCAATGATGTGGCAGAAAATGAAAACAGGCTGCACCGAATTACTGCTTACCTGAAACAAAAGCAGGACGAGAGTGGAGTGAAATTATTGTGGGGCACTGCCAATTTATTTTCTAATGCAAGGTATATGAATGGTGCCAGTACCAATCCTGATTTTCATGTGCTGGCACATGGAGGGGCACAGGTAAAAGCTGCATTGGATGCCACCATTGCATTGAAAGGAGAAAATTATGTTTTCTGGGGTGGCCGTGAAGGTTATATGAGCCTGCTGAATACCAATATGAAAAGAGAGAAAGAACATCTTGCAAAGTTTTTACACACGGCTAAAGACTATGCAAGGAAGAATGGTTTTACCGGTACTTTTTTTATTGAACCCAAACCATGTGAGCCCAGCAAGCATCAATATGATTATGATTGCGAAACGGTAATTGGGTTTTTACGCCAGTACGATTTGTTGAATGACTTTAAACTAAACATTGAAGTAAATCATGCAACCCTTGCCGGGCATGCGTTTCAGCATGAGTTGCAGGTGGCGGCAGATACCGGCGTGCTGGGAAGTATGGATGCTAACCGGGGCGATTATCAGAATGGCTGGGATACCGATCAGTTTCCAAATAATATTAATGAACTGGTGGAAGCCATGCTGGTGATTATTGAAGCTGGTGGCTTTGCCGGTGGTGGTATTAATTTCGATGCAAAGATCCGCCGCAACTCTACAGACCCGGAAGATTTGTTTTATGCTCACATTGGAGGTATGGATGCTTTTGCAAGGGCATTGGTCATTGCAGATAATATTCTCCAAAAATCTGATTATAAAAAAGTTCGTGCCAACCGCTATGCAAGTTTTGATACGGGTAAAGGAAAAGAATTTGAAGAAGGTAAATTGTCCCTGGAAGACCTGAGAACTTTTGCTGTCGCAAATGGAGAACCTGCTGTTACAAGTGGCAGGCAGGAGTACCTGGAAAATATATTGAACCGGTATATTTAAAAAATAATCTGGAACATAAAAAAATCCTGGTGAAGTGAGATAACTTTTACCGGGATTTTTTTTGTTTTTAATTATTAGTTTATGCTGCTGCTAACAGGAACATATAAAATAATGCTGCCGCTATTGCCAGCAACACTATTCTGCCTGCTGTTTTAGGAAAACCAGCCCTGTTAATCATGCTCATTAACATACCAATGGCCATCACAATGAGCCCGACCCAAACCAAATTGATGTAGGGAAAAATGTAGGCTTTCAGGGTAACAAAGTCAATCATTTTGTCTGATTCTTTTACCCCGATTTTTATTTTGTTGTTCTGTATATCGATGCCGGCAAATTGTATAAAAAGATTTTGTGCATACACGGTATCATCCACCTGTACTATGTTTAAGCTGTCGCCAATGCCCGAACTGTCCACCAGCAACATCGGGGTGGCATGGTATTTTATACTGTCTTTTGCAGTAATGGTAATATCAGCAATTACAGCAGGGCCATTAATTTTTCGGTTAAATTTATTTGTCTCCGGGTTCTTGATGGCTTTATTAAAAACCATAAAACCTTTGGAATAAAAAATAGTATCACCTTCCTTTACTTCATGAATTTTAAAACTGGCAGTGTCTTCATTTTTCTCCGGGTTCATTGCATACGAAATGTAAGTGAATACATCATGCGTTAAATAGTTTTTAGTGTCCGGGTTGCTGCTCATGTTGTTGTCCTTCATCAGGTACACATCAGGATTCAGCACAAAGGATTCAGACACTTTTTTAGTGGCAGCATTTTTACGCTCAAACAGCAAATGATAAAAGCGCCTGCCTGTTTCATGCCCCATGCTGTCATGCAGGTAAGTCACTTCATACTCATCCATCCTGGTAGGCAGCTGCCGAATGAGGTTGATATTTTCGGCTGCATTATCCTGTTGTTTGGTCAACGGGTCTATCCCCATCGGGATGTTGATGCTCTTAAATTTTTCTTCGCTGATGATTTTTTTATTACCTGCAGAAATGATCATACCGGCAATCATTAGCCCAAAACCAAGATGTGCCACAGAACCACCTGCAGCTTTGAGTTTGCCATTAAGCCCCGACTTGATATACCCGGCATTGGCAATCACTGCATAAATACTGGCAAAGAGGGCTGCATATAAAGCGACTAAAAAGCCAGGCCCTTTTTTGTCATAAGTAACCGGATAAAAAATAACCAGCAGGGTGGTAATAATGGCTGCAATAAAAGTAGGCACTGCTATCTTTTTAAGTACCTCAGCACCTATGCTGTTTTTGTATTTGAAATATTGAGTAATGGCAGTTAACAATCCAATGATAATGGCAATGAGCACCATTACTTTATTGTAGGCAAACTCGGGATCTTCGGGCAGTGCTAAGGGGCCATCATTTAATTTAGCAATCCAGTCTTTTAAAAAAGGTATTTTATTGTAAACAGGAATAGAAGTTAAACCGATGATGAAGAAGGCTGATAAAAAAAGAACCAGCGAACCAACAAACATCCAGAACTCCCTTGAGTTGGTACTTTCTTCTTTTACGATTGCAGGTATTTTGCTGCGGTTGATAAAATATAAAGTGAGTGACAGAACAGTGAACACTGCTAAGAAAGAAAATATTAAAATATTCATTGCATTGCCGGCTTCGGTAAAAGCATGTACAGAAGTATCTCCCAGTATGCCTGTTCTTGTTAAGAAAGTGGAGTACAATACAAAAACAAAACTGAGTATCGCAAATAAATAACTTGTCCTCAATGAATGGCCGGTGGCTTTATAAATAACCATGGTGTGCAGCCCCGCCAATAAAATAAGCCACGGTACCAATGAAGCATTCTCTACCGGATCCCATGCCCAGTAGCCACCAAAAGATAAAGATTCATACGCCCATTTGCCCCCCATCATAATGCCCACACCTAACACTGCCGTACTGAATAATGCATAAGGCAGCACTGGCTTTACCCAGTCGCCGTAGCGCTTGGTTTGCAAGCCTGCATACGCATACGCAAAAGGAATTATGGTAGATGCAAAACCTAAAAATAAAATTGGCGGATGTATTACCATCCAGTAATTACGCAGCAGCACATTCAAGCCCACGCCATCTTTCATCAGGCTTAGATAATTGGGCATACTGAATATGGGGCCGTTAATTTCATCTCTTGTTAATACAAAAGGACTGTTGCCAATCTTGGTGCCAAATAAATAAACGCCCATGATCATCATGGCTAAAAATACCTGGGCAAAACTCACCACGGTCATTACAGGTGCTTCCCACTCTTTACTTTTTTTAATAAGGATAATACCCAATACACAATGCCAGATTGTCCAGAGTAGGAAGCTGCCGCTTTGGTCTTCCCAAATACAAGCCAGCAGGAATTTAAACTCTAGCTCTTTTGAAGTGTGCTTGTAAGCGTATAAATATTCTATGTAGTGGTGAGAGCAGATGTAAAAGATACTGGCGAATATGGTAAGTACAGCTACTGTTTGAATATAAAAACTAATACGGGCAAATTTTATCCAGGATAATTTTTCAAGAACATCTTTTTTATTAGCCCCAACAAAATAAGCGATAGTGGAAAGCAGGGAAGCAGTAAAAGCCAGTAAAACAAAAAAATGCCCCCATTGCCCTATTCTTAAATGTTCCCCTTCAAATTGCATGTGTGTTTCTTTAGCTTTATTTCTTGTAACCAGTTATCAGTGCTGGGTTGACTGTTGCTTCTGAAAATTATCAATTAACCAATTATCAATTATCCATTAATTCGCCACCGTCTTCTCCAGTTGCTTCTTATCATCTTTATACTTGCTGGGGCATTTAAGTAAAATGTCTTTGCATTCAAATACATCTCCCTGCATCTTTCCTTTCAATACAATGCGTTCGCTGTTTTCCAGTTCTGCCGGTTTGGTGTTGTGATATACCACTTTGGTTTTTCCGCCCAGGCTATCAACAGCCGTAAAGGATAAATAGTTTGGATTATTGGCCGGGTCATATTCCAGCGGCACAGACCTGTCAAGCCTTGCGATGAGGTGTACAAATTTTCCCTGTTTTTGTTTGGCGGAGTTTATTGTATCGTAGGTAGAAAAATCTACAGACAACATCAGCAATGCTCCGATGGCAAATGCAATCCCAATCAGCAATATAATATGTGTTCGTTTCATGTGCTTTTGTTTTGCGGTGCAAATTTAGCACAATTCAGGTTGCGGTTTTTTAATTTTTGTATCCGGCACTTAATTGGGTTTAAGAAAGTGGTTCCAAATTAGAAAAGGCTTTGCTGGCTCCTAAATCAAAAACTGTTGATTTTATTTGTGAGTAAATTTTTCATTTATATTACTGCTCATGTGCAGTAACGGTGTATCTTGCATCCGTTTTTTGCACAGCTTCACCTGGAGCTTCATTTCATTCAAAAAAAATTAATGACTGATCTTTCAAAATTTGACCCTAACTCGGTTGGTAATCCTAACAATAATATTTTTGGCTTGCCCTTCTCTGAAGAAGATGCCCGCCTTGTAATACTGCCGATACCCTGGGAAGTAACTGTAAGCTACAACGGCGGCACAGCAAGGGCTCCGGAGCATATCTTTAAAGCAAGCCTGCAGATTGACCTTTTTGATCCTGAATACATTGATGCATGGAAGCAGGGATTTTATATGCGGCCATGCGACCGGAAGATTTTGATGAAGAGTGATTACCTGCGGAAAGAAGCCGAACTCTACATTAATTATATTGCCGAAGGCGAAGTGGTAAATGATAATAAATTCATGTGCAAAACCCTCAAGGAAGTAAATGCCGGTGGCGTATTCCTGAACGAATGGGTGTATGAACAAACCAAAGATTTGCTGGATGCCGGTAAACTGGTGGCTTTATTGGGCGGCGACCACAGTACACCGTTTGGATATTTTAAAGCCATTGCAGAAAAACATGGCGACTTTGGAATATTGCAAATAGATGCACATTGCGACCTGAGGGCGGCTTACGAAAATTTTAAATATTCTCATGCTTCCATCATGTACAATGCACTGGAAGAAATACCACAATTGAAAAAACTGGTACAGGTGGGCATCAGGGATTATTGCGAAGAGGAGTGGGATTACATTGAAAAAAATAATAACCGCATCAGTACTTTTTTTGACAGGAATATTAAAGAGCGCCAGTACGAAGGCCAAACATGGCAGACCATTGCTGATGAAATCATTGACCAGTTGCCACAAAAAGTATTTATCAGTTTTGATATTGACGGGCTTGATCCAAAACTTTGCCCACACACCGGAACCCCTGTGCAGGGCGGCTTTGAAGCAGAACAGGTATTTTATCTGTTTAAAAAAATATTGAAAAGCGGCAGGCAGCTAATTGGCTTCGACCTGAATGAAGTAGGGGTGAGCCTGGACGAATGGGATGAGAATGTAGGAGCCAGGTGCCTGTTCAGGTTGTGCAGTATGCTGGTGGCGGCAAACCCAGTGGAAGTGAAGTAAAATTGTTGGATGGCTACATGGTTAAATTGTTACCAAAGCTACACAGTAAAGTGAAGCGGTAACGGGTTTTAATGACCATTACACCACAAACAACGTATCTAAAAAATTGCGGAATCACTCTCAAACAATTCAACAATTAAGCAATAGAACAATACAGAATTCTCCATGTTTGTTTTTAAAATAAAAGATAACAGCACTGCTATTGATATTGTGGTTACGAGGGCATTGCTTGCTTTGGCTGGTATTGTTCTATTGCTGTACCGTACCGGTAATTATTTTTCAGTAAATATTATTATAGCCGCCATTCTTTTTGTTTCCTCTTTTTTTATAAAAATTTTATTGCTCTGGTTAAAATTGGATAAGCTGATGCTGGTATGCATTGCAGCAGTTTTACTTTTTGTAGCCACCCATTCTGTTGGATTTGCTTTGGTGCTGGTACTGTATGCTGCTGCAATAAAATTTTTGTATAAGCAGCCGGTGGTGCTGGTTAGTAAAGAAGGGCTGGAATTTAAAAAGATGATTGGCAGCAATCATTACGAATGGAGTAGCTTTGCCAACGTAATTTTAAAAGACAACCTACTCACCCTTGATTTTAAAAACAATAAATTATTGCAGTTGGATATTGCAGAAAATGAACAGGTTATTAATGAAGAAACGTTTAATAGTTTTAGCAGGGAGTGTTTACGGCAGTTATGAATTATGAGTTATGAATGATGAGTTGTAAGCCATTATCAATTTAAAAATTATCAATTAAAAATGCAAAGTCCTTACATACTTTACTCTGATGGCAACGGAAATATATTTGAAGACACATCACTGTATGTAACCGGCCGCAGTGGCTGGGATGCTATGCCTGTGCCTGCAGATGAATGGATAGAACTGCCAACCGGCGGTAATTTATACGAACTGCCCGGAAGAAAAGGAATAGGCATTGATGTAGAAACCGGCGACATGCGCCTGTGTGAAAAAGGCTGGGCAGTAGCGGCATTTATTCCTCCGGCACATACAGGGCTGTACATGGCAGCTTATGAAACGGCTGATGATGCACCCACTTTACCATTGTTTTGCTACACTGCAGCCGGCTGGCTGGATAATAAATTTTATGTGCCCGCCATTCGTATTGAGCAGGATATCCGCCAGGAATGTGAAGGATATGATGAAGGCGAAATAATAACCGGGGCGGCTCATTTATTAGCAGCCTACCCACACAACAGGCTGGTAAAGCATTTGATGGAAAACTGCTGCAGCACTTATCATTGCCCGGCTGCAAGGAATTTTGCCATGGGCCGGTGGGAATGCCCCGTGCCTTCGTCACCAGCCTGCAATGCCAACTGCATTGGCTGCATCAGTTTTCAGCCAAGTGATGAAACGATTGTGAGTACACAGGACAGGCTAACGTTTAAACCTACCCCGGAAGAAATTGTAGAATTTACTGTGCCTCATTTAGCCACTGCACCATTTCCATTGATCAGTTTTGGGCAGGGCTGCGAAGGCGAACCTTTGCTGATGTGGGAAACCATCCGTGACAGTATCATCGAAATCAGGAAGCACACATCAAAGGGAAGCATCAATATCAATACCAACGGCAGTAAGCCGGATGCAGTAAAAGCCCTGTGTGAAGCAGGTTTGAACAGTATCAGGGTAAGCACCAACTCTGCCAGGGAAAAAATTTATACTCCTTATTACCGCCCCAACAATTATGTATTTGATGATTTAAAAGAAAGCCTGAAAATTGTACGCAACTATGGCGGGTGGACAAGCATCAACTATTTTGTTTTTCCCGGCATGACGGATAGCATTGAAGAATATGAAGCCCTTCGCCAGCTGATTATAGAAACTGACCTCTGCATGATTCAATGGCGCAATTTCAACATTGACCCCGATTGGTATCTTGGTAAAATTGGCGTAGCAGAAACCGGCGAGTGCATGGGAGTAAAACAAATGATGGACCTGCTGAGGGAAGAATTTCCCAATTTAAAGTTTGGTTATTTCAATCCATCCATTGAAAGAATCAGGGGTGATTTTGAAAAAGACTTTGCTCATTTGTAAATAAAATTTTTACCCGGTAATATTTTTTCTGCAAATAAATTTAGTTATCTCTAAAAGAAAGGGAACTAATGTGGCGCTACACTGTGGCTTCTGTTGAGCTGCTTTTTGTAAGTACCAGCAACAGCTTTATTCCAACAATCACTTGCCAGAATAAAAATAATCCTGAAAAAATTGTACTGGGTTCTCCATAAATAATATACAGCGGCTCGATAAGATTTTCAATTGACGGAAGCAGTAAAAAATCATTGATGATAAAAGCAACAGCGCCAAGGATAAAAACATTTTTTTTGGAAAACTGAATTTTGATAATGAATTTATCCGTGAGCATAAAAGTCGCCAGGGAGCCCAAACCACAGGTAATAATTCCAACTACGAAACTAAAATACCCGGTTACAAATATGATACTAAACACAGCTAGGTAGGTGGCATACATCAGCAGAAAATAGAACAGCACTTTTTTTGCTGTCAACTTTGTCTTTGTAATGATAAAAACCAAAATGCTGGTGCCGGTAAATAAAAGGCCTGGCAAATAAGAGTTTGATAATAAGCTGGTATCTGTAGTGCGGCGAAATAACCAGGCAGAAAAAAAACCTGATACTATAAATAGCAGGGCTGAGATGATTGCCAGGATTGATTTTAAATATTTGTTTTGGAAACTGACTATTTTTTTAGTATTTCGTTTTATGGCAAAATAACATAAAATATTTTGTGACTGACTGTGGAATGCTGTTCTTACGGCTAACTAAAACTGAATTTATAAACAAAAGTTGATGATTGGCGTTTAACAAATTAATAAGGTAAAGTGGAGAAATTTAAAAAATGGTAAAGTCGTGGTCAGTGAAGATGCCGATTATTGGAGCAGAAGTTTAGCGGAAATAATTTGAATCCAATTCAAATTATAATCATCCTTTTTAGACTGAAATACACGTCTAATAACAAATTCAAAGAACCTCTATATAGTTGAAGCAGTTGTAAATGTTATAAAATATTGAACATATTTCTCTTATAATTGTTTATAAATTGTCTTATTTTGAATAAAAATGTTGTGCTAAAAAAATAATAAAAAACAGGCGGCATAAAAGCAGCATTTGCTCAAAAAGGTCTGTCAAGTATAAATAATTAAGGAAAGAGAAGAACTATTTGTTTTTATTTATTCACCAATGAAAAAATAATTTATGAGAAAAATTGCAATTGTCATGGCTTTATTGCTGTGTGGTAAGTTTTCCATTTTTGCCCAAATAAAGGGCAAAGTAATGGATTCAAAAGATGGGTCTCCTCTGGCAGGGGCCTCAGTAAAAATAAAAGGTACTACCAAAGGTACTACCACCACTGCAGAGGGCACATTCAGTATTGATGCTGATAAACAAGTATCTCTTGAAATTACCGGAGCCGGATTTTCCCCCCAAACACTAAAAGCTTCTCCGGGACAATCAATTGAAATAAAACTTCAGGCCAATACTACTAACATGTCGGAAGTAATTGTTACGGCACTGGGTATTACCCGGTCTAAAAACACACTTCCTTTTTCTGCTCAAAAAGTTTCCGGAGCTGATGTAAGCGCAAGCAGGGGCTCCAACTTTGTGAATAACCTGAGTGGCCAAGTATCTGGTCTTGAAATCAGGCAGAATAATTTAATGGGTGGCTCTACAAATGTTGTATTAAGAGGTTCTAAATCATTAACAGGAAATAATCAGGCTTTGTTTGTGGTGGATGGTGTTCCTTATGCTAATGCGAACAGCAATACCGGCACACAAAAAATTGGCGGAGGTGGTTACGACTATGGAAATACTGCGGCTGATATTAGTCCTGACGATATTGAAAATATTACAGTGTTGAAAGGTGCTTCTGCATCTGCATTGTATGGTTCACGGGGAACTAATGGTGTAATTCTTGTAACAACAAAAAAGGGCAGAAAAGGACTTGGCATCACTGTTAATACAGGGTTTACCCAGAGTTCAATTTTACGTAATACATTCCCTAAATACCAGAAGAAATATGGCGCCGGTTACGGTTCATATTTTGACGCAGCGGATATAAATGGTGATGGTGTTGATGATGAAGTGGCACCTACTTATGATGATGCTTCGTGGGGTTTTGCATTTGATCCTAACAGGTTAGTTTACCAGTGGGATGCGTTCGATAAAAATTCACCCAATTTTAGAAAAGCAACACCTTGGGTTGCGGCCGCAAATGATCCTTCTACTTTTTTCGAAAAGCCAATTTCATTCAACAACAGTATTTTTATTGAAACTGGTAATGATAAAGGATCGCTTGCTATTGGTTATACCAGGAACGATGAAAAAGGTATATTGCCAAACAGCAGTATAAAAAAGGATCTTCTCTACTTTTCTTCATCATATAAACTAACTGACAACCTTACTGTAAGTGCTTCGGCTAATTATACCAAAACTGCTGGTAAAGGCCGTTTTGGTACCGGTTACGATGGAGCCAACGCACTGAACCTGATGACCAATTTCAGGGAATGGTGGGAAACGAATGTTGATATAAAAGACCTGAAAAGAGCTTATGATGCTGAACAAAAAAATGCTACATGGAATTATAGTTCTGCCTCAACTGGCGAACTTGGACCGATTTATTGGGATAACCCATATTTCACCCGTGCTAAAAGCTACGAAAATGATACAAGAGACAGATACTTTGGCAATATATCAGTGAACTATAAAGTGGCAAGCTGGCTGAATATTATGGGAAGGGTTTCTATAGATAACTATAATGAATCGCAACAGGAAAGAAAAGCATTAACCAGTGTAGGTGTTTCTTATTATACCAGATATAATGTAGGGTTTAAAGAAATAAATTATGATTTATTAGCAACCGCTGAATGGAATTTAAAAAATGATTGGAAACTGAATGCATTGCTTGGGTCTAATACAAGAATTGAGAAAAGTTCGAGTGTATTTTTAACTACCAATGGCGGCCTTGCATTTCCTAACCTTTATACAATTGCCAACTCAATAAGTGCACCACCACCACCTCTTGAAGGGGAGTCTACAAAAAGGATTGAGGGTGTTTTTACAGGTGCAACAATTACTTATAAAAACACTTATACATTAGACGCTACTCTTAGAAGGGATAGGTCGTCTACTTTGCCTGCCGAGAATAATAAATACAATTATTATTCTGTATCTGGAGGCTTCATCTTCTCAGAGTTGCTTAAAAACAACTGGTTGTCTTATGGTAAGCTAAGAGCAAGTTATGCTGAGGTTGGCAGTGATGCTCCTGTTTATTATGTTAAAGATGTGTATGTAAACGAAATAGATGGTAACTCAGGAAATTCAGTTACATCTTATGACGGAAGCCCATTATTTTCTGTGTCAGGCACAAAAAATAACCCAGCCTTAAAACCAGAACGTACAAAAAGCAGTGAGATCGGTCTTGAAATGTCATTCCTGAAGTCTAGAATTGGCTTTGACTTAACCTATTATAGTGCCAAAACAATTAACCAAATTCTTCCAGTAACTGTATCCACAGCAACAGGCTATAACCGAAGAATAGTTAACAGTGGTGAACTTTTAAATAAAGGAATAGAGTTGTCTTTATATGGTACTCCAATAAAAAACAAAAATTTTCAATGGAATATAAATGTGAATTTTACGAGAAACAGGAACAAAGTGGTAGATCTTTATACACCTCCGGGAGGACAACCAATCACTAATCTTGTTCTTGGCTCATTCCAGGGAAGCATAACAGTGAACGCTTCCTTGAACGAACCTTATGGCACAATCCATGGAACTGATTATATTTACACTAATGGACAGCCAACTGTAGGTGCAGATGGTAATTACATGCTTACTGATAAAAATAATGTTACAATAGGTAATATCAATCCCGACTGGATTGGTGGAGTAAACAACAAGCTTTCTTACAAAGGTTTTTCATTAGGATTTTTAATTGATGTGAGAAAAGGTGGATCTGTTTTCTCAACTGATATGTATTATGCATTGGCTGGAGGCTTATATGAAGAAACTGCAGTAAACAACGACCTTGGCAATCCACTCCGCAACCCATTGACTAATGATGCTACAAGTGGTGGTGTTATCCGCCCGGGTGTAACAGCAGATGGCAAACCAAATACAATCAGGGCAAGCACCGAGAACTATGGTGAATTTGACAGCTATGTTTCCTCACCTGATAAGCGTTTTGTGTATGATGCAGGTTATATCAAACTACGTGAAGTATCAATTGGCTATTCATTGCCAAAGAGTATTTTCAACGGAAGTTTTGGTAAAGCATTTAAGGGTATAGATATTTCTGTTGTAGGAAGAAATTTAGCTATCCTTCACAAAAATCTACCTTATGCTGATCCTGAAGATGGATTTAGCTCAGGTAACCTGCAGGGGATACAAACAGGTAGTTACCCAGCAGTACGCAACATTGCATTCAATGTTAAATTCAGGTTCTAAACAAAATAACTAACAAACAAACATATTCAGATATGAAAAAGATAATTTATCAATTTTTTTTACTGGGCAGCGTTGTAATAATTGGCGCATCCTGTAAAAAAAACATTACGGATTTGAATACAGATCCAACATTGCCGGTTGAAATGACTTCGGCAGCATTATTTACCAATGCCTCTGTCAATCTATCCGATCAGTTGGCAAGCACTAACGTAAACACTAATAATTTCAGACTTTTTGCCCAGTACTGGACTGAAACTATTTATCGGGATGAAACAAGGTATAATCTCAATGGCAGGAGCATTCCCGACCGCTGGTGGGCTGGTTTTTACAGAGATGTAATAAAGGATCTTTCAAGAGCTTCTGAAATTGTACCTACAGAAACATCAATTTTATCTGCAGCCCAGATTAAGAACCGTAAAGCTATTAATGAAATACTGACTGTGTATGCGTATTATCATTTGCTTACAACTTTTGGTAATATCCCTTACACCGAAGCTTTGGATATTGACAAGCCTGCACCAAAGTATGATGATGCTGCAGAAGTATTTGGAAAAATTGCCACAAGGTTAAATGATGCTTTAGCTGCATTAGATAACAGTACCGGTGGTTATGGTTCCGGGGATGTTATCATGCATGATGATATTGATGGATGGAAAAAATTTGCTAATTCACTCAAATTTAAAATGGGAATGTTGGTAGTGGATTCTGATCCTGGAACAGCTCAGACTTTAATTACAGCTTCAGCAGCAAATGTAGTAGCTGATAATTCAGAGAATATCAAAATGAATTATTTGTCAGCTCCGCCAAACACAAATCCTGTTTGGGAAGATATTGTTCAAAGCGGACGCCACGACTTTGTGGGAGCAAAACTATTAGTAGATCTATTGAATTCTACAAACGATCCCAGGTTACCTTTCTTTTTTGATAAGGCAATAGCTACTGGTACTTATATAGGCCGGAATCCAGGTAATAATGCTTCTGCATATAATAATTATTCCCAGTTAATCAACACGAAACTGGCTACTCCAACCTCACCACATACTTTCTTCAGCTACGCAGAAATGGAATTCCTGAAAGCTGAAGCAGTTGAAAGAGGAATTGCAGTAGGTGGTACAGCAGAAGAACATTATAATAATGGTATTGATGCTTCTGTAGAAGAATGGGGAGGCACCGCTGCAGATGCATTAGCTTACAGGTCTCAGCCTGCAGTTGCTTATACTACTGCTACCGGCGACTACAAAGAGAAAATAGGTGTGCAGTCCTGGATTGCATATTATAACAGGGGTTATGATGGATGGACTCAATGGAGGCGCCTTGATCATCCAGCTTTAGTTATTCCTTTCCTTGGTGCAGTACAGCCATTTAAGGACGGTGAAACACCGGATGTAATAAAAAGGATGACTTATCCTGTTGTAGAGCAAAACTTAAATACAGCAAACTACGATGCAGCAGCTGCTGCTATTGGGAAAGACCAAATAACCCAAAAACTTTGGTTTGATAAATTTTAATTGACAAGCTTTGTTATAAAAATTTAACCGCCACAATTTTTTGTGGCGGTTAAATTTTTATACAAGTCTCTTGCATGAATTCATTATTTTTTCCGGCATTAAAAATGCCACCGTACAAAAGCTTCCATCGCAGCAAACTGTGTTAGCCCTAACTGAGCATAGAGCTTAGCCGAGTTGGCGTTGCGTTCTTCGGCTCTTTGCCAAAACTCACGGTCATCACTGCCCTGGAAGGGAACGGTGTCTTTCTGGCTTTGGTGAATGAATATACCGTTGCGTTTTTTTACTACCTGGTCTGGGCTCATGGGGATGGCCATTTCTATTTCGGTGATGTCCCATTCCTGCCAAGCGCCTTTGTAGAGCCAAAGCCAGCAATCTTTTACCCAACTTTCTTCAACTTTCAACCTTCTCAACGCTTCTATCACCACATCAAAACAAACTTTATGTGTACCGTGAGGATCAGCAAAATCACCGGCGCAAAATATTTGTTGCGGTTTTATTTTGTTAAGCAGCTCCATGGTGATTAATACGTCAGCTTCACCCATCGGATTTTTTTCGATGGTGCCGGTTTCATAAAAAGGCAGATTTTGAAAATGTATTTGTTCATCTTTTAAACCAACATATTTGCAGGTGGCTTTTGCTTCACAGCGCCGGATCAATCCTTTGATGGCTCTTATTTCTTCGGTATCTTTTTCACTTGTTTTTTTTGTGTGTAAAAATGCAATGGCATCATCCAGTATTTTTTTGCTCTTGGTTTCATCAATGTCAAACATGCTTTCGAAGCCAACAGCAAAGTCGATAAACCGGGTTACAAATTCATCCGTAACAGCAATGTTGCCGCTGGTTTGATATCCAACATGCACTTCATGTCCCTGGTCGTGCAGGCGCATGAAAGTGCCGCCCATGCTAATGATATCATCATCGGGGTGAGGGGAGAAGAGAATCACTTTTTTTGGAAAAGGCTGATGCCGCTCCGGATGTGTAAGCCTTTGCTCTGTTGGCTTCCCACCGGGCCAGCCGGTAATGCTGTCTCTTAATAAATAAAATACCTGCAGGTTTATTTCATACACATCGCCTTTGTCCACCAGCAGGTCACTAAGGCCATTATCATTGTAATCATGACTGGTGAGGCTGAGTACCGGTTTCTTTAATTTTAATGCCAAATCCACCACGGCACGTTTTATCATTTTGTCTGTCCACTCACATTCACCCGTGAGCCACGGACGTTTGAATCTTGTAAGTTCGCTTGCGGCGGCTTCGTCAATTACAAAGCTGCAGTCATCATGATTTTGCAGCAGCGATGCCGGTACATCTTCTGTATCATCCAGCTCTGTTGCCTGTTGTATAACCGGGGCTTTGGTTTGTCCCCAGCCCATCAAAATAATTTTCTTCGATTTTAAAATCGTGCTGATGCCCATGGTGATGGCCATCCTTGGCACTTCACTCATGTTGCCAAATTCGTAGCTGTTGGCAAGGCGTGTGCTGTTGTCCAATGCCGTTAGTCTTGTTTTGGTATAGATGCCGCTGCCGGGTTCATTAAAACCAATGTGTCCGTTTACACCAATGCCTAAGATTTGTAAGTCAAGGCCACCGGCATCTTCAATTTGTTTTTCGTAATTGTTGCAGTGTTCTTTTATTTTATCTTTTGCAACCATGCCATCGGGCAGGTGATAATTGTTGGGGTCAATATCAGTTTGCTCAAATAAATTTTTCCGCATGAAATAGTGGTAACTCTGCAACGCATCTTTATCCATGGGATAATACTGGTCGAGATTGAAAGTGATGACATTTTTAAAACTCAATCCTTCTTGTTTGTGCATCCTTACCAATTCTGCATACAATGTTTTTGGTGAAGAACCGGTGGCAAGGCCGATAACACATTTTTGACCAGCAGCTTCTTTTGTTTTGATGAGTTGCGCAATTTGCTGAGCAACATAAAGAGAGCCCTGGTGAGAATCTGGAAATATTTTTACAGAAATTTTTTCTAAAGAATCGGTGAGGTCTATTTTGTGTGGCATAGCATCGTTTTGGGATGATGATGATGATGATTGTCAATTCCTGAATCTTACTTATTTACAGGTATTATATTTTTGATTGGGTAGAGAAGCTGGTTTAAATCCATAATCTTCCGCATTAACAATGCCCACACTTTGCAACTCTGCAGGCAGTTTAAATTTTAAATGCTTGTTTTTAAGCCCCTCCTTCGGAGGGGTTTGGGGAGGCCTTTTATTCCACTTCAATTTCATCCACAAACATCCAGGCTTTATTTCCTGCTCCCGGTTCGTTATTGGGGATAGGGCTCCAGTTTTTTGCCAGCGCTTTTATGTACCGGGTTTTGATGATGTTAAAGCTTATGCTCATAATGCCTTTGCCATTGATTGATTTATCAAAACCATCTGTTAAGCCAAGCGATGTAAAAATTTTTCCATCAGCAGAAGAAAAAACTTCTAGTGTTAGTGGCCGCCATATCCAGTTTGTTTTTAGGTGCAGGGCATGAAGCGTTACGTTGCTGATTGCCTGTTCTTTACCAAGATCAATAATGGCTTCGCAATCTGTGCCTTCAAAGCCAATAAACTCAGAAGCCCTGGAATAACCAGCTACATTGTGTACCCCATTTACCAAAGTAAAAGCGCCATCACCGGGATATTGAGTGGATGGAGTGCTGAGGGTTATTTTTTTACCGGTGGCTTTGTTGAAAGCAAAGGTTTCTGCTGCATACAATTTAGTTTTGCTGATAGATGCAATTGCGGAACAGCTTTTATTAATGAGTACTGGTTTTTTGTAAGTGAATATTGAATCCACGCCATCAATATTTATAAAGATTGGTTTGTTTGCTTTACTGCTCACTTTCCACAAAACACCATTGTAATTTGGAGTGGGTAAAA
This sequence comes from Chitinophagaceae bacterium, assembly GCA_031368105.1. Lineage (GTDB taxonomy): Bacteria > Bacteroidota > Bacteroidia > Chitinophagales > Chitinophagaceae > Ferruginibacter. The sequence goes on from JANLQY010000025.1 coordinate 28,581, forward strand.
TGCTTGCATCGATAGTATAATATGCCTTACTGTAATTTGTTTTTTGTTTGTCCAACCGTTCAAAAATTCCTGGTATCCTTCTCTCAAAATCCATCCAGTTTTTCTTTTCTTTTGGTGTCCACAGCACTTCTGCCAGTGCTGCCATTCTTGGAAAAATCATGTATTCCACTTTGCCGGGAGTCTTCATATATTCTGTCCACACATTGCCTTGTGCACCCAGTATATGTTTTGCCTGTTCTGCTGTAAGTGCTGCTGGTACTGGATCGTAGCTATATACTTTTTCGATTGGTAAATAACCGCCAATGGTTACACTATCTTCGTTTTTGCTCTGGCTGTGATCTAGATAACACCAGTCGCCAGGAGTCATGATTACATCGTGATTTTGTTTGGCAGCATCAATACCGCCTTCTTCTCCACGCCAGCTCATTACGGTGGCGTTGGGTGCCAGGCCCCCTTCTAATATTTCATCCCAGCCAATTATTTTTTTGCCTTTGCTGTTGATGTATTTTTCTATCCGCTGAATAAAATAACTCTGCAGGGCATGTTCATCTTTCAATCCTTTTTCTTTCATCAGCTGCTGGCAGAAGGCAGATCGTTTCCATGATTCTTTAGGAGATTCATCACCACCAATATGAATGTACTGCGATGGAAAAAGTGGCATCACTTCATCCAGCACATCCTGCAAAAAATTAAAGGTGTAATCACTGGGACAAAACACATCTTCAAATACGCCCCATGTTTGCTGCACCTGCTTGCCTTTGGTAGGGCCGGCCCATACACATTCTGATGGATACTTTGTGTCTTCATCCGGGAAACAACTCAGTTGAGGATAGGCTGCAATTGCTGCTGATGAATGCCCTGGCATTTCTATTTCGGGGATGATGCTGATGTAGCGGTCAGCTGCATATTTTACCACGTCTTTAATTTCTTCCTGTGTGTAGAAGCCGCCGTAATGCAGGCTGTCATTGCCTTTGCCTGGGTAGCCGCCAATGATAGTGCCATTCCTGTATCCGCCAACACTTGTTAGTAATGGATATTTTTTTATTTCAATCCGCCATCCCTGGTCTTCGGTTAAGTGCCAGTGAAAGGTATTGAATTTGTAAGCGGCTAAATAATCAATGTACTTTTTTATAAAACTTACCGGCATAAAGTGACGGCCCACATCGAGGTGCATGCCACGATAGGGGAAACGGGGATAGTCTTTAATGGTACAAGTTGGGAGTGTTAGTTTATTTGTTTTGAAATCCCTGTTGTATTGGCCAATCAATTGTAATAAGGACTGTATCCCCATAAATACAGCCTGTTTACTGCCGGATACAGCAATAAAATTTTTATCAGAAACTGCAAGTGCATATTCTTCTTTATCTTTAATGTCAGCAAAGTTTATCAGCATTAGTTGTGATTTGCTTACATCATATTTTTCGTTGGTCAATACTGTAGATGGACATTTTATTTTAGAAAGCTCTTGTTGTAAATACAACGCATTATTTAAATTAATCTTTTTACCGTCGTACACAATTTGGATTGGCAGATTGAAAATTACATTTTCACCTGCATTTATTATTTCAACAGGCATTGGCACAATATTCAGTTTGTTCTGGGCTGTTGCAGACAGTCCATTTATCAGCAACATAAGCAGGGCTATTTTTTTCATAATTACATTTTCTTTACAAGTGTTGGCAAATCATTTTTTGTAACCGTTTATTTTAAAACAGGCAAAATAAATTTCGTCCGGTTGTTTATATTATAATAATGCAGATGCCGTAATACAACAATGGACAAAACGCCTGGAACAATAAATATTTTTTCATTTCATAATTATTTGAGTGTTAAATTTAGCGAAACTAAATTGCTTATCATGGATAATAATGAATTGCTTATTCATAAATTTTACACCGCTTTTCAACAACTCGATTACAAAATAATGAACAGTTGCTACAGTGAAGATATTGTTTTTTACGATCCAGCTTTTGAATTACTGAGGGGAGATGAAGTGAGGGCAATGTGGGAAATGCTGTGCAAAAATGCCAACAATTTTTCGCTGGTATTTGACAGCATCACTAAACTGGATGATGAATATTATACCTGCAACTGGGTGGCTACTTACACTTTTTCTAAAACTGGCAGGCGGGTAGTGAACAGGATAAAAGCCAACATGCGTTTTGAAAATGGCATCATCGCCGAACACAGTGATGCCTTCAGCCTGCACAAATGGAGCAGCCAGGCATTGGGTTTCATGGGACAGCTGTTTGGCTGGAACTCTTTCTTTCAACGCAAAATAAAAAACCAGGCGAAGAAAAATTTATTGAAATTTATGCAATCAAAATAATTGACTGATAAAGTTGCATGTTGTCAATATCATTTGTATTTTGACGGCTGCATTATTTTAACCTGATTCTTTTACTTCTTAAACCAAGCTTGTCATGCACTACTTTCAATCTTTACATCAGCTTCGCTGGTTACCTATTTTATTGGGCGGCCTTGGCCATTTTGCACTTGGCGCTATCTGGTATTCCAAAATATTATTTGCCAAAAAATGGCTGGCGTACACAAAAATTGATGTGAAGGATCCCAATGCCAGTAAAGGGATGGCTGGTATTTTCGGCGCTTCTATTTTGATGGCGTTGATGTCAAGTTTTGGAATTGCTGTACTGGCACATCGTATGCAGACAACAGGATTTTTTAATGGTGCACATCTGGGTTTACTGGTGGGTATTTGTTTTGGGGTTACCGCCATTTCCAATTCGTACCTGTACGAAAAAAGGCCGCTGGGCTTGCATTTGATCAATGGCGGCTATACCGTGGTAGGGAGCATGATTGCAGGAATTATTATTTGCTGCATGTAGGCGGACTGAACCTTTACCATTCTATAATTGGTAAATCATTTTTCTTTTTCTTGAAAATACCATGAATAATTATTTGCCCTTTTTCATTATTCACAGTCAATTCAAGCGATTCCATATTTTTCGTTAAGGCCACAACTTCATCCGGCAAATATTTCATCAGCGATGGAGGAATTTTAGTGAGCAGTAGTTTAAAAAATAAAATGCATTGTACAGCATGTTTTGCCGGTGCAGCTTTGTAATTGTTTGATGTAACCGAAAGTTGCTTTTCGTTTTTTATACTGCAATACGATTTTACAAAGGGAATGGGAGTAAACAATTCACCGGTGGCAGTTTGTTCTAATTTGCTGTTCCTCTTCCAGTAATTGTAAACAGGACTGACCTCCACACCCTCTACGGTGAAATCAAATGCAGGTTCTTCAACCACATTCACCACTACTTTTTCAACCGGGTTAAAATTATCATCATAAGTATAACTGATTGCAGAATCACCCCTTGGATAAATGCCTTTAATGTCCAGTTGATAAAGTATGTTGGTTGGTAACAGCAATGAATCAATATTAAAATTTACAACTTTTGAAATACCGGCCCAGGCAGAATCAGGCAGCAGTGTATGTATAGAAGGGTAGGGTTGGGTGAATGCAAGGGTACACAGGGAACTGTCGCTGTACATGAAATTATTTACTGCAAAGTTGGTATTGAATTTTGGCGCAAAACCAGTGCTGGCGGCTATTTTATCCTTATCAAAATTTGCAGAGATAAGGCATTCACTTTGCAGAAAATTATTCTTTGCTATTTGTCCTGATAAATGACTTTCGGCATCAATGTTTTTTTTGAGTAAGTCTTTTGCAGCATATTGTTTTTGGGTAAACAATTCATTGGCAATTTGCCGGAGATAGTTTTTATCTTCTACTGCAATGTTGCCCACCAGTAATTGATTGCCGCTTTGTATCAACTCAATGCCAAGTTCTTTTGAAGCAAACAAACCATCTTTTTTTTCAAAATGGAATTGTTGTAACCCTTTCGCAAAATCATCTTTGTCTTTTATTTCCAGCACTGTGTACCAGGCGTTGAGAGGATGATTGGCACTGTGAAAAACAAAAATATAATCGGGCAGCCTCACCATATCTTCCAGGCTCACTTTGTCTTCATCCTCTTTTGAAGAGCTGCTGAACTTCCATTGGCTGGGAGTGGTGATGATATTCCAGATGAAAGTATTGGTAATTCTTTTTACATCCAATGCAATGATGCAATCAGCAGTTTTGGCTACAGTGGTTTCACTGTATGTTTTGTAAAAAAATTTGATGTAGCCAAACAGTAACAGGATGAACAATAAAAGCAGCACCCATTTCTTTTTAGTCATTTAAAAACTGTTTATATAATAATGGCATCTTCTATCGTGTGGATAAAAGATGCCAAAAGGTATTTTGATGAAAGGGTTGCGACGCAACGATGCAGCCATGAAATACTTTCGCTGGTATCAAATTCTTAATCAACTTTTTTCTCTCTTTCTATTTTATCTTTTTCCATTATGTCGTTGATAGCATCAATCATGTTGAAGAAAAATTCAAGACTGTTGGCGTGGTTGCCTGTAACAGAAATGGTGCTGGTGCCTTGCATTATGCCGTCTTTAATACCGCCTTCCATTTTTATGTCACCCACATTATCCTGCAGGTATTGGCTTATCTTTTTACTCAGGCTGGTACTCAGTTCTGGGTTTATCTGCTCAATTAATTTTTTTGTATTCAGCTTTAAAAAAACATTGTTATTCAATATTGAATTTTTGGTGTCGGCATCTAAAGTGTAGCCAGTATTGTTAAGCGTCATGTCAATCACTTCTTTTGAAGTGGTAAAAATTGCTTTGCCATCTTTTACCATAAAATACAGGCTGCTGATAGGATATTTATCTGCATCAAAAGCCAGTTCGTAATAACCGCCTTTTTCTTTGTAGTTGAATTTTTCTTTTTCAGCAAACTTCAATGGAAGCTTTGCCAGCTTTTGCAGAAAGGCGTCTTTCTTTGTCTCCATCACAAAAGTAAAATTGGGTGAAAGCTCCTGCTTTGTTTTCTTTATCTCTTTGCTTTTAAAATCTTTTTCATCATACACATAGTCGGTGTAAGTCACCGTTTTTGTTTTCATGTCATGCAGTACCATCATCATGTTGCCGGGCATCAGTTCGGCAATGGCTTTTTCATCAATGATGATTTCTAAAAAATCCATGTACACATCCACCACTTCTGAATATTCGTTGGTGTAAGGGCTGCTGTTTAAAAATTGTCTTATCAGTTTGTAATAATAATTCGCCATCGCTTCTGTATTGATGGATGCTGACATGCAGGCAATGTTGCCGGGGCTAACATAACCAGCCAGCGAATTGCTTTGCCTGCTGTTGTATATCTCCCTGCCCAATGCGGCTAGCTGCTCATCAGGCGAATACATTTTCTGCTCCATCCTTATTTTTTCTTTGTCGAAAAAAAGATTCACCGCAGAACGAAAGCCTTTGTTTTCATTGCCATTAAAATTTCTTGGCTGTATCATGTTATGCGTAATTTTTCCAAAACCCCTGAAAAGACTCGACCAGTAAAGGCTCATCAGGTTATCATAGTTGAGCCATGCTGATACATGCGCCGACGGATCAATTATTTTTTTGTAGCTCACTTCATTTTCTATGGAAACGAAACTGCTGTTGAAACTGGTATTGATAATACTATCCGCTACCAGCCTTTGGTTGGCTGCAGTTATTTTACTCTGCTCTTTATTCCATGCTTCTCTTTTTGCAGTCTCTACGCTGTCTTCATAATATCTTCCTGAGGCGTCTGTTGCGGTAACGATTTCTTCAATCTTTTCTTCTTCTTGTGTCACTTTTTTCTTTTTTCCCGGTGATCTTTTTGTTGCACCTTTTTTAGCAATTGCTCCGGGTTTCTTTTTGCCAGCCATTTGTTTCTTTGGTTTTATCTTTTCATCCATAACAATTTTGGGTGGTGTAAAACGAATGGCCGTATCAACCATAACAGTAGAATCAGACATTGCCGCTTTAGCTGCACTATCAGCGCTCATAACTGAGTCAATATTTGAAGTGGCATATACAGATTGGTAGTAATAATCTTTTTTATTTTGATAACTTGATACCACCAGCACCGCCTGCTTATCATTCCAGCCTAAGTAGGTATCATTTGAAATGATTAAAAATTCATAGCCATTTTTTTTCTCCGGTTTCATCTCTGCATGGTAATTGGCCTGCACCAGTTGCAGAAATTGTGGCACACTCTGCAGGTTGAGCAGGGTTACAAAATTGATGGTGGAGTCGTCCATGGAAACATACTGGTAAGTATCTTTTTCAAAATTTATACCCAGGTTTTGCAACGAAGTAAGCGTATCAATTTTCAATATTTTAAAGAGTTTCTCTTTAATGAAATTGTAGCTGTCAATTTTTTTGAGCGGTACGTTTTTGGCAAAATTTTCTCCCGAATACTTCAATACCACCGAGGCATTGGAAGGAACTTTGTTGAGCAGGCTTTGTGCCTGGCTGGCTGCAATAATGCTGCAGGTAAAGGTGAGGGCAATGACAATTTTTTTCATTTTATTTGGTCAGGTTTATTTTATTTTCAATAGATTTTTTATTGGTGATAATATCCAGTGCATTTAGTTTCAGCATCACTGCTTTTTTGCTGCCGGCCACTTTACTTTCTTTGTTGCTGGTGGCAGTCACATCATTTTCAAAACGGAAGATACTGGTATAGTTGGCCGTGGCAAAAATTTCCCGGTCGGCATTGCTCATTTTCTGGTATTCTTCTTTCAGCGAAAATTTATTGAGCCTGCTGAATATTTTTCCTGCAGCATCATAGTCATACGATTTTTCAATGGCTTTGCTTTTAGGATTTTCTTTTTCGCCAATATTTTTTACCGCCGCATTCAGGCTGCCCACTTTTGCAAAAGTGCAGGTAAGGGTAAAGATGTAATTATCAAAATCCAGTTTGGTTTTTACATTGCTGATGCCCACCGTTTTTTTTATGCTGTTTGCTGCATCTGCCACTTTTTGAGTGATCTCATTTTTGCTGGGTACTTCATGCCCATTTACCGTTTTCATTTTCATTATGGAGTTGAGCTTGGTTTTGCTCTTACTCATGTTAAGCACCAGTTGAAAGTTTCCAGAGCCATCATTTTTAATAAACACCTGTTCTATAATTTCGAAACAACTTTGAAAAAGAAAAAGGCAGCTGAATAAGGCGAGGTACATTGTTTTTTTCACATCCAATAATTTATACCGGTAAAACTACCAGTTTTTGTAATTCAAAATTTATTGAGGTGAAATATTTGTTGTATTGAATGGAAAATCAAATTATTTATCCGCACTAAGGCTATGATAGTTTTTCTTAGTTTAACATCAAGGAAAGGGCTATTTTTTATTTTTCTCTAGACATGTAACCGATCATCACAAAGTATTTAAATACTGAAAAATACCCAGTATCCGGTTGTACTCCCCATCTTCGTTTAATGATTTTTCTCCTGTTATCCTTACCAGTATATTGTTTCCTTTTGATGTTATAAATGGAAGTTTCAAATCAAAAGATATTCCATTTGCAAGGGCATTGGTATAGGCCTTGTGAAATATTTCACGGCTTTCATGATCAACGATAAAATTGAAAAAACTATCGTAGCTTGGTTCAAATGCAGGAGGTATTTCAAGAATCTTTTTTATTACATTGCTCCACTTGATTGATTTATTAGTTAAGTCGGCATCCCACCAGCCAATTTGAGCAATCTCATTTGACTTTTCAAGTAATGCTGTAAGTTTTTCTTTTTCCTGCTGAATTTTATATTCTTCAGTGATATCCTGCATAGTGCCACCTATTCCTAATCCCTCATCAATAATTTTGTACACTTCACCCATTGCTTTTATGTGGCGGATCTGTCCACCCGGTTGCACTATTCTGAAAATAAAAGTAAATGGGCATTTCTTTTCAATCGTATTTTTTATCATCTCAAATACCAGTGCCTTGTCGCCAGGATGAACGGATTTAATAAAATTCAATGGCTTAGCATTTTCGCTGTCAGGTTCATAACCCAAAATTCGATATTGTTCATCCGACCATTTTTCTTCATCTGTATTTATAACTCTTTCCCAACTTCCAATGTGAGCAATCTGCTGGGCTTTTAACAGGCTTACAGCAAGTTGAGATAAAATTTTATTTACTTCTTTCTGCCTGTCATTGTACCTGCTTAAATTGGACCGAGCCTGCCAGAATAAAATTACCAGGAATACAAAAAATAAAACCAGGCTTGCTGTAACAGTTGCCAGGAAAATTAACCTTGCCTTTACGCTGTCTTGCTGTCTTTGAATAAGCAAATCTTTCTCATCTTGTTGTAAATGGCTTTCCAATGACCTTACAGTATCCATGTATCTCTTACCTATTCCGGATGATACTAATTCATAAGCAGCAGTAAAACTTATTTCCCTCCTGAGTTTCACAATTGAATCGGAAATAAGAATTCTTTTATGGATGTACTTTTCCAGAGAATCAATTCTTTTTTTCTGTTTGATATTTGCCTTGGTGAGGTTATGTAATTTCTCCACAGATAACCTGATGCTGTCTTTTGTATTTAGGACAGGGGCTAAAAATGCTGCATTATTGGATATAACAAACCCCCTGGAAGCCGTTTCATAATCCTTTACAAGAGAGATGGTTTTTTCAGACTGAAGAATTACTTCTTTGGTTTGAGTGAGCAATAAATTGGCGTTATCTTCTTTGTTTTTATTGTGATTGATTAAAAATAAAAGCCCAAGGAAAAATAAAATCAGTAAGATGGTCTTGATGAAAAGCCTCCTGAAATTGCCAGAGAGTTCTACATCTTTTTTGTTTAAGAAAAACTGATTTTTAAAATTCATGCCGCAATTTAAAAAATGACTTCAAATAATTTAAAAAATAACCCCGGTATAAGTGCAATTAAAATTCTTAGATAGAAACTATTGGGTTGAAAAATTATCACGCTGATACAATAGCCATGCAAACTTTTTGTAATAGTCTGGAAAAGGGATTAAAAATATCCGGCAAGCTTCTCTTTCAATGTTGCCGGCATTTCACACCGCTTCATTTCTTTGGCCTGCATAAAGTAGAGCGTCACATCACCGGTATTGAGCAAATCACCCTGCTCATTATAAATTTCTGAATGAAATACAATTTTATGATGGAGGGGCAATTCTTTCAAGATGGTCTTTACTGTTATGAGGTCTTCATATTTGGCAGGCCGCAGAAACCTGCTGTGAATATCCACCACCGGCATAATGATGCCCATTGCTTCTATGTCTTTGTAAGAATAACCAATTTGTCTTAAAGCTTCTGCCCGTCCAATTTCATAAAACTGTGCATAGTGCCCATGATACACTACACCCATCTGGTCGGTGAGTGCATAATGAATTCTTATTTGTGTTTCTGTGATAAACATCGGTTGAATCAATTTTTATTTACCCGTCATTCCATCCACGCTGATTTTTCCAGGGCCTAATAATAACAGCACCACATAAGCTGCCAAGTACAAAGCGGGAAGTTCGCCTTTACCAAAAACATCTCCCTTGAATACCATGAATAAGGCAACAGCCATTGTAATAATTAATGGCACTACAGAGAGCCTGGTAAATAATCCGATAATTATAAACAGCGAACAAAAAAATTCAGCAAACACTACCAGTGTTAAGGAGATACTGTTACCCAATCCCAAGAAATTCATAAAATCTGCCTTCATTGCTGAAAAGTGGATGAGCTTATCATACCCATGATTGATCATTAATACACCCACACCAAAACGCAGTAATAACATCGCCACGTTGAATGTACCTGCTGAATACTTTGTTGATAATAGTTTTTTCATGTGTCTTGAAATTTGATTTTATTTTTTAAAAATACAGAAAGATAAATACAATTTACTTTACCTTTTTTTTAACAGCACAGCGAATGTACATTCGTTTCGGTTACAGTAGTTATCCACTTATTCACAAATGCTTTGGAATGATGTTTGCCTTGATGCCTGAAAGGCTAATTTTGCAACCAACTAAAATGAACGGATCAATCAATATGATAAAGAAACAACCAATACTCCTCATAAGTTTTTTTTTATTTTCCATTGCAGCTTTTTCTCAACAGACACATGTGTTTACCGATGCTGAAAAAAAGTTTAAAGAAGCAAAAGATTTATTTATCAAACAACAGTATGCACTGGCGTATCCCTTGCTGGAAGCGGTAAAGCAGCAATACCCCGATAACCAGCAAACCAATAATACTTACCTGCATGATGATGTAAATTACTACTTCATTGTGTGCCGCTTAAAGCTCTGCCTGCCGGTGGCAGAAGAAGAAGCCAATCACTACATTGACTGGGTAAACAATGAGCCAAGAGGCCAGTTGATGAGTTATCATTTGGGTAAATTTTATTTTGATAAAGATGATTTCAGCAAGGCCATCAGCAACTACGAACATGCAGGGCTTGATAATTTGAGCAACGAAGAAGTGGCCGATGCAAAATTTGAAATGGGCTACTGTTATTTCAATTTGAAAAACTTTGCCAAAGCCAAACCATTATTCAATGAAATTCATCAACTGCCCGACAGTAAATATTATATTCCTGCCAATTATTATTATGGTTTTATTACTTATTACGACCGCCAGTATAATGAGGCATTGACATCTTTCAGGCTGGTGGAAAGCAAAGAAGAATACAAAGGCGTGGTGCCTTATTATATTGCAGAGATATTTTATTTTCAAAATAAAAAAGACGAAGCACTGCGGTACGGCGAAAGCGTATTGAGCAGGGGAGGATTGTATTACGAAAAAGAAATGAAGCAGCTGATGGGGCAGATTTATTTTGAAAAAAAGAATTTTACCAAAGCATTGCCCCTGCTGGAATATTATGTAAAAAACAGCGACAAAGTAACCAAAGAAGATTTGTATGAATTGAGTTATTGTTATTATGAAACCAATCAATTAACCAAAGCAATTGAAGGGCTGAAACAATTAAGCAACGAAAAAGATTCACTTGGGCAAAACTCCATGTACTTGCTGGGGGATTGTTATTTAAGAACCAATCAAAAAGCCAATGCCCGTAATGCATTTCAGTATTGTGCCTACAATAGCAGCAACAAACAGCAGCAGGAAATTTCCCGTTTCAATTATGCCAAGCTTTCTTATGAACTCGGCTACCAGGATATTGCATTAAACGAAATGCAGCATTTTATTACTGATTATCCCAACTCTGTTTATAACACAGAAGCAAAAGAAATATTGGTAGGCCTGCTTGCAAATACCAACAATTTTAGTGATGCGTTGACTTTGTACGAATCTTTCAGCAAGCCCACGCCGGCCATGCAAAAAGTATATCCCAGAATTTTATATGGCAGAGCGGTTGAATACATGAACGACCAGCAAATAGCTAGGGCAGATGAACTGTTTTCAAAAGTGCTGCAATTGCCTGCATCCGGCGTTACAGCTTATGCAAATTTCTGGAAAGGTGAAATTGCCTACAGACAGCAACGTTATGATGAAGCCATCAGGTACCTGGCTGTTTATTTAAAAGCAGCTGCTCCCGGACTTGGTGAGGCAAACCCTGCTACGGCGAGATACAATACCGGTTATAGTTTTTTTCAGAAGGAGAATTACCGGCAGGCATTGAGTTTTTTCGAACAGG
>JANLQY010000067.1:0-10274 GCA_031368105.1 Chitinophagaceae bacterium
TTAAATAATTCAAAAAAAAGTAGTAAAATTCATTTTTTGATTACAAAAAAGCTTAAAATGATAATATTATTTTATTTTATAACTCGAATAAAACAGCAAAATTTTTTCCAATTAATATTGAAGATTAAAGGTGTTAGAAGAAAGGGGAGATAAATAGAACGGTAACGGACAATAGCACCAATAACCGGAACGGTATAACCAATCATAAGGCATTGTGATAAGCCAAAGAAGAGTCCAAAAAGAATAACTGGCTGATTGAATACCATCTTTTTGTTTCGAAAAAAAATAAATGCTAATAGCAGCAATTGATAACAGAATAACTCGATACTGAGCGGAAGTAAAAGAGTGGAAAGTGATACATCAGTAATATAGGGCCTGAATAAACTGTGCAGCAATGCCTGAGGTGCATTGGCCACAAAACTGGTGAAGCCAGGATGAAGGGTATTGATATCAATAGTTGTATTGGCTTTATCAAGGGCTAAAAAATCAGCCTGTTTTTGTACAATATATTGGGGCAGATTAATGGCTGGCACCAAATGATGAACATTAAAAAAAAGTATTGCTGCTATTAGATATATAATGCCAAAAGTTAGCCCTGCATGGTATTTTGTTTTGCTGGCAATAATCATAGCAGTTAAAGCTGGCAGCAAAGCAATACAAACAAAATTGCGGATAATAAAAATGATCAGCAGGCTACATAAAATAAAAAATATCTTTTTGAATGTGAAACCTGTAGAATGCAAAGCGTAATAAATATTAAAAAGAACCGCTCCTATTGCAGCAAAAATAATCCCGTCTTTGTGGATGGTGCTGCCAAAATACAGAAGTGAAGGAAGCAAAAAAGTACAGCACACAAGTAAGTTAGATTTGGAGTTGTACACATGACTAAATACCCTGAACAAACCAATACTTCCAAAAAAAAGAAGAAAATTATAAAGCACTACATTAGTGTAATAATTACCCCCGCTGAAAATATCGAGGATAGATATGAACTTTATTACAAGGTTAGTTTTTAAATCATTCCAATAGGAGTGATAGGTTACCAGTACGCCATTATACCCGTACTCATAACTAGATTGAAAGAGATTAATAAAATATTCTCTCGGATTACTAAACAGTAAATGGTATTCTTTAAGGGCATCAATATGATAACCCCAGGTATCGACACTTGCCTGATCTTGTGTTATCCTTCCGCTAATGAGACCCGCTATTACTTTACAAAGAAAAAGCCCAATGATAATTTTGCTGCTTAAGCCTGCATTTTTTACAAACCTTATTTTAGTAAGGCCCCAGTTTAAAAAAAATAACCAGAAAAAAAATAGAAAGTAGCTCAATCAGAAAAATTTATTAATGGAAGTTAATTAAATAACAAGATTAAAATTACTATCGCCACCGGATAAAATTTTAAAAAATAAGTTTGCATAATTGCATAAAAGAAAGATGCCGCAGAATTGGATTTTAAAATTCTCCTCATCATCATTTTCAAAATGATTGATTTAAGCATAAAAAAACAGGCTGTCCTGAAAGTGAGGACAGCCTGTTTTTTTAAAAATTTATTATTAATGTGTTACCTGCACTTTAAATACCTGGCGGGTATTTCCCTGCTCAGAAATAATCAGTGCATACACACCTACGGGCAATTGATTTACATTGATCGTATTGGTACCATTTAATAATTGCTTAGTCTGTACCAACTGACCTGTACTATTATACAAGCCGCCTGTAACAGTGGCCGGATAACCAGACAGGTTCACATTCAAAATACTATTAGCGGGATTTGGATATACCAGTACATTTTTTCCGGTACAGGTTGCATTCAGTGCAATGATAGCACTGTATTTGCTTTCACCTGAATTATCCACTATTTTCAATCGGTAATATGCCCGGCCTGCAGCTGGCTGATGGCTGTAAGTATAGTTGCTGTTATCACCTCTTCCCGTAATGTTACTGATGCTGGTAAATGACCTGCCATTAGTGCTGTATTGTACTTCAAATCTTTTCAAATTAATTTCAACCAGACTAAGCCAGTTAAGAGATATAGTACAATTTTGCTGTCTTGCAGTAAAACTTCCAAGCGATACTGGTAATGTTTTCAGTATTGTTCTGCTAGTTTCCTGGCAAACACATTGTTCCTGGTTCAATGCGGTAAGTGGCCTAACAACTGCGGTTACCTGCTGACCGTTTTCACAGGCTGGAGATGCAGGAATATTGATACTTAAGTTTGTTGTTGCACTGCTAAAAGCATTAATTGCTAAAGGAAAAACAGTACTGGTAAAAGGAACGGTACTGGTACCACAGAAAAACTCAACATTAAAGCTGGATGCAGGCGCATCTACCTCGCCATTATTATCAATTGTAATAGTAACAGTAGCACTGCCCCCAGCAGAAAAATCGCCGGTTACATAATCAAGGTCAACAATACTTAAGTCAGGTTTTAAAACCGTAATAATATTCTCTGCACTGCCAACAATCGATTTTGATGAGTTAGGACAAGTAATTGCTCCGCATGATAATGCAGCAAATGTCCTTTCCATTTCACTTAATATGTTAAGCTTACCACAACCGAAATTAACAGCGGAAACTTTGATATCAAAGCTGTAAGCGATTTGGTTACCAGAAGTTATACCATCGGGTACTTTTAGTTTTAATATTTGCGTACCACCATTTCCTGGTACAGGATAACCGGCTGCAACAGTTATTCCATCAGCACTTACTAAATTACCTGCATAAACAATACCATTCGGCAATGTTACTATAATTGTATCTGAGGTAGAAGTAGAAGCACCTGAAGGAGTAACCGTTCCACTAATACTGGATGCCCCACAAGTATTAATAGTAGCAGGAGACAGGGTTAAATCAAATCCAACATTGCCAGGCCCACCTGCCCCAGTTATATTAATTGGATTAGCCCTAACAATGCTATTAAATCCTAAACTCGTTGGAATTGGTGATCCGCAGGGCCTGTCGGCTCTTTGCTGCACCGATACTTTACTACCACTAATGAAGTCGCAATTGGTTGTGTAATTAAGTCTTAACCTGGCGGCACGATTGGCAGTACCTGGGTTACTAATGGTACCGGGAAGACCTCCGGCATTTACACCCGTATGTACTTCGATGTGATATACAAGCACGCCGGCGGAAGTATCGGGCACAACGGTTTGCCAGTTACCGCTTCCATCAGGATATTCTATTTCGCCGCTACTGATAGTCATTCCTACTGGCACGATTACCCTAAATTCAGGATTATCAGAATAGTTAGCAAGAGCGCTGTTCATTTTAAAGATCATGTCATCCGTAGTACACAGTGTGATGTCTGGTGAAGCAGGTTGTTTATCAACAGATAATTGTATCTGACTTTGCAAAGGATCTGCTTTTAGCCACAATATTTTCCAGCAACCATAGTTGGTAAGGTCAAAGCCCGAAGGGTAGACCGCACAATCCCAGCCACTTTCAATTTTAATACTGTCTAATGCACAACTGTTAGTATTGGCACAGAAACTTAAAGTGGTGGTGGTTCCGGCGGCAATACTGCTTAATTCAATTAATCCATCTGCATTGGGTGTTAAAATAGTGCTGCCATTTTTTACAACATAATTAGTAAAAGAAGCATTGCTGGTTATCCTGATAAAATTAAAAGGAGCCAGTTGAGCACTGCTGTTTTGCAGATAAATAGTCCAGCAGGCGGTATCACTGCCAGGTGTGCTGGTAGCATCCGGTGAACTAATGTTTACATTTGGTTTGTTAGCGTTGCTAAAAGTAGAAGTACTCTGTATTTTTCCAGGATCATTAAATTGAGCCTCACTTGAAGGTGATGGCCACTGAAACACATGTGCTGTTTGGCTTCCACCAATGCTAAATGAATTTGGTGTGGCACAACTTCCCCTTGCATCTATTGCAAAAGAATAATTAGTCCCTTCACTTTGTATTTTCCAAGATGGGTTGTTTGCCAATGCTGTCTGCACATCAAACACAACTGTGGTACCTGTAGCGGAAGAACCTGTGATAGATACATACGGCAAAATACTTGCATTGGTTACAGCAGTAGAAGTGGGTGGCGTATTATTATAAATACCAGATACACTCTGCGTTCCGGCCACTACCGTCATTCCTTGTGGAAAAATCAGCACAAGACTATCGGGTATAAATTCCTGGCGGTATTCACCGGGGAAATAATTACTTGTATATCCTCCAAGTTTTCTTGTATAACACCTTATTTCATGTCTTGCCGGAGTACAGCCAGTTAGAACGTTTCCATTTAATATTGAAAAATTATACAAATGCAGTGTATTGCCATTATAAAGTGGAGTAAAGCAACTGGCCTGATCTGCCGGTGCAGGGTTAGCCATTGTACTGGCATAAACACGGTTTGTGAGTAAAGCAATATCTGGCGCATCAGCAAATGTTTTACCTCTTGTACCATCATCTACTACCGTTACATTAGCACTAACGGCATTTGTTGAAATCAAACTATCCCTCAACACAAAATCAGCTTCAATTATAACACTGTCATTGGGCTGGTAAGGAGCCAGCGCTGTTAATGCAACTGGAGCCTGGCTGAAATCGACGTTAAATGTTTTGCCATAAGTGGTGGTGGCAATAGCAACATTAGTAACTACAGTAGATATTCCTCCTCTTATGATGGTAACAGTAGCAGTACCTGCCGGAGCCCAAATATGTTTTGAGAAATTCCAGTTTGCATTAATGTGGTTCCAGTCAGGAATAGTTAATGGAGCTGTTTGTGCAATTACATAACTTCTGTATTCGCTGTGCAAAGTATCTGCAGGACGGTACCTGTCTTTGTAAACAATATTTGGATCCACAGTTCCGGCAGCATCCGGTAATTTATTATAATTGTTATCAGGCGAACCATAGTTTTTCCTGCTGTATTTCCAATAAACCGGCACAATACCACCGGTAGAACAAGGGGAAGTACAAACAAAACTTATTGGAGAAGAAGTACAGCGTTTTACACTATTGATATTTGCAGGGTTAGCTATTTCACAGGCACTATCCGGGCTTGAAGTAATTGTGGCATTTAAAATATCATTTGTACATAAAGTATTGGGAGTACAAAAAACAAATTTTACCGGGTTGCCGCCTGTGTTAAGATTGTACCTGGTAATAACTTTATTACCAACAATCCGGGGATACCCGGCATGAGGTGCAGCCACTACACCAATTAAATTTACAGCACTAAAAGTAACTCCTGGCGGCATGATTAATTCATATTCTGTATACCCTCTTGTGGAAATAATATTAGCAGGAGTAGTATTAGAAGACAGTGTCACATCAAAGCAATCTCCTCCACGAATCTGTGCAGGAAATTCGAAAGAAGTGATGGAAAGATTATTGAAAGGAGTAGAGTTGGTGCCTACATAATTACCTGTTGAATAACTTGTATTACCACAGGCATTTTTATATAATACCTGGGTGCCTTGCGGAGTACCAATAAATACTTCACCACAATTATTGGTGGTTGGGCAGTAAATCATGTTGTATTGAATAATCACCGAATCGCCGGAGCTTAAAACAATTGAAGAAGGCAATGTTAATTTGACATGTGAAATTTTACCCTGGTTACAGGCTATATTATTTTCACCGGCGGTACCATTCACGAGTGTAATCGTTGTGTAGTAGGAAGCATCTGGATGAAAAGCTGCTCCACCCGGAGTTGTAATTAATAAACTGGCTGTGTCTATATAACCATAAGCATTTGCAGTAGGTAAATTATTAAACTGGTTACCAGTATTAATGCTGATACTTGTTGCCGGCCCTGCTCCATTATTTTTAACCGTGTATGTCATTACCCTTGGGGCAGAAACATAACAACTGGATAATGTAGCACCTGATGGAGCAAGCGTAACTCCCAAAGAAGGCAATGCATTACTCATACTCATACCACTAACAACGGTGGTAACCTGACAACGGCTGTTTGAAAAATCAAAACCTGCAGCACCGTAAGTTGTTACCACATTACATTGCAACACTTTTACATTTTCAACTAAAGCAACCGTTTCCCCATTGCATAATTTATTATCTGCTCCAAGCGATGAGCCTGTTAATTCATAATAGCTGCTGTCTCCATTTGTAAACTTTGGTGTTAACGGTGTTCCCCCAAAACTGAGGCTGTTCAATTGCATACTGCCTGCAGGATATTTAATCCAAAATCCAATAGTATCTGCACAACCATTTCCTCCATTAACTATACCGATAGACCGGTCGTAAGAACTGCCTACCTCAACATTTAGTAATGCCGCTGGTGGGTTAATTGTAAAAGCAGGGGCCAGTAAAGTATAGGTATTTATATTAGCGTTGGTTTCAATGAAATTACAGCCTGCACCCGTACCAGTTACCAGGATATTATCTTTAGAAGCCGCAGCTGCACCACAAAAGGCACGGCGCTTTATAGAAAACCGGAGCGTTTGCCCAAACGTAGTATTACCAACACTAAACACCGGACTGCTCAAATTAGAAATATTACTTTCAGTAATAGTACCAGTACCACTGATAACTGTTATGGATCCGGGTAGGTATTCAATTAAACCCGGGGAATTGGTAGCTCCTAAATTAATAGTAACGGCTACACCGGTACAGACTGGAAAAGAAATTTGCACAGTAAGTAAAGTACTGTCAAGCCCTCTTGTGATAGGCTGTGCTGGTAGCGGGTAGGTTATAAACTGGGCAGTGATGCACTGATAAGTAAGCAACAGCATTACTGTAAACAAAAAGGCTTTTGCTTTTTTAAACTGGTAAATAAAATTTCTCATTGAAGTGACAATTAGTTTTTTAACGATAAAATATTTCAGGAAGGACGGAAGTAATAATAAATACAGATAAGCGCTAAAGATACGTTTAAAAGACACCCGATACTTCGATAAGGTTGCTTTTTAAAAAAGCTTAAAAAAAACAATCTTTTTTGTTGGTTCAGTTGAGGTGGTAAGCAATAATTGAAGGGCAAATTAAAATAAAGTTTTACAGATTATAAAAATAAAAGCTGGCAACGATGCCGGGATGACATTTAACTAAACTACTCTTGGTAAAATCAAAATAAATATTTCCATTACTAAACAAATTTCAGCGAAAAGTATAATGATAAATCTTTACATCCTCCCCTTCTTAAAATAAATACCTGTGCCAACAACCTGTAAAAAGATATATGGTTGTACTTTCGCAGCAGGTAAAAAAAATTATGGAAATCACCGCTACCACCGCCGCCGAACTTCGCCTTACCGAAGATGAATTTGAATTGATAAAAGTAAAACTTGGGCGAACCCCCAACTTTACTGAGCTCTGCTGCTTCAGCGCCATGTGGAGTGAGCATTGCAGTTATAAGAATTCTATCAAATGGCTGAAGACATTGCCCAGGGACGGAAAGAAAATGCTGGTAAAAGCCGGTGAAGAAAATGCCGGGCTGATGGATATTGGCGATGGTTATGGTGTAGTGTTTAAAATTGAAAGTCACAATCACCCAAGTGCCTTAGAGCCTTTCCAGGGAGCTGCAACCGGTGTTGGAGGAATTCACCGGGATATTTTTACAATGGGTGCAAGGCCAATTGCATCACTCAATTCTTTGCGCTTTGGAAAATTAGAAGAACCAAAAACACAACATTTGCTGGCCGGCGTAGTGCATGGCATTGGGCACTACGGCAATTGCTTTGGCGTACCCACTGTGGGTGGTGAAATTTATTTTGAAGAATGCTATCATACCAACCCACTCGTAAATGCAATGAGTGTGGGTATTTTAAAAAATGGTACCACGGTATCGGCTACCTCAGGAAATGTAAAAGGCAATCCTGTTTTTTTTGTAGGCAGTGCCACTGGTAAAGATGGTATTGGCGGTGCATCTTTTGCTTCAGCCAATATCACAGCAGACAGTGTGGAAGATTTGCCGGCTGTGCAGGTTGGTGATCCTTTCCAGGAGAAGAAATTATTAGAAGCCTGTTTAGAAGTAATACAAACCAATGCCGTTGTGGGTATGCAGGATATGGGAGCTGCCGGCATCATCTGCTCCACCGCAGAAATGAGTGCCAAAGGAAATGCAGGAATGAAAATTTATTTAGACAAAGTCCCCATGCGCCAGCAAAATATGAAAGCCTGGGAACTGCTGCTGAGTGAAAGCCAGGAACGTATGCTGATGGTGGTGGAAAAAGGAAAAGAAGATGCAGTAAAAAAAGTATTTGAAAAATGGGATCTGCCTTGCAGTGAAATTGGAGAAGTAACAACAGATGGGCAATTACAATTTTTTATGAATGGCGTATTGGAAGCCGAAGTACCTGCACATGAATTAGTATTGGGAGGAGGTGCACCACAATACGAAAGAGAATATACTGCACCACAATATTTGCAAGAAATAAAAAAGTTTGATGCCGCTTCTATTCCTTTACCCGGCGATTTAAAATCAGCAGCGGAAAAATTAATTGCAATACCAAACATCGCCAGCAAACGCTGGGTATATGAACAATACGACAGTATGGTAGGCGCAGGAACAGCCAGCACCAATGCTCCAAGCGATGCAGCAATTGTACTTGCCAAACCAACCAACAAAGCATTGGCATTAACAACAGATTGCAACAGCCGTTATGTATTTGCTGATCCTTACAAAGGTGCTATGATTGCCGTGGCAGAAGCCGCAAGAAATATTGTATGCAGCGGCGGGCAACCATTGGGTGTTACCAACTGCCTCAACTTTGGCAACCCATTCAACCCTGAAGTGTATTATCAATTTGTAAATGCCATCAAGGGCATGGGTGAAGCATGTATAAAATTTGACACCCCCGTTACTGGTGGCAATGTAAGTTTTTACAACCAGTCGCCTGACGGACCGGTATATCCTACCCCAACAATTGGTATGGTAGGTGTGCTGGATAATGTGGATGCAAAGATGACAATGGATTTTAAAAATACCGGTGATATTATTGTATTGATCGGTAACAGTAAAAACGATATTAATTCCTCTGAATACCTGCACAAGATACATGGAGTGGAATTCAGTCCTGCCCCACATTTTGAGCTGGAAGAAGAATTTGCGTTGCAGCAATCTGTTGCCAAATTAGTCAATGATAAATTGATCAACTCATGTCATGATGTGAGTGAAGGCGGATTGTTTGTTACACTGATTGAAAGTTGCTTTAACCGCAACCTCGGTTTTGAAATCAACAGCAATGCTGCCATTAGAAAAGATGCCTACTTATTTGGTGAAGCACAAAGCCGTGTGGTGGTATCTGTTTCCGAAAAGCAATTTACCGAACTAAAAACAACCCTGACTGCAGTAAGTATTCCTTTTGAAAAATTGGGTACTGTAACGGATGGAAGTATTTTAATTGATGGAGAGCATTGGAACAGTATCGATAACTGGAAAGAAAAGTATGATAATGCAATCTCTTCTCTTTTAGCAGGACATGAAAGTGAACAGGCATTAACCATTATTTAATTAATAATCATGAGTAAAAAAATTGCCATCATCGGCGGAGGAAATTTAGGTACTGCCATTGCAGAAGGATTGATCAAAAGTAAATTCTGCAAACCGGCAGACATTACCATCACCAAAAGAAATATCAGCACCCTGCAGCATTTAGCAAAAAGGGGTGTGCAGGTAACAGCCGATAACAATGCGGCTATTCGAAACAGTGAGCTGGTGATATTAGCTATCAAACCTTTCCAAGTGGCTGAAGTGCTGAACAGTGTAAAAAAAGATTTATCAGCCTATCATATTTTAGTTTCCGTAGTTACGGGTGTATTGATCAATGATATTGCCGACACTATTAAAAAGAAAATGCCGGTATGCCGTGCCATGCCCAACACTGCCATTGCCATCCAGGAAAGCATGACCTGCCTCAGTTTCAGCAATGCCAATGCGGAACAAATAAATTTTGTGCAGGGTTTATTTGAAACACTTGGCAAAGTGACTGTGATTGATGAAAAGCTGATGGATGCTGCTACGGTATTAGGTGCCTGCGGCACTGCTTACGCCATGCGGTATATTCGAGCCAATATACAGGGCGGTATTGAAATTGGATTCGATGCCCTCACAGCCAACCTTATCGCAGCCCAAACAGTAAAGGGAGCTGCTGAATTATTGCTCCAAAAAGGGACTCATCCTGAACAGGAAATTGATAAAGTAACCACACCTAAAGGCTGCACCATTGCAGGGCTCAATGAAATGGAACACCAGGGATTCAGTTCTTCTTTAATAAAGGGTATTGCTACCAGTTATAATAAAATTGTGAAGGGATAAATTATTTTAATCCACCATCTTAAAGCCCGATAAAATAAAG
>JANLQY010000027.1:0-15361 GCA_031368105.1 Chitinophagaceae bacterium
CGTTAGCATTAAAAGGCCTGTTAAACGTAGTGTCAAGCGCTCCAGGTTGTGCCAGCGCAATACCTGTAAAGAAGAGTACACTGCAGAGGAGGGTAAATAACTTTTTCATAACTGTGTGTTGTTTGGTATGGTAACTAACTATTTAAAAAATTAACTGGCGGGAACGGGAAAATTTTTAAAGGGATATGGAACAGGTGAACAAAAAAACTACAATAGCATACTGCATTTTTACACCTTCTCAAAGATGATGTTTTACTGTAATGCAATCAACCTAACGTTTCTTAGGGTACCGTTACAGTACAGGCAAAACATTATCCCCTTGCCTATAAAGGCAATGAACTAAAACATGTAAATTTTTATAGAAATAGCAACCGCCGTTAGCGCATAGGCGGTTGCATAAAAGTTTAATGTCGATGTGAAAGTATTAGTGAGTAGCTGCAGCAGCAGGTATCACTCCCAATTGTTCCATCAGCGCCATCTGATCTGCCAGCATCCAATGACTGATGATTTTATTGTTTTCAATTTCATACCTGATAACAAATGGGAAATCGACAGTTTTATAAGTAGGGGGAATTCCACTTAAGTCTCCCATATGGGTTCCTTTAAGCCGGGCCTGCACAATGACCCGATTACCTTCTGCGGTCATTTCATCAACGTAAATACTATAACCGGGAAAAGCAGCTTCAAAAAATTCTATATGCTCAATCAATGCTTCATCGGTCATATATTGTTCCAGAAATTGCCTCGATTTGGAAACACCGGATTCCATTGCGTTAAAATAATTGATGATAAACTCTTTGTTTTTGTTTTGCTGTTCCATAAAAATAATTTTTTATAAAAGTATATCCATCAGCAACCTCCATACTATCGCTTTTGTTGCAATTTCTTATTCGTTTGTTGCATTCCGCTTAGGGCGGCGGAACTGTGAAGGTGTGATACCGTATTTTTCAATAAATACTTTTGTAAAATTGCTGGGGGAGTTAAACCCTGTTTGATAAGCTGCTTCGCTGATTGATACATCTGATGTTTCCAATAACTCTTTGGCTTTTTCGAGCCTCATTGTTTTTATATAATACGCTGGAGAATTTCCTGTTGCTGATTTCATTCTTCTTAACAATTGTGCCCGGCTCATCGCCATGGCAATGCTGAGTGCATTTGCATCAAATTGTTCGTTCCCAATATTTTTTATAATGCAGTTATTAACGTTGGTAAGGAAAACTGCTTCTTTTGGATTTGTTTCTTCCAGCCTTGCAACAGGGTTATTCAACTTTGAGAAATGTGATTTTATTCCATTGACTACACTTATGTAATTCCACAATTTACCATTCAATGATTTATGATTAGCCATCCCCGGTATAACTGAAGATGACAAGGGATAGCATACTTCAAAAATAGTTTCATTGGCAGAAGCCGAAAATAAGGTAACAGGCAAACTGCTGTTATTTATCAGAGCTGATACTACTTTAAGATTAATACCTGTGTTCTGTATTTTTATGGATACATATTTAGTGTTATCCTTTATCATCACATCAGCATTTATATAAAGTTTATTTTCATCAGGCATGTAATCAATAATGGAACTGATTAATTTGGAGAAGCCATTCAGGAGTTCATTTGCTGTAAAGAGGAATTGTATTTTTTCTTCAGTTGCAGAAAAACATAAGGTAATATTCCGGTTGTTAGCGAAAGATTGTAAAGTGAGGCACAGGTTTTTTAATAAAGGAATAATATCAGCATACTCTTCTTCCGGCATATATTCATTAGTTTATTAAATGTACAAAATCCTTTAAAACCAGTAGCAAACAGCGTTGCAAAAGCTCTAAAAAGTTTTTAAAGGATATCACTATAACAGCTTCTGCAGGATAAATCATATTGGTTGCGTTTACCAATATTAAGAAATATATGTGAATTAAATACCAAGGGAATTAGAGGACTTAAATAAGGAGAGTAGAAGACGGGAATTTATTAGTCCTAAGCAGTAAATATTAATTCAGCTGCAATGCAGGCAAACGGTAGTTCTGTGCATCATACACAAACAGTTCGTCAATTTCAGAAGTCCAGTATTTTTTTAGAGGAGATTTTTGCAGGTAGTCATCTACCTCTTTTTTATTACTGGCATTAAAAATGATCCAGCAACGCTGCGTTTCCATGCTTACAGAATAATAATCTATCACACCTTTTTCAATCAGGCTGTTGATGTAAACACGGTGTGAGGGAACCAAGGGCATAAACTCATCATCCATTTCAAAATGAATGGTAACCTGGAATTTGTTGAGCTGATTAAAGTTTAGATCTTCCATGGTACTATGTTATTTTGCCATTCCTTTTTGAAGGGAACAGTTATTTTAATATAATTATCGGTATAACCTTCCATCATCCCATTTTTGTTCACCATTTCAAACAGGACTTTTCTCTCTTGTCCAACGTGCTGGTTGGTGAAATATTGCATTTTTTGATAGCTGAGGTTACGCAATATTTTATTTCTTTCGTTTCTTGTGTGTACCGGTACTACCGGTTTTAAATCAGCCGCCAGTGTGTTATCCCTTTCTGAATAAGTAAACACATGCAGGTAAGAAATATCTAACGAATGTAAAAAGTCAAAGGTTGCTTTAAAATCCTCTTCCGTCTCTCCGGGAAAACCAACAATCACATCTACACCTACGCAACAATGGGGCATCATGGTTTTTATCAGGCCAACTCTTTCGGTATATAATGCTGTTTTGTAGCGCCTCCGCATCATCCCCAAAATCTTGTCGCTGCCGCTTTGCAAAGGAATATGAAAATGGGGCATAAACTTTTTACTGTTGCTTACAAACTCAATAATTTCATTGGTGAGCAGGTTGGGTTCAATGGAAGAAATGCGGTAGCGTTCAATGCCATCAATCTCATCCAGTTCTTTTACCAGGTCAAAAAAACTTTCTTCTTTTACTTTTCCTCCGGTAAATCCTTTTCCAAAGTCGCCAAGGTTGATCCCTGTTAAAACTACTTCTTTGGCACCTTTGGTTGCAATGTCGGTTACTATTTTTACCACGTTCTCAATACTGTCGCTGCGGCTTTTTCCCCTTGCCAAAGGAATGGTGCAAAAGGAACAATTGTAATCACAGCCATCCTGCACTTTTAAAAATATTCTTGTCCGGTCGTTGATAGAATGAGAGGCGGTAAATATGTTTACATCTTCAATATCACAACTGCAAATTTTGGCACTGTCGCCCTTGGTAATTTCTTTCAGGTGATGGGCAATGTTGAATTTTTCCGCAGCACCCAACACCAAATCCACACCAGGAATTTGAGAAATTTCTTTTGGTTTTAATTGTGCATAACAACCGGTTATTACCACCATTGCTTCAGGAGCTTTTCTTTGAATCCGGCGAACAAGCTGCCTGCATTCTTTATCCGCATTGTCTGTAACAGAGCAGGTGTTGATAACATACACGTCTGCCACTTCATCAAAATTCTTTTTTTCAAAACCATCATTCTCCAGCAGCCTGCCAATGGTGGAGGTTTCGGAGAAATTCAGTTTACAACCCAGTGTATGTAATGCAACGGTCTTTTTCATTAGTGACAAAGATAAGTACACACTTTAAATGAAACCTTACGAATTGTGTAAGAGTTTTCAGCAGATATGATGCAGGATAGCAGCTTTTAAACTATTTTCGCAAACAAAAAAAATGTTAAAAAAATACGCTCCATATATAGTCTTGTTGTTTGCGGCATTGTTGCTTTTTTTTGTAAAAACAAAACAGCGGGGAAGCAACCCGAAGGAACATGTTGAAGTTACCACCGATGTCGCAAACAGCAACGAAGGTTTTAACCGGAACCCGGAAAAAATTACCTACACCAAACATGCCCGTTGCCGCATGGAGTGCAGGCATATTGATGAAACGGAAGTAAAAGAAATTTTGCAAACCGGCAAAGTGAATGTGAATAAAATAGAAGAAGATAACCGGGGTAAAACTTATCCGCTGGAAGGAAAGACTGGCAAAGATAAATATGTAAGGATAGTAGTGGCACCGAGAAAAAATGAAACGGTAATAGTAACCGTAATTGATTTGGATGCAGAGTGGCAATGCGATTGCAGCACACATTAATACATTAATGGTATTGTAGCTGTTGAATCCGTTGCTTACCTTTATTTTTGTAAAGGAATTTTTGGCAGAAATAAAAATTGTGGCAGAAGGGTATTTTATCATTTTCTTTTCTGGATATAGGGTATGAAAATAAAATCTTTCCTGGCTAAACCATTTGCTAATTATATACACAAGCAAATAAAAAAAGGAATGGAGACAGCTGTACAGGATCAGCAATCCATTTTTAACCACCTCATCAAAGCGGCTGCTAAAACAGAGTTTGGTAAAGAACACCAGTTTGAATCTGTAAAAGTGTATGAAGATTTTGCGACACAGGTTCCCATCAGGGATTACGAAGCATTTAAACCTTACATCGAAAAAATAAAACAAGGCAAGCACAACATTTTGTGGAAAGGGCAGCCCATTTATTTTGCTAAAACAAGCGGTACCACCAGCGGCGTAAAATACATCCCCATTACTAAAGACTCTATTCCAAACCACATCAACACTGCCCGTAACGCTTTGCTGTGCTACATGGCAGAGACTAGCAATACAAAATTTGCGGATGGTAAACTTATTTTTTTAAGCGGATCTCCAGAACTGGAAAGGGTTGGTGGTGTACCTACCGGAAGGCTGAGCGGAATTGTAAACCACCATGTGCCGAAATATTTACGGGCCAATCAACTGCCGAGTTATGAAACCAATTGCATAGAGGAGTGGGAAGAAAAACTAGATAAGATTGTAGAAGAAACCATCAGCCAAAACATGACACTGATCAGCGGCATACCACCGTGGATGCAAATGTATTTTGACAGGCTGCAGAAAAAAAGTGGTAAAAAAATTGGTGATCTGTTTCCTGAGTTTAGTGTGATGGTGCAGGGTGGTGTAAACTTTGAACCATACAAATCGAAACTGTATGAAAGTATTGGCCGAAAAGTAGATTGCATAGAATTGTTTCCGGCCAGTGAAGGATTTTTTGCTTTCCAGGATTCACAGGAAGCAGAAGGCCTGTTGCTGAATACCAATAGCGGAATATTTTTTGAATTTGTACCAGCCACAGAAATTTTTAATGATAACCCAACAAGGCTTACATTAAAAGATGTGAAAGTGGGAGAAAATTATGCCCTCATCATCAGCAACAATGCCGGACTGTGGGCTTATAATATTGGCGACACCATCAAATTTGTTTCAACCAGTCCTTACCGGATAATTGTAAGCGGCCGTACAAAACATTTCATCTCTGCCTTTGGCGAACATGTAATTGTAGAAGAAGTAGAGGCGGCTTTGCTGAAAGCGGCAACAGAAGAAAATATTCACATCACAGAATTTACTGTGGCTCCATTGATTGCACAAAACAATGGTAAAAGTTTTCATGAATGGTTTATTGAATTTGAAAACACCCCGGCCAACATGGCGGCCTTTGCAAAAAAAATCGATGACAACCTGCGCCTGAAAAATGTGTATTACGATGACCTCATCAGCGGCAATATACTGGAGCAACTGCATATCACTGCAGTAAGAAAGAATGGTTTTATCGACTACATGAAAAGCATTGGTAAGCTGGGCGGACAAAACAAACTGCCAAGGCTCAGCAATGACAGGAAGGTGGCGGATGAATTGCGGAAATGGGTGCAGTAAAAAATGATATTTATTAAACGGGCTGTAGTGCAGGTAGCAACACCATGGAGTTTATGCTGTGGTACAAGTATCATTCACTTGTACTTATATTTTTTTGTTGAGCCAGGCCTTTAATGCAGGCAGCCTCTTTTTTAAAAAGTGTGCAATAGAATAAGAAATAAAAAAGTAAATTTGTTCTAAGCAAAATTTAAGTCATGTTCACAGAAGCAAGAAAAATTCAATTACTGGAAGAAGTGCTGAAGGTGAGCAGTGAAGCCACTTTAGTAGAATTAGAAACTATATTGAACAAATCCAAAAAGAAAAAAAAGAGTTTGTCTGCACATGAATTTTCTGGATTGTGGAGTAAGAAAGATGCAGCCCTTATAGAAAAAGCAATTGCAGAATCTTGCGAACAAATACATGAAGATGACTGGAAATAAATTTCTGTTAGATACCAACATCATCACTGCATGGCTGAAAGGCGAAAAACCTGTTGCCGATAAAATTGATAAAGCCAAAGAAATTTACATCCCCATCATTGTAATAGGGGAATTATATTACGGCGCTTTATATTCCACCCATGTTCAAAAAAATATTGCTGATATAAAATTGATTACTGCTACTTATAATGTACTGCTGATTGATGAAGCTGTTGCATTAGCCTACGGTAATATTAAGGCAGCATTAAGAAAAAAAGGTAAGCCCATTCCAGAAAATGATATTTGGATAGCAGCCATTGCTCATTACCATGAATTGGTAGTAGCCACAAGGGATAAGCATTTTAAAGAAATTGATAGCATTAAAATAAAAAGTTGGTAATTGATTGTTTTAAGTTTAGTAACGGTGGACACCGAACATAGTCAGGCACCTGTAAGGTGTTTATAGTTATTCTGGTTTACTGCAATCTTGCAATCACACAAAGTCATGCAAAGAAACGTTGCTAAAAAGAAAATTATAGACCGCCAAAGGCAATGGCATCATTGCATTAAAAGGCACCCCAGATATTGTGATTAAAGTTGCCCAATGGTATGCCGCACAAGTGAGTGACACAGCAATGTCGGTAAAAGATTTTTAGCCGGTTACAAAATCTGTATTTATTAAATCGTTAAATAAATACTATACTATTTTACTGGAGTAAAAAAAATTGCTCATTTTATTGAAAAAAATATATTTTTGTAGTCACATTGATAGACAGTATCACGAAGTGACAAATAAATACTTACATATTAACAACGCTGAATGCAGGATTCTAAATAATTCCTGTGCAGTTGTGATATCTCCATTAAGTCCCAGACGCTGTCCTCGTTGCTGATAGGCCGAGCAATAGAAATTGCCCCTGTCAGTGAAAAAGCCCCCGAACCGGTTCTAACAATTTTTCTATCACTTTTTAGTTTTATTACAACTAGTGGAAACAAATAACATTATTATCAGGGTTGCCAGCAGCACCGATACCAAATACGCAATTACGATTACCGATGAAATGGAAAACTCTGCCAAAGCAAGAGGTACAGGCATCGCTAAACGTAGCCCGGAGTACATCGAGAAAAAAATCACCGAAGGAAAAGCAGTAATAGCCGTTACGCCAAATGGAACCTGGGTAGGCTTTTGCTATATTGAAGCCTGGGGGCATGAACAGTTTGTGGCCAACAGCGGATTGATTGTTGCGCCGGATTTTAGAAAGAGCGGTGTGGCCAAACAGATCAAGAAAAGAATTTTTGATTTGTCGAAAGAAAAATATCCGCATGCAAAAATATTTGGATTAACAACCGGCCTTGCAGTGATGAAAATTAATTCGGAGCTTGGCTACGAGCCGGTAACTTATTCTGAGCTGACGGATGATGAAGAATTTTGGTCGGGCTGCAAAAGCTGTGTAAACTTTG
Organism: Chitinophagaceae bacterium; assembly: GCA_031368105.1. Lineage (GTDB taxonomy): Bacteria > Bacteroidota > Bacteroidia > Chitinophagales > Chitinophagaceae > Ferruginibacter. Next base: position 7,565 of record JANLQY010000027.1, read on the forward strand.
ATATACTCATGAGCAAGGACAGAAAGAATTGTATGTGCACTGCTATGTTGTATGATCCTGCTGATCACCGGGAGCCGGAAGAAACCAAAGAAGACTTTAAAAAAAATTCAAAAATTTATGAACGCCTGATGGAGATTAGGCAGAGCCGCCTGCTGCGTTTTTTTAATCGCAAAGATCAAAGCGGGGAAAACAAAATAGTGAAGATGAGTTTAAAATATTTTTTCAAATACAAGTTTAATTAATTCCATGAGCAAGAAAGTAGTACTGGGTTTTAGCGGAGGATTGGATACCTCTTTTTGTGTAAAATATTTTACAGAAGATAAAGGCTACGAAGTACATTCCGTAATTGTAAATACCGGCGGTTTTACAGCAGATGAATTAAAACACATTGAAGCACATGCTTTTAAATTGGGTGTAAAAACACATACTGCTATTGATGCAGTAAAAACTTATTACGACCGCATAATCAAGTACCTCGTTTTTGGAAATGTATTAAAAAACAATACCTATCCTTTAAGTGTAAGTGCTGAAAGATTAAGCCAGGCCTTGTTTATAGCAGAACATGCAAAAAGCTTACAGGCCGATGCGGTAGCACACGGCAGCACCGGTGCCGGCAACGACCAGGTAAGGTTTGATATGATTTTTAATATCATGATTCCCGGAATGGAAATCATTACACCCATCCGTGATTTAAAATTAAGCCGTGAAGAAGAGATCAGTTACCTGGAAGAAAAAGGCGTAGAGATGAATTTTGAAAAATCACAATACTCTATCAATAAAGGTTTGTGGGGTACCAGTGTTGGCGGTAAAGAAACATTGAATTCAAAAGGTATGTTGCCGGAAGAAGCCTGGCCTACACAGGTAACAGAATCCAACACCACTGACCTGGAATTGGTTTTTGAAAAAGGAGAATTGGTGGGGGTTGATGATAAAAAATTTGCTCATCCAACAGAAGCGATTCAATATTTACAAAGCATTGCCGGCCCTTATGGCATTGGCAGAGATATACATGTTGGTGATACCATCATTGGTATTAAAGGCAGGGTGGGTTTTGAAGCTGCTGCCCCCATGGTTATTTTAAAAGCACATCATGCTTTGGAAAAACATGTGCTCACCAAATGGCAATTGAACTGGAAAGATCAGCTGGCTTTATTTTATGGCAACTGGCTGCATGAGGGGCAGATACTGGATCCGGTGATGAGAGACATTGAGGCCTTCTTTATAAACTCACAGCAAAATGTAACCGGTAAAGTTTTTGTAGAATTAGATACTTACCGTTTCCAGGTGACCGGAATAGAATCTACTTATGATTTGATGAGCAGTAAATTTGGCAAGTATGGCGAAATGAATAACGGCTGGACGGGAGAGGATGTAAGAGGCTTCACAAAAATATTTGGCAACCAGACAGCAATTTATCACTCTGTAAAAAATGCTCCCCCCATCCCCTAAAGGGGAGTTATTTAACGACGCTAAATTTATAAATATTCACTAAAATAGTAAAAAGAGATAACCATTAAAAGTAACAATAATTGAACTCTATAAAAGAAATATTAACTCCAAATAACTCCCCTTTAGGGGATGGCGGGGTCATTAAAGTTGGCATCATCGGTGGCGCTGGTTATACCGGTGGCGAATTGATCAGGCTATTATTAAATCATCCCAATGCTGAAATTGTTCTTGTTCATAGTAAAAGCAATGCAGGAAAATTAGTGAGTGCAATGCATGCAGATTTGATTAGTGAAACTGATTTAGTATTCTCGTCGGATAACTCCTCTTTAGGGGATGGGGGCATTGACGTATTGTTTTTATGCCTCGGTCATGGTGATTCAAAAAAGTTTTTGTCAGAAAATACCATCAGTGATGCTGTAAAAATTATTGACCTTGCCAATGATTTTCGTTTAGCGAAAGATGCAAAGATTGGGACAAGAAATTTTATTTACGGCTTACCTGAATTACAAAAAGAAAAAATTCAAGCAGCAAATAATGTAGCCAACCCTGGCTGTTTTGCTACGGCTATTCAACTGGGTTTATTGCCGCTGGCAAAAGCAGGATTGCTGCAGGAAGTATATACAACGGGCATTACAGGCAGTACCGGTGCCGGGCAAGGCCTTGCTGCCACATCACATTTTAGCTGGCGGGCAAATAATATACAGGCTTACAAAACATTAACGCATCAGCACAATGCAGAGATTGAGCAATCATTACTGCAATTGCATAATAGTTTTTCTAAACATTCTCTTAGTGAAAAAGAAAGAGCTGAGAATAACTCCCCTTTAGGGGATGACTTTCTTTCTTTTGTTCCCTGGCGGGGAGATTTTACAAGAGGTATTTTTATTAGTTCTCAAATTAAATGTGATAAAAGTTTAGCTGATCTGAATAAACTTTACGAAAACTTTTATTCAGCCCATCCATTTACCAGCATCAGCAAAGAACCCATCTTTTTAAAGCAGGTAGTGAATACCAACAAGTGCATTATTCAATTAGAAAAAGTAGGTAACAAATTAGTGGTGCATTCAACTATGGATAATTTGCTAAAAGGAGCAAGCGGACAGGCTGTGCAAAACATGAACCTGATGTTTGGGCTGGATGAAACAACTGGACTGAAATTAAAAGCAAATTTTTTTTAAGAAAATAACCGAAAAGACGCCAAGGCGCAAATTTTTTTCTTAGCAACTTAGCGTCTTTGCGGTTAAAAATAAAGACATGAAATTATTCGACGTATATCTACTGAATGACATCACCATCGATAAAGCCGAAGGCTCTTATGTGTGGGATGACAAAGGGCAAAAATATTTGGACCTGTACGGTGGCCATGCAGTAATTTCTATTGGTCACACTCATCCGCATTATGTAAAACGGTTGGAAGATCAGTTGCTTAAAGTTGGTTTCTATTCTAACTCTGTAAAAATACCATTACAGGTGGAACTGGCAGAAAAATTAGGAAAGGTATCGGGTAAAGAAGATTACCAGTTATTTATGTGCAGTTCAGGAGCCGAAGCAAATGAAAATGCTTTGAAGCTGGCATCATTTTACAATGGCAGAAAAAAAATCATTGCTTTTAAAAAAGCATTTCATGGAAGAACATCTTTGGCGGTGGCTGCTACAGACAATCCAAATATTGTTGCGCCGGTTAATCAAACTGATAATGTTATTTTTCTTCCCTTTAATGATGAAGCCGCACTGGAGCAGGCTTTTAAGCAACAGGAGATTTCTTCTGTTATCATTGAAGGCATTCAGGGTGTTGGTGGTATTAATGTTGCCAGCGATTCTTTTTTACAAAAAATAAGAAGTCTCTGTGATGAATACAATGCTGTCTACATAGCCGATTCGGTGCAATGTGGCTATGGCAGGAGTGGAATATTTTATGCCCATGACCATAGTGGCGTTCAGGCAGATATTTATACCATGGCCAAAGGAATGGGCAATGGTTTTCCGGTGGCAGGCATTTCTATTGCACCGAAAATTCAACCGAAATATTTTATGTTGGGCACCACTTTTGGTGGCAATCATTTGTCCTGTGCAGCGGCATTGGCGGTGCTGGAAATAATTGAGCAGGATGATTTGATGAACAACGCAAAAATGGTTGGTGATTATTTAATAAACGAACTAAAACAATTGCCAAAAATTAAAGAGGTTCGTGGCAGGGGATTGATGATAGGAATAGAATTGCCCGAAGAATTAAAAGAGGTAAAGAAAAATTTATTATTCAAACACAAAATATTTACCGGCGAAGCCAAGCCGAATGTGATAAGGTTATTGCCGGCACTGAATATTACTAAAGTGGAAGCAGATATTTTTTTAGAAGCAATAAAAATTGAATTAAGCTGATGAAAAATTTTATTTCAGTTAATGATGTATTCAAAAGCGGAAGCAATGCTACTGAAGCCATTGATGCATTGGTGGTAAAAGCACTGGCATACAAAGCCAATCCTTTTGCCGATAGAAATCTTGGTGCAGACAAACGAATTGGTTTGCTGTTTCTGAACCCTTCATTGCGTACCCGGTTAAGTACGCAGGTGGCTGCTGCTAACCTGGGGATGGAAGCAATTGTTTTTAATGTGGACAAAGAAGGCTGGGCAATGGAATTTGAAGAAGGGGCCATCATGAGTGGCAACACAGTGGAGCATGTAAAAGATGCAGCGCCGATATTGGGAAACTATTTTGACATTCTTTGTATCCGTGCATTTCCTTCCTTGAAAAATAAAGCAGATGATTACAGTGAAGAAGTAATGAATGCCTTTATCAAATTTGCCGGCGTGCCGATTGTTAGTTTGGAAAGTGGTACGCTGCATCCTTTGCAATCATTGACAGATATTATTACAATTACAGAAAATGCTGTGTTGCAAAATCTCAATTCAAAATTGAAGATAGTATTGACTTGGGCACCTCACATAAAACCTTTGCCACAGTGCGTTCCCAATTCAACAGCACAATGGATCAATGCCTGGGGCAAGGCTGATTTTGTAATAACGCATCCCAAAGATTATGAACTGGATGAGCAATTTACAAAGGGTGCCGCCATCACTCACAACCAGGATGAAGCATTGAAAGATGCTGATATTGTTTATGTAAAAAACTGGAGTACTTACAAAGATTATGGGAGGATTTACACCAACGATCCGGGCTGGATGCTGACAGAAGAAAAATTAAAATTGACCAATAATGCAAAAGTAATGCACTGCCTGCCGGTGAGAAGAAATGTAGAATTAAGTGATGAAATTTTGGATGGGTCGAATAGTCTTGTTACAACACAGGCATCGAACCGTGTTTGGGCAGCACAAGTTGTTTTAAGTGAAATTTTAAAAGCAGCCCCCATCCCCTAAAGGGGAGTTATACGATGACTATACATTAAATTTATGAAACTCATAATTCAGGCTGATAAATTTCTATAAAAATGAATAGCTCTGAAAATACAGGCACTACAAATAACTCACCTTTAGGGGATGGGGGAAAGCAGTACAATATGCACTTTGGGGCAAGTCCTATTTTATTTGAATTAGCAGAGGAGCTAAGGACTAAAATGACGCAGGCAGAAGAAACTCTTTGGGATATTATAAAAATAAATGACTGGCATTTAAAGTTTAGAAGACAGCATCCATTATCAAATTACATTGCTGATTTTTATTGTCATAATGTGAAATTGGTAATTGAATTAGACGGCGGTTATCATAGTCATAAAGAAGTAAAAATTTATGATGACGCAAGAGAAAATGATCTAAAGAATTTTGGAATAACAGTATTAAGATTCAAGAATGAGGAAGTGTTTAATAATATAGATAGTGTGTTAAGCAAAATCGGATCAACAATAACAACTCTTCAAAATACACCTACAAAAAATGTAGAGTCATTGAAAAGCTCCCATTCAGGGGATGGGGGTAAAGAAAAACTATTTGTCATAAAAATTGGAGGTAATGTAATTGATGATGAAAATAAATTAAATAACTTTTTAAAAGACTTTGCAAATATTTCAGCTCTTACAAAAAAAGCAGGGTCGTTAAATAACTCCCCTTCAGGGGATGGGGGTAAATGTATTCTGGTACATGGCGGTGGAAAAATCGCTACAAAAATAGGAGAGCAGCTGGGCATAGAGTCGAAATATATTAATGGAAGAAGAATAACAGATGCTGAAACGATTGATCTTGTAACGATGGTGTACGGGGGATTGATAAATAAAAAAATTGTTGCTAAACTACAGGCCCTAAATTGTAATGCAATTGGTTTAACCGGCGCAGATGCTAATATTATTCCTGCAATAAAAAGACCAATTCAAGTCTCTCCTTTAAAGGATGAGAGACATGATAACAACTCTGCGAAAGAAATAGAGCCGTTGAATAACTCCCCTTTAGGAGAGGGGGGCATTGATTACGGTTTTGTTGGAGATATTGATGCTGGAAAAATAAATTCCATTGTGCTGGAATCATTGCTGCAGCAGGATATTACATTGGTCATTGCACCACTAAGCCACGATGGTAAAGGGCAAATGCTTAACACCAATGCAGATACCATTGCATCTTCCATTGCAACCAGTTTATCTAAAAATTACGAAGTAAGACTGATTTATTGTTTTGAGAAAAAAGGAATTTTAGAAAATATCGAAGATGAAAATTCTGTCATCAATTTAATTACAAAAGAAAAATACCGGCAGTTGTTGGCAGAAAAAAAACTGTTTGATGGCATTTTACCAAAGATCGATAATGCCTTTGCCGCAATTGACAATGGTGTGGCTGAAGTGTTGATTGGCGATGCAAATGACCTGATACAAAATACAACAGAACATACTAAAGGAACTTTAATAAAGTAAGATGAACAGGACACATTATGAGAATGCAGTAGCGTTGCTGAAACAATTAATTGCCACGCCTTCTTTTTCAAAAGAAGAAAATGATACGGCTGAAATTATTTGTGCTTTTTTTGAAGAGCACAATATGCCTTATGCAAGAGTGGGCAATAATATTTATGCCAAGAATAAATATTACGATGTCAACAAACCATCTATACTCTTAAACAGTCACCATGATACCGTGTTGCCCAACAAAGGCTATACCATGGATCCATTTTCTCCAATAGAAAAAGACGGAAAATTATATGGATTGGGAAGCAACGATGCAGGTGGCTGCCTTGTTTCGCTGATTGCCACCTTTCTTCATTTTTATGAACAGGAAAATACAGCACACAATGTAGTATTTGCTGCCAGTGCAGAAGAAGAGATCAGCGGTGTAAATGGTATTGAACTGGTGTTGCCTTATTTGGGTAAAATTGATTTTGGTATTGTAGGCGAACCAACCAAATTAGAAATGGCAGTAGCTGAACGAGGTCTGATGGTAATAGATTGTACTGCCACCGGCAGAGCCGGCCATGCGGCACGTAATGAAGGGGAGAACGCATTGTACAAAGCTATGGATGATATTCACTGGATAAGAAATTACCAATTTGATAAAGTAAGTGAACTTCTCGGAGAGTCACGGCTCACCGTTACCGTTATTAATACGGATAACAAACAGCATAACGTAGTACCTGCTGAATGTAAGTATGTGATTGATGTACGGGTAAATGAACTTTACACATTCGATGAAATTTTAGAGTCATTGAAAGCGAATTTAAAAAGCCAGTTTAAACCACGTACCACCAGGATGAAGTCAACTTCTATTGCGTTGGATCATTCATTGGTAAAAGCGGGTATCAAGCTGGGCAAAGGTTATTATGGTTCGCCAACCACATCAGATAAAGCATTGATGCCTTTCCCGACTTTAAAGATGGGGCCGGGTGATAGTGCAAGAAGCCATACTGAGGATGAATTTATTTACCTTTCAGAAATAGAAGAAGGAATTGCAACTTATATTAAAATGGTGGAACAGATTGTGTGAGGACTTAAGTAATAAGTTGTAAGTAATAAGTTATAAGTATGCAGAACTATAAAGATTTAAAAGTTTGGGAAAAGGCTCATCTGTTTACAGTGGAAGTTTATAAAGCCACTAAATCTTTTCCCAAAGAAGAAGTATATGGCCTGACAAGCCAGCTGAGAAGGGCAGCATCTTCCATTGCAGCAAATATTGCAGAAGGATGTGGGAAGAATACGAAGAATGATTTTGCTAATTTTTTAAATATCTCTCTTGGTTCTTCTAACGAGGCTGAGTATTTTATTCTTTTGGCTAAAGACTTAGAAGCTGTTTGAGTTAATTAAAATATTTATCCTATTGCATAATTAAAGTTGAAAAAAGGTATGCCGTACAAGGGAGTGACACAACGATGACGCCACAAAGAACTAAAGCTGGTATCAAAAATAATTAACTCAAACAG
>JANLQY010000152.1:0-6954 GCA_031368105.1 Chitinophagaceae bacterium
CGTACGTGTTCCGCACCCGTTTGCCGGTCGCCACCAGATATTGCTACCCGTGCTGCCCCTCGACTTGCATGTATTAAGCCTGCCGCTAGCGTTCATCCTGAGCCAGGATCAAACTCTCCATTGTAAATGAGTTGTTTGAACATGACTTCGTAATTTCATTGGAAATTAACTTGTCAAATTCTAATTAATGTTGTTGCTAGATTTACCTGTTTGAATCTTAAAGATTCATGCTGTTGTTTCCAAACTTTCAAAGATCTTTTGGTCTTATTTTGACCCCAAAATTTCTTTCGGAGTGCAAAGGTAGGAGCCTTTATTTTAACACCCAAATTTATTTTGATTTTTTTGAAATTTATTTTCTGAAAATCTGTGTAAATTTAAGGTGTAAATTTTTGTAGAACTATCCCCTTTTTTATTTGGGAGTGCAAAAGTAAGTAACTTTATTTAACTACCAAATTTATTAATCACTTTATTCAAAATTTATTTAAGAAAGTGATCCGGGAGATTGTTATTTTCTGATCGAAGAACTACCACTTTTTTATTTGTGGACGGCAAAGATAGCGGGAAGTAGATTAATCCCAAATTTTTTTAAAGAAAAATATAAATTAGCATACTAACAATTAGGCATCAATATTGTGAAACCCTTCCCAGTAAAGAGTTTTAGATATTCAAATTATTGGGTAATTTTATTTAAAAATATATCAGCAGCATACTATTTATCCTTATTTTACATTAATCAGAACAATTAGGTCTATGTAAATTAATAATACAGTACAAAGCGAAATCATTAAAAGAATAGAATTATACAGATCCCTTTACAATGATACTGTCAGGATACTTTACTTCGATTAAAAAAAGACCTTGAGGGGGGACTGAAAAATCGGCATTGGAACAATCTTTACTTTCTATAATTTCTCTAAAATCTGGTATAGAAGTTTTGCCCGTGCCAACTCTTAGCATGGTACCTACAAGCCCCCTAACCATCCCTCTTAAAAACCGATTTGATCGTACGTTGTAAACAAGACAGTCATTTCTTTGTACCCATTGGCTTTCAGATATTATGCAATCAAACGTCTTAACCTGAGTGTTTCGCTTTGAGAATGACGTAAAATTTGTGTAGTTTTTTAGCAATTGAGCGGCTTCTTGTAACCGTTCTATGTCTAAAGGATATGGATAATAATATGCCCTATCCTCTAAAAAGGGATTTTTTTCGTTATACACATAGTACTCATATTCCCTGTAAAGGGCATCAAAGCGGCTATGAGCATTGCCGGTTACCGGGTAAATAGCTTTTATTATAATATCCTTTGGGAGGATTGCGTTGAGATTATATACTGCCGTGTTCAATTTTTGCTGTGCTGGCAGAATATGAGAATCGAAATGGAAATAATTATCGAGTGCATGTACTCCTGCATCTGTACGGGAAGAACAGGTGAGTTCAAAATCAGTTTTGAAGAATATTTTTAATGCTTTCTCTATTTCAGCCTGAATGGAGTTGGCGTTTTTCTGTATTTGGAAGCCAGCATATTTGGTTCCTTTATATACTACCTGAATAAAATAACGTGCCATATAACTTTATCGCATCCATTTAAACCCCTTACGGGTACATTATTAATGCTTAACCATTGCTTTGAACCTACTTATATAATAAGGATCAGACAATTGGTTTTCTAATGTGTAGAAATTATGTGAATCGGAAGCGTATTGATATGCCAGATCGAAAAACTTGTATTTCCCTGCATCTTTCAGGAATAATACACATAGATTTTTTACCTGACTGGTTGTAAAACACTTTGTCTTAAAGACCTTGTTTGCTATTGTTACCATTTCTTCTTCATCTTCTACAGCAGCCATTTTCTTTCTTAGCTTTAAAAAGTCTTCTTCTGTTGCATAATTCTTACAATCAGAATTAATCATTGGTGTTTTAGATTCCGGTTCTATTACAGACTCTATTGGCTTGATACTTCCTGCACTGCTGGCTGGTATTGATTTATCTTCTATCTTTTCGTCGGTCTTTTTATTGGGAGATGGTAAGTTTATTGGCAGAAACTTCTTATCATCATCTTTTTTAATATTTTTCTCCAGTGCAGGTAGATCATTTTTAACTTCCGGAGCTACAGCATTAAATACAGTATCCAGCTTTATAACTGCATTATCTTTATCTGTTGCTGGTTTAGTCTCCGTGCTTTGTTGTTTTGGCTTTACTTCCTGCTTTATTTGCACTTCCTGTTTTATTGTTTCTTTTGGAATTATTGTTTCCCCATTATAATTATCTGAAGTTTTATCCGCCGGAATGAATATCCTAATGGTATCAGGTTTTTGATCTGCTGCATCTATATATACAATTACTATTCCATCTGCGCCAGTATTGATTTCTTTTTTATTGATGCTGCTTGTACTTGCTGTGAGTTGTGGTTTGTCTTTTTTTGCAGATTGTGGGGTAGTTGTATTATCAACTAACTGATTTTTTTCTTCGGTAACTTTTGTTTTTGCTAATTGCTCTGTAGGTACTTTCTTTTCAATTACCTGTTTTGTTTGTTCTTTTGGCTTTTCTGTTTCTTTAATGGTTGGGTCATTGACTACATCAGACAGCATGGTGGAAAAAGCGTCTGTCTTTTCAACCTTTGCTACATACTTTTCTTTAGTCTGATTGCCAGACATCACTACATCCAGTGTTTGCAGATTGAATAGCCCCCAGCCCTTGTCTCCGAAATTCTTTAACAAATAGCCTGCATCCCTGGTATCTATTGTGCAAACATAGTTCTGCTCGCCATTTTCATTCTTAGGAAATCCTATGGAAATATTATAAGTGCCGTCCTTTAATTTGGGAATGATTAAATAGCCAGAGGCAGAGGAGCTTAATACCTTTTTATCAAGTTTAGCATAGAAGGGCTGCCTGCCTTCTGTTTGAAAATAGATAAAATGATTTTGCTGTGCTTTTACACCAAAAGGAATATTCAACAACAATAAAAAAACAAGGGAATAGAAAGACTTCATCATGCCTGTATTACTTTGGTTACAAATCTACTTATTATAATTATCGGTTTGCCATTTATCTAAAAAATCGTTTCAATTACAATCATCCACATTAATTTTGTGCCTCACAAAAAAAATTATATGAAGAACGTTTTTTTATTTGTTGCATTTATCGGATGCATGGCGTTTGCTAATGCCCAGCCAGGAGAAGAACCACAAGATACTTCCTGGCAAAAAATATACAGGGCCAGTTATTCTAAAACCAATGAACTGGTGCATACCAAACTGGATGTAAAATTTGATTACGACAAAGCATGGATGTACGGAAAAGCATGGATCACATTGAGACCTCACTTCTACCCCACTGACAGCCTGAGGCTGGATGCAAAAGGAATGGATATTAAAGAAGTGTCAATGATGAAAGGCGCTGTTAAATCTCCATTAAAGTACAGCTACGACAGCCTTCAGCTTTCTATCCATCTTGATAAAATGTATAAAGGTGGTGAAAGCTACACAATATATATAGCCTACACAGCCAGGCCTAATGACCTGAAAGTTCAAGGCAGTGTTGTAATCACTGATGCCAAAGGATTGTATTTTATTAATCCAAAAGGACAAGAAAAAGATAAGCCTACGCAAATATGGACACAGGGCGAAACTGAATCGAACAGTGCATGGATGCCTACTATTGACAAATCGAACCAAAAAAGTACCGATGAAATTTACATGACGGTGCCTGCTAAATATGTAACGCTCAGCAATGGTTTATTAATTAGTCAGAAAAAAAATACAGATGGCACAAGGACAGATTACTGGAAGATGGATCTGCCTCATGCACCATATCTTTTCTTTATGGGCGTGGGTGATTTTGCCATTGTGAAAGACAAATACAAAGAGAAAGAAGTAAACTATTATGTAGAGAAAAAGTATGAATCAGTTGCAAGAAAAATATTTGGCAATACCCCGGCGATGATGAAATTCTTTTCTGAAAAATTAGGTATTGATTATCCATGGGCCAAATATTCACAGATAGTAGGAAGGGATTATGTAAGCGGCGCAATGGAAAATACTACCGCCACATTGCACCAGGAAAGTGCTTATCAAAATGCAAGACAACTGGTAGATGATAACAGCTGGGAAGAAACCATTGCACATGAATTGTTTCACCAATGGTTTGGAGATTTAGTTACTGCTGAAAGCTGGAGCAACCTTACCGTAAATGAAAGCTTTGCTAACTACAGCGAATACCTGTGGATGGAACACAAAGATGGAAAAGATGCTGCGGATGAACATCATTACCAGGACATGCAGGGCTACCTGATGCAGCCGGGTAATGATAAAAAAGACCTGGTGCGTTTTCATTATGCGGATAAAGAAGACATGTTTGACGGAGTGAGCTACAACAAAGGCGGCCGCATTTTAAACATGCTTCGCAATTATGTTGGTGACGATGCTTTCTTTAAATCACTGAACAATTATTTAACCACTAATAAATTTAAAGCTGGTGAAGCAGGGCAGTTAAGATTAGCATTTGAGGAAGTAACCGGTGAAGACATGAACTGGTACTGGAACCAATGGTATTATGGCAGCGGCCATCCTAAACTGAAGATTGATTATGTGTATGATAATGCTGCAGGCAAGGCCAAAGTGATCATTGAACAAACACAAAAAACAGATAAAGTTTTCCGCCTGCCGATTGCGATTGACATTTATAATGGCGCTGCCAAACAAAGAAACAAAGTGTGGGTGGAGAATAAAATTGATACGTTCACTTTTAATTATACAAAGCACCCCGACCTGATTAATGTGGATGCTGATAAAATGTTGTTGTGTGAAAAAACAGATAATAAAACGTCTGAAAATTTTGTTCATCAAATGAAATATGCTCCTAATTATTTGGACAGAAGAGAAGCAATAGAATTTTTCAATAAGAAAGGAATGGCAGAACTGGCATTGGGCCTGCAGGATAAATATGAAGGCTTACGCAGGATGACAATAGACCGGTTGGGGAAATCTAAATTGGCTAAAGAAGCAGATGTGCTTGCCAGCATTGAAAAGATTGCCAATACAGATAAAGATAAAAGAACACAGGCTGCGGCTATTCGTTTTTTAGCTAAAACTACAGATGCAAAATACGAAGCGCTGTACAATAAATTTATTGCTGATTCTTCTTACAGCGTGGCTGGTGCTTCGCTGGAAGGGTTGGAAAAACTGGCGCCGGAAAAGGCATACGATTTAGCAAAAAAATACAGTAAGGATGCTAAAGGAACATTGGGTGAAGTGGTGAGCAGGATCATTATCGCAAATGGAGCAGAGGCTGATTTTGATATCATTGCTGCTCAATACAATGATGCTCCGCCAAGCCAGGAAAAAGTAAGTGCCACTACCAAGTTTTGCAGTTACCTGGAAAAGCTGAATGATGTGGCAAAAATTAAAAAAGGTATTGATGCTGTTATTAAATTCAGGAACATGATTCCTGAGCAATACAGGAGTTATGTGGATCCTTCTTTTAAAATGGCTTTTGATAAAATAAGTAAAGCCAAGGGAGCCGAGATTGCTGATTATATCAGTAGTGTGTTTAAATAAAATTTCTTTTTTAGAAATAACAAAGCCCCAAACAAAAAGTTTGGGGCTTTGTTATTTTAAATGTTTTGAAAATATTTTTCAGCTCTATTATATTTGATTAAAATAAAAATGCCGGCACATATTCTTTTTTAAAATTTATTCCTTCAGTTTGTTGAGCCTCGGCCTCAATCGCTGTTTGCTTTTATTAAAAACCATTCTGCCTTTTTCTATTCCCTTTCTCAATTCCTTTTGTTCTTCAACCGGAAGATTATACATTGTTTGACATTCCACACTGCAGCAGCCATCATACTTTGCTGCACATGCTTCACATTGTATAAAGAGTAAATGACAGCCATCGTTTTTACAATTGGTATGTGTGTCGGCAGGCTGGCCGCATTGATGGCATTTGGCAATTACATCTTCTGTAATCCGCTCCCCCAGCCTGTCGTCGAACACAAAATTTTTTCCAATGAACTTGCTTGTTATGCCGACTTCTTTTGCCTGCTTTGCATAATTGATGATACCGCCTTCCAAATGAAAAACATTTTCAAAACCATTGTGCAGCATGTAGGCACTTGCTTTTTCACAACGGATGCCGCCGGTGCAGTACATGATAATGTTGCGTTCTTTTTTATCCTGCATCATATCCACCGCCATCGGCAGCTGTTCACGAAAAGTATCACTGGGTATTTCTATCGCTTTATCAAAATGGCCCACTTCAAATTCGTAGTGGTTACGCATGTCGATCACTACAGTATTTTCATCTGTTAAGAGTTCATTCATCTGTTCCGCATTTACATACTTTCCTTTTTTCACCATGCTGAAATTGGGATCTGCAATGCCGTCTGCCACTATCTTTTCCCTTACTTTTATTTTTAATACCCAGAATGATTTACCGTCATCATCCACAGCAATATTCAAACGAATACCATTCAATGGTTCGATTGAATGCAAATGATTTTTGAGTGCTTCGAAATTATTTTCGGGCACGCTGATCTGTGCATTGATACCTTCCTGCGCTATGTAAATTCTTCCGAAAACTTTCAGCTCATTCAATGCTTTGTAAAGTTCATCCCGGAAATGGTGTGGATTGCTGACAGGAAAATACTGGTAGAAGGAAATGGTGGTACGCTGTTCTGTTTCTTCGTACAATTTCTTTTTGAGTTCCGCCTGGGAAACCCTGTTGTGTAATACTGCCATAAGTTTTTAATTTGATCCTGGTGTGTAACCGGGAAATCTTTTATGTCCTTCGCTTTGGCTCAGGACAAGGATTGGATGCTTGCAGGGCAAACCAAATTTTATAGTGGCAAAGATAATTGTTTATTGATTTTAAACTTCCTGAATAATCACTTACTGCTTGCATCAAAGGGCGATGCACAATGGTATGCAGTACAAGTGAGTGACACAACGATATTG
>JANLQY010000164.1:0-11042 GCA_031368105.1 Chitinophagaceae bacterium
CTTTTTCTGTTTGCAATATTACTCCTGCCGAATGAGGATACAACCACCGTCGAAAGCCATTTTGCAGCCAGCCTAAATCTTTATTGGGCTGCGACCTGTCGGACACATACACCATGATGCCTGTACCCAATAAAGAAAGCAACACAATATTATTCCATAGCTCACCAAAACTAAGTACAGTATCAGGCTGGAGGGAAGTTATTTTTTTTCTTAGGAACCACAATGTTCTTACAGCATGTGTCCCCCGCCTGGAATTATCAAACTTCCAGTTGGGTTTGTGAATGCTGATATTTTCCGGTAAAGGGTAAAATATTTTTCTGTTCGATCCATATAATACAATATGTAAATCAACCCCGTCATTTTTTGCAAACTGGTTAGCCAGTTCAGACATCACCCTTTCCATTCCTCCCGGCTCCAGCGATGGGATGACAAGGCAAATTTTTATTTTTTTTGTTTGATCCAAATTTTTATTGCTTGTATTTAAAATTATTGACCGCTACTTTTTCCATCAACAGTTTTTGCCTGTATTTTTTTTATTAAATCATCTACCATCCAGGCCTGCGGATTGAAACTTCCCTCGTGCCACTTTAAATCTTTATCCCAATAGCCAGGGCAATCATCATATCCTTTTTGTGTAAAGCCATAGCTGAATTCCACCACCAAAGGCTTACCATTATCAAACACATAATCTACCGCAAAGCACTGGCTTTCTACTTTTGCCGCTATGTCAAATGTAAGCCGTATCAGATCTTCGCTAAACAATATTTTATCATACAAAATATTGCCACTGCCGGATGCCCTGAAATCATTGTCCCTCACCATTCGTTTGATGGCAAATGCTTTTTCATCTATCACCACTACCCTTATGTCATGGTCGTTGCCGGGTATAAAATCCTGAAAATAAGCATACCCATTTTCTTTACCTGCCACTTTGCTGTAAGCAGGTGGATACGCTAATCTTACAATGCCCCTTAGTACATTTTTACTATCTGTTTTTCCTTTTTTAAACAATCGTAACCTTTCCTGCAGGTTCTCCCATCCATTATACGCTTTAAATCCATTTCCAAATGCCTGTTTAATAAACCTGATGCCAGCCTCTTTAGTATGAGCCAGCTTTACATTGGCCGATCCGGCACCACCACGAAGTTTAAACACTTTAGGGAAACTGGTAATGGCGGCCCAATCTAGTGCTTTTTGTTTTTCATAAAAAATATGTACCGGCACCAGCGGCACATTCAGCCCTTCCAGCAAATATTTTTGCCCCAGTTTATCATCAAAATGCCAGGCAGTATTAAAATCAGGAAATACAATTTTACCCGTTTGCTGCAGGGCATATAAAAGTGGCTTTGCCATCACCATATCTTTTGGACTGGCATGGTTAATATGCCACATCAATGCATCGCAATCCTGCAGCTGCTGCATAATATCATCTGCATAACAATCCACTATTTTAAAAGGAATGCCGTTTTCTTTGCAATAAGGTATCCATTGCTGATCGAAACTGCTTTTGGTTGGATGAATCGCTATTTTCATTTTTTTGCCTGCAAATAATTAAGCCACCCCGGTGGCATTACTGCTGATACAGCATGTTGTTTTAAAAAAGATGGTTCTACTATTTTTCCATTAAAACTAATAACCGGCTTGCTGCCTGGAATAAATTTTTTTGCATTTACCAGCAGCGGCACATAGTCAATATCCATACCCATCAGCATTGCCAGGCACACATCGTTCCAGGCAGAGTCGTTGGTAAATGTTATCATTCCTAAATTTAATGGGTCCGGATCCAATGGACCATCACCCTCGCCGCCAGTGATACCATCGCACAAACTATAAAAAGATCTTTGTGGCGTATCGGCAATGGTACCATCGGCCCTGCCAAAATATACAATGGTGTTAAGATCGAGTACCATGCGCCAGGTAGTATCATTACCATACCAGCCGGCTGCCACCTGGTGTACTTTTTTAGGAAATGAAATACGCCACAGCAGAGATGCCAGCCTTAGCCAGAACCAATACATTTTTTTGCCTTTATTACGGTTGGCATTGTCCTGGCAAAGCTCAGACCAATACCTGAAAATATTTCCGCCAGGATAGCAATCGCCACCCATGGCAGAACCACCCAGCCGGTGATGTGGTAAAAAATCTTTGTCGCCATTTAAGCCAACAATATTTTTTAATGCGGCTGTAATGCCCGACTTCTGATGTGTTTTTACTTTTGGTAATGAAATCACCACATCTGCTTCAAACAACTGCTTTGTAATGCAATATTTATGCATCCCTTCTGTGTGAGACTCTAAAAACCTGTCGGGGTTATATACAGTAACACGAAATTTATTTTTTTTAGTATCGGTTACCGGTTCCAGGTAGCTGTTTTTACCAATATCAAATATCTGGTAATCGCTCAATGGCTTGCGTTCTTCGGTTATATTATTTGACCTGTCGTCAAAAGTTACCCTTCTAAAATCTTTGATGGTAACCGGTATTTTGTATTTTTCCTGCAGCTCCTCCACTGATTGTATCAACAAGGGGCTCATCATTTTATTCCACTTGCAGCCCTGCACCGGGGCATCGCCTATCACTACTTCTTTTGGTGAAAACTGCAACACATATTCCAATGCTGCCAGTACAAAACCATCGTGGGTACGCAGGCATATTTCGTCAGCTTCTTTCCTGGAATGCCTTACCCAGTTTGGTTTTAAGAGTACCCTTTTTCCATTCAGTGATGCTTCATTTAAAATAGCACCGGCAAGCTCTGCAATATTTTTTATCAGCAGTTCCCTGTTGCTGTACAACTCTTTTAAGAAAGGTATCTGCCGCTCCTGTTTATTGTTGTAGACTGATTTGATATTTACAAAGTTGTTCACGAAACGGTTATGGCTGCTGCTGTTTTTTATAAAAAAACATAAACATCAATGATAAAAAAATAATGACCGGCAACTGTATTAAAAGACTGGTAGCAATTAAGTCACCGTCTATCAATGCCAGGCGAATAAAAATATATTTACAACCGTAGTAAAACAGTTTGCTTACTATAGCGCTCAGTAAAAATATAATACCGGGATTCCATTTTATTTTGTTTACAAGAAAACTGAAACAACCAATATTTATAAACAGCTCTATTGAAATTAATACTGCTTTATAAAAAGGCGGATGCCCTGTAACTAATATTGAAAAAATCGGAATGGTAACAGCCAGTAAATAACCATTGGTATGATTGCGGCTCACTAAAAATCCTGCAAATAACAACAGCCGCATTGGATCTAAATAATAGAGTGGGAAAGGGCTGAGGTGAGTAAGCGCCGGAATAAAATATACCAGTAATAACACCAGGATATCTGTGGCAATTATTTTCCAGTTATTAAAAGCAGCTGCAGTGGTAATGCCTGTCATTGTTTTGAACTTATTAAATCACCCAATTTGTCGGTGGATAAAAACTCAACCTCTGGCCAATGCTGCTTTATTTTTTTTAATAATTCAGTTAATAAAAAAAGATTGTTGCTCCTGTTTTGCGGATTGATATAACCAATAAAATTTAACCGGTGGGCACTGATGATGGCTGGCTTACCCCATAAAAAAGAATTTTTTATTTCAGCCAGGCAAGTGCTTACCCAATCAAAACCAGGATTTGAACTTGGTTCAAAAGCGGCATTTCTTACTAAGTAAATTTGCCCCAATTTATTTCGCTGGCCGGTATAGTGCCGCTTGCGTATATACCCTTGCCCCTGTAACAGGTTCGGTTCATTCTGTACCCTTCCTCCCTGCATAAAGCGGATGCCGTTTTGATGAAAATATTTTTCAGCTTCGGAATGCCAGGTATAGCAGGGTGCTATTACAGAGCTGGAACGAAAGCCCCATATTTCTTCAAACAAATTAGCTGCATCTTTTACCACCCCCTCCAATTGTTGCAATGCATCATTGGTAAATGTTCCAAAGCCATCCAGGTATTCTTTGTTGCAATTAGACTTTCCACCTTTTGAAACTGTAAACATATTTTCTTCAAAAGCATCCATTGCAATGGCTTCATTTTGTTGTAATGCTTTTAACCAGTTGGGTACATTGATATGTTCTCTTCCATGCAACTGTGGCTGCAACATTTTTTTTTTGATCCCTTCCCTGTGCAAGTCCAGCACCTTGTCGTGTGCAGGATACCGGTCAAGCGTTTTGGTAAATGGCTCAAAAAAATATTGCTGAAAACCGGAAGCTTTTATTTTTTCAAAATCAGGATTGGCAACAATTGTATTGGTAGTGATGACACCCGGATTGCCATTGCTGTCTTTTACAGATTGCAATACCTCCAGCAACAACTCAAGGTCATCATTGCTTTCTAATGCATCGTTGCTGTTGTATTCACAATTTTGAACAGGATAACCTTTTTGAACAAACCGCTGGTAAGCTTCTTTAGAAGCCATCCTGATCATACCCCAGTCATCAGATTCAATCACTACAATTTTCCGATTGGTTTTCCACCCGGTGAAATTGACAGCATTTTGTACCAGCCTGTCTTTTAATTTTGCAATCAAAATATTGATCTGTATTTAAAAAAAGTAACGATGGGGAGATTAATTTTTTTTACTTTAATGGCCTACTAAAAATTCTGAAAGGCTTTGTGTAGAGTGTACCACAAAATATACCACCGGGTTTCCAACAAACAACAAAGGATCAATATAATAAAATCCTGCCCGGAAGCTTACCAAAACATGAATGAGCATTACCGGAAACAGCCAGTACATAACAATTTTAATATAGCTGTTCCTATAATTAATACTGGATACAATTAATAACCTGATAACGGAAAGGAGGAAAAAAATATACATAAACCTGCCCAATGAACCCAGGCCAAATGTGAAGGAGGCAATACAAAAAAACAATACATACAGGGAGTACCAGCTATCCAGGTATTTATTGGTACGCCATTTAAAAACTCCAAAAAATTCTAACAAAAATATTCCCATAAAGGAATAAGTAACCAATGCCTGTTTCACCTTTACATACCAGTTAGCCGTATCTGCATCCTGCTGTTTCTCTAACAGGTTATCTTCGTCTGTATAGCTGCTTGCCACTGTTTTTACTGAACTGTCTTCAAATAGATCCAGTGCCTGGCCTGCATATCCCAGCAAACCGGTAGTAGTGGAAATAGTAAAAAAGATAAGTGAAAGTATTACCAGTACTTTCTTGGCTGCCTTAGAAATATTTAAAAACCGGTAAATGAGCAACACCCCCACGGGAAACATAAATGTGTAGTGTATTAAAATTGAAACAGCAGCCAGTGCAATAAAAAGGGGCTGCTTCGTTCGGATATATTTCATGGTGAAGAGCATGAACCAAAACAGGGCTGTCCAAAATCGGACTCCTGTAAGACCTACATAAAATGGCACTATCAATAATAAGCAGGCAAAAAAGAATCGCCAGGGTTTTGTCTTGTTTATCCCTGAAAAGACAAGTACCTCATTAATAAATTTCAAAAATAAGAAGGCGTAGATCAATGAGACAAAACCAAAGAACCATCTTTCATTATCAGTAAACCTGGATATGATAAACTGTAAAGTGAGTGCATAAATATCCGGTTTTGAGTTCACTACATTATCGGGGAATAAAATAAGCCGGTCTTCAGAAAATGAATTTGTTACCAGGTAGAAATAAGAATTCCAGGTGTACTTACCTGTTATTGGAAAAGCATTTTTATACTCCAGAATATCTCCGCCAAAAAAGAAAGCGGTAAACCCTAACCAAAAAGCAAATAACAAAATTATTTTCTGGTACTGCTTATTCCATATTTTCCGGATGGATAACAAAAACCCAATACCCGGAAAAATAATGCTCAATAAAAATAATGGCGTTGCGTTACCCTTTCTCATACCTTATTTTTCTTTATGCTTTCAAATAAGCTTATCCAATTGTTTGCCACTTTTTCCACATGATATTTTTCCACTGCCCTTTGTGCATTTGTTGCCATCTCTTGTCTTAAACTTTCGTTCTTCATCAATGCAGAAAGTGTCAGTGCATACTCATTTAAATCAAAGGGTTTAATAATTACCCCATCTTTCATATTTTTTATCACATCCTCAATGGCGCTAAAACAGTTAAAAGCAAATGGCACCGCAGCATAAGCCTGGGCTTCTACCAGCACCATTCCAAAACCTTCAAATGAAGAAGTCATGGTAAAAAATTTAGCCTTTTCCAAAAAAGGCCGGGGATCCTGTTGTCCATGAAAATAAATATTTTGAAGATTTTCATTAACCGCCCTTTGTTTTAAATCTGCAAGGGCACTGCCTTCGCCAACAATATCAAAGTGCCAGCCAGGATATTGTGCCGAAATTATTTTCCATAAATCTAATAACAAGTTAACCTGCTTTTGTACGTATTCTATCCTGCCTACATAGATTATCCTGTTTTCTTTTTTGCTTTCAACATTTTCAGCAATTTCAAATGATGCCGGGTTGGGTATGCCGGTTATTTTTTCTTCAGGAAAATCATTGAGGTATGTATTTAATTCCGGTATAAAACGCTTCGACAATAAAACAAGTTTATCAGACTTAGCAACGAGGTATTCGAAAAATACCTGGTACTTTTTTTTGTTCAGGTATTTTAAAACCCGGATACCAAAGTAGTTGTTGACTAAAGGAAAATAAATTTTATCCTTCAGGCTTTCTTTAATGATGTGTATATAGTTCTCCTGTAAACAAGTGATACAGTTATGATGTACTGAAATAATTTTTACACCGGTTAATTGTGATGCATCGATAATTTTTAAAGTACTTATATCGATACCCGATTGATTGATAATAACCCCGATGTTGTGATCGGTTACATATTTACGAAAAAAAGAAATGCCTTTATTCTTATCTGATGCAGCAGCCGGGAAGAAGGATTGCGTAACCCCATTATCTTCATAACTCTCACCGGTTCCAGATGAAAGATAGTGTACACCAAAATTTCTCTTGAGAAATTCCTGCGCCAGCTTTGCAGTAACAGCGCCAACACCTCCTGCATTTTTAAAGGGGATAGTCCAAAAAAATAAAATATTCATTACAGGTCTTCCAAATTATTATTGCCGGGAGATACTAAATATTTCAACAAATTTTCCTGGGCATTGATATCAATATAATCTGTCAGTACCTGGCTGCTGTTTACACTGCCAATATCAAGTGCCATATTTTTCATAAACCGGGAATACACATTCTCAATATAAAAATCCTGGCTTTCCGGAGGGGAGAAAAAAATGGCTCTTGTTTTAAAAAAAATAATATCATTCATAGCCGAGGAAACATCGGTAATAACAATATCAAAAGTTTGTGCTTTTAAAATTGAAAACAGATCGCCGCTCACTTTCGCATACCCTACTATAGAAGCAGACCGCACAGATTGATAGCCATGTTCTTTCACTGTTACATCAAAATCCAGTTCATCCAGTTTTTTTAGCAGGGCATTGCAGCTTTTCAGCCTTTCACCTGTAAGCAGTGATGGGGCTACCAATATTTTATTTCCTGCTTCCGGTTTGTAAGAAAATGTATCCCGGTTGTATTGATTGTAAACAGGATTGCCCCAAACAATACAATCCAGTTTTTTCCCTTTATTATATTTTTCTAAGGTTTCTTTAAAGTACTCGCTCCAGGCTAAAAAAATATTGCACTTGGCAACCCGGTGGGGTATATCTGTTATTAATCCTGCCACGTAAGAGCCATGCTGCACCACGATAAATTTTTTCTGCTGTTGTTTACACCATACAAAATACAATGTATCCAGCCGGGTGATCCAGTTGATGTTAATGATATATTTTGGCGAAATAATATTCAAGATCACCGCCATAACCCTGAACCTTATTTTTGAATTGCGGCCAAAAATGGCTGTTGATTTCCAAAATATGAGGGGGCTTATAAAAATATATTTCGCTTTATTAGCTTCATTGATAAGAGGGGTACTGTTTCGGTGTTTTACAATGAGGATGATTTCCTTTTTTAAAAAAAACTGAGTGATTCCGTTCAACATCAATACTAATTATTTTGCAGCAATATTTTGGCTGTGCCTGTTTACAAAAAATAAATAGTAGCGCCTGAAATTAACCGCATCTACCAGGTAGATAAATAAATATCCTATCAATGTTGCGATGGGAAATATCACCATGTTGAAACCAATAATGCGATACATAACAAAGCACACCAGCAGCCAGGCGGCTATGCCTGCAATGTAGGACCATAACCTATCCATATTTTTTTGTATCACCATGTACACATTTGAAAAAACAGAAAAGCTGCCTAACCAGCCTACCCACAGCATCCATTGTGCAGCCCTTGTTCCCTCAATATAATTAGGCAATAATTTTTGAACAAAAAAAGGCAGTAGAAACCATCCTGCAACAGCCATTACGGTATTTACTATTACAGATACTATCATTGGCTTTAGAGGAACTTTCAGCAAGTTAATAAAAGAAGCACCCTGCCCCCAGGCAAAAGCCATTTTAGGAAAACTGATATTGCTGATGGCATTGGTAAGTGTCTTCATGCCTGTTTCTACAATTACCGCTAAAGAAAAAAGCCCGAGGGCTTTCGTCCCACCGAGGCTAACCACTACTGTACGCTGCACCATCGGCCACAATGAATAAATATTGGCAACCCAGTAAATAGGAAAACCAATTTTCATCAGCTCTTTATAATAATTTTTATCCCATTTGTATTTTACTTTTATTGGCCGCCATTGATATGCTAATATTAAATCAACAGCTACAGAAATAGCGGCCCTCATACAAAGCCCGTAAAATTTATATTTCCATACTAAAAAAATTCCGGCAAAAGATACCAGTGCACTAATAATATCAATGAGGGATAATTTATTAAAATCATTGTTGGAGCGGTATAATATTTTCAAGTATTTTGTTACGTATAATCCCTGGAATGCAGAGATCCCGATAACAAAAGTACCTGCTGCAAAAAAATAATTTTTTACCGCAAGAAAATAAACAGCAACTGCCAGGGATAGCCCAAAACAGGCAAGCCCGGTTATCAAGCCCCAGTGATTGGCAACTGCGGCTGTTTGCCTGGCTTTTTCTTCTTCTTTGCTTCCCATATAAAAGGGAAGTTGCCTGCTGAGACCGCTGGGTACACCTAATTGTACCAGGATAATATAACTGGTGAGTACATTAAAACTGGTAAACAATCCAAGCTCCTCGGGCAGCAGCCACCGAGCTATCAGCAAGCCCGAAACAATCGTTAATACATTTGCCAGCAAACTGGAAAAGCTCATAAAAGCCACCATTCTGCCGGTACCATTCTTATCTTTTACAGCTTTAAAAAGGCTGCTTATTTTAGGTATCAATCTTTCAAAGAGGTTTTATATTTTTCTACCAGTGGCGCCAGTTTTTGAAATATGGTGCGGTGTCCAATTTCATTCATGTGATGAAAATCGCTGATGATCCCTTCTCTTGGAAAATCAGTGTTATCAACATAAATGGTATGCTTTGCTATGATACTATTATAGGCAGTAATTTTTTGAGAGACCCTGGGCACTTTAACATCGTATGCCTCACAACCCGGCAATATGCCAATACCAATGAATGGTTTGCCGGGGAAATTATTTTTTACCTTTAGCAATGTTTCTTCAAAAATTTTTGGGCTGGTGTAATTGATGTTCCGGAATTTCCGCAGAAATTTTGTGAGCGGATGTACCAGCCGGAACAAATGAAGCTTCATGATGATTTGCTGTTCCAGTTGCCCCAAAGCACGGGGGGCACAATCCACAATGCCCGATTGCAAAATGACCAGGTCAGGATTAACCTGGGTATAATAATTTAATGCCAGATGAATTTGTGTGATGGTAATACCTCCCATTGCCAGCAAAACAAACTCCACTTCCGGAAATTTTTTTTTCAGCTTTGAGAAATAAGTGTCCTCCCATAATACCACACCTCCGTCGTATTTACGGGGCAGGGAGAGGGAGTCTGTTAATAGTAGAACTTTCAATTTTTTATCTTCTAATTACAGCTGGATATTTTCCAATTTCAGTGGTGTACCTCTCTGCAAATCTGCTGTTACTTTTTTTCCCAACACTTCATTATAATATTTTGGATGCAGGCCATAACCTGGCCTTATGGAACGGACATTTTTTTCTGTAATGGTTTCGCCAGCCTTTATATCTTCCACCACGTAAAGTGATCTTGAAAATTCCCTGCCGCTTTTTTGCTTGGCGGTTAAATGATAATCCACCACACCTATCGCCATCTCCGCTTCCCTTACCGCTTTTACCATGGCAGTAAATTCTGCTGTATTCATGCTGAAGGAGGCATCCGGCCCGCCGATACTACGATCAATAATAAAATGCTTTTCAATTACTTTAGCTCCAAATGCAGTAGCTACTATTGGCACTGTATTACCCATTGTATGATCGCTCAATCCTGCAATAACGCCAAATTTTTTTGCCAGGTCGGGTATCATACTCATGTTAGCTTCATCAATGGGAGCTGGATAACTGCTGGTACATTTTAATAAAATAATCTGGTGATTCCCTGCTCTTTTACAGGCATCCACTGCTAACTGTATGTCTTCTTCTTCTGCAATACCAGTGGAGATAATGATGGGTTTTCCTTTTGAAGCAGTGTATTCAATTAATGGAATATCTGTAATTTCAAAAGAAGCAATTTTATAAGCAGGTACATTCAATGTTTCTAAAAAATCAACAGCAGACTCATCAAAAGGAGAACTGAAAGCAACCAATCCTTTCTCATTAGCTCTTTGAAAGATTGACTTATGCCAATCCCAGGGAGTATATGCCGTAGAATATAGATCAAACAATTCCTTTCCATTCCATAATGAATTTTTATCATCAATGGTATAAGTCCCTTTCATAGTTATGGTCTCAGCAGTATACGTTTGCAATTTTAATGCATGAGCACCTGCATGAGCAGCAGCATCAACCATCTGCAAAGCCCTGTCAAGAGACTGGTTATGATTACCGCTCATTTCAGCAATAATAAAAGGCTTATGATTGATTCCTATAGTATGATGGGCTATTACAATATCTTTAATCATTCGTCAATTTTTATACAATTTATG
>JANLQY010000070.1:0-6977 GCA_031368105.1 Chitinophagaceae bacterium
ATTTACGGGGGCGTACTGCAGAAGAAATTGTAAATCTTTTGGTAGAAGGAATTAACTCTACAAAAATTAAAGATATCCCCATCACCATTATTTACAATGAAAAAGAAGCAATCATGCATGCCTATAATACGGCAAAGTCAGGTTCTTTGATTACCATCATGTGTGATGTGGTAGTAGAGGCATTGGATATGATTAAAGGATTGAAAGAAGCAGAAGATAAAGTATAAAGTAAAGGCAGGGATATAAATTTGCAAAAGGGAATGTTTTATTCAAAAATGTTTTGCGTTTTTAGCAGTATCCCCTACTTTTGCAATCCCTAATAATAATTGGGCATACGATTGGGTTATAGTGTAATGGTAGCACTACAGATTTTGATTCTGTCCGTCTAGGTTCGAATCCTAGTAACCCAACTTCTTTTTAAAGCAACCTTTGAGGTTGCTTTTTTTATTCCACCATAAAAATTTCCCGGTGCCCGCCTGCCACGCAATCCATATACCCTTTCATTATATCCTTCAATTCATCACTCATAGTGGCAGACCGCAGATTTGTAAAGAACCCACCGATATTATCTGTTTCTGATTCTACAACTACTGTCCAGTAAGTACTGACGATATCTGTAAGCACTTTCATGTTTTTTACTTCCTCACTCTTCTCAAAATGGGGAGCTGCCTGTTTGAACATTTTTACCAGGTCTTTTGCCCTGCCGGGTTTGGCCTGAAATACTTCTCTTATAAGATACATAGCTTATCAATTTAGATAATAAAGATAATACTCAGTACAAATAAATGCAAGTGCCTGATTTTAACAAAACTGCTTTATGCCCCGTCACAATGACTTATTTGATGTCAAAAAAAAATTCATCACAGTATGTGTATATGTCATAACAACATATTCAGCAATTTGGATGTATTTTTGCCTTTTCAAAAGAAAATAAAATTAAAAATATAATTATGGCACAAGAATTCACAGATGCAAACTTTAAAACAGAAGTTTTAGATTCGGATAAATTATCAGTAATTGATTTTTGGGCAGAGTGGTGTGGGCCCTGCCGTGCAATAGGACCGGTTATTGAAGAATTATCAAAAGAATATGATGGTAAGGTAAAAGTGGGTAAGGTTAATGTTGATCACAATCCACAAGTTTCTATGAACTACGGTATCACCAGCATTCCTGCAATCCTTTTTGTAAAAGGCGGCCAAGTGGTTGATAAATTAGTAGGTGCTCAGCCAAAAGCTAATTTTGTAAAGAAAATTGAACAGCACAAGTAAGTTACCGACAATAAGTATCATAAAAAATCTCCTGCAAAACAGGAGATTTTTTTATGCCTTATCTGATTCAGATTAATGATTTATTTCAGCCACTTCTTTTGGGTCATGCTTATGCTTAAAGAATATGGAAAAAAGAATGGCTATCACCAATGCATACACAGCAAAGGAAAGCCAGATGCCATGCCAGTCTTTGGTTCCTGTGGCTGTAGTGTAATAATGATCTATTAGATATCCACTTGCTTTGCTTCCCAGGTAAGCCCCTACTCCATTTGTCATCATCATAAACAAGCCCTGGGCGCTTGAGCGGATAGTGGCATCCGTATTGGTTTCAACAAACAAGGACCCTGAAATATTAAAGAAGTCAAATGCCATTCCATATACTATACAAGAAAGAACGATCATCCACAATCCGTCAGATGGATTACCGTAAGCAAACAGGCCAAACCGTAATACCCAGGCCAGCATTGAAATCAACATTACTTTCTTTATGCCAAAACGCTTGAGGAAAAAAGGAATCGCTAGAATAAACAAGGTCTCTGATACCTGGGAGATTGATAAGATAATGGTGGAGTATTTTACCACGAAGGAATCAGCGTATTGTGGGATATTTTTAAAGTCATCCAAAAAAGAATCTCCATACATATTGGTCAATTGCAAGGCAGCGCCTAGGAAAAGAGAGAAAACAAAAAACAAAGCCATTTTGTAATTTGAAAAAAGCTTGAAAGCGCTTAAACCCAATTGTTCAATTATGGATGCATCTTTAGCAATGGCCTTTTGAGGAGGGCATTTTGGTAAACTAAAAGAATAGATCCCTAAAATAATTGCCATCACTCCTGCTATTAAAAATTGATTGGAATTTGCCTTGCTTCCGGTAAGGTTAGTGATCCACATGGCTACAATAAAACCAATAGTTCCCCACACACGGATGGGAGGAAAAACCTTTACCACATCAAATTTGTTATTTTTTAAAATATTATAAGCAATAGAATTGGATAAAGAAATGGTTGGCATATAACAGATCATTGCACCAAATATTACATAATACAAGGTGTCAGGATTATCTACTTTAGGAACATAAAACAATATCAGGCCATACATTATATGCAGTATCCCGTAAAGCTTTTCGGCGTTCAACCATTTATCGGCAATTATTCCGGCTACGGCAGGCATAAAAAGTGAGGAAAGGGCAAGTGTAGAAAAGATAGCCCCAAACTGAGCTCCCGTCCAGCCTTTGGCATTGAAACAATAGGTACCAATTGTAATCAACCAGGCACCCCAAACAAAAAACTGAAGAAAACTCATCAACGTAAGACGAAACTTAATACTCATAGTATTGAATTGGTTTTGTGGAAAAATAATGATGATAACCCTGGTAAGAACAACAGAATAATACCGGCAAGTCGTGGCTTAGTCAAAGGCAGTTTTATTTTTTTAGAATTGTAAGATATAGAATTATTGAACAACTCAGAATTGGCAAATTTAATTCTGCAAAAAATTAGAGGCAAAAAATGGTTTCTTATCCACAACCGGTAAATTTTATTCCATGCCACTTGTCATTTCTTTTGTTGGTGAAGGTAAAAGTCTATAAATTTGGAGATTGTATTAGCTTTTAAACACTAACTGATTGCGTTGTATAATTATTAAAAAATAACAGCGTACCCAATAATACAAGCTAATAATAACATATTTACCACCAAAACAAACACTGTAAATTTTGCATTATGAACGAAATGTTACTCAAGAAACCTTCATTTAAAAAATCCAGTATCGCCCAAAAAATAGTTTTACAAATTGTTGTATTACTGATTGCTGTTTGTTGCAGTTCGCAAGTCTTTGCACAAAAAAAGACTGCTGCAACTCCTACGCTTAAACGCTGTGGTACAATGGAAGCCCTGCAGCTGGAAATGCAGACCAATACTGAATTGAGGGCAAGGATATTACAGAATGAGATAGATTATCAAAACTCTCTTAAACCTGGTGTTAAGGGTGCTTCTTCACAAATGAACAGGCCTACATCACCTACAAGTTTACCGGGGCCTGTGTTTATTCCGGTTGTAGTACATGTTGTATTACCAAATCCCTGGCTGATTACCGATGAAGCTGTTCAATATTTTATTGACCGTTTGAACCTGGATTATTCAGGCTTAAATCCTGACAGTACCAATGCTGGTATCTATTTATCCAGAAGAGGACATTCGTTATTAAGATTTGTATTGGCAAAGAGAGATCCTGCCGGAAATTTTACAACAGGTGTTATAAGAAAAGTGGGTACCACTGCAATAACTACAAGTAACAATGAGCCAATCAAAAACTCTGCAACTCCAACCGGCGGTTCTACAGGTTGGGATATTAGCAAGTACTACAATATATATATTGGAGATGGCGGTGCAGCTGGTTTACTTGGTATTTCTCCAGGTATTGGCCCTGGCAGTGCTGTATTGGGAAGTGGTAATCAGGATGGCGTTTGTGTGGATTACAGGGCTTTTGGCCCAAATTGTTTTTCTTATCCGGCATATAATATGTCAAGAACTGCGGTACATGAAATAGGTCACAATTTTGGATTGTATCATCCGTTTGACAATGGCTGTACCTCAAATATTTTTGCACAGTTATCATCTGCCGGTTGTTCGCTTCCTGCCAGTTTGCTGTCACCAACTCTTAACGATATTCCTCATCAGGCTAACCCTACACAGGGCTGCCCTTCGGGCCCCACTAATAATGGCTGTTCACCAGTAGAACCTAGAATGTATCAAAACTATATGGACTATACGGATGATGCCTGCTACTCAATGTTTACAAATAATGAAGTAGCAAGAATGGAATGGGTATTGGAACATTGCCGTGCCGGTTACTTAACTACTTTGGGTGGTACAGCTCCTGCAAATACACAACCATTGGATGCTGCTGTAAATTCAGTTGTCAGCCCTGGCGGACAAGATTATAATGAAGCTAGTTGTAAGGGTGTAAACTACCCTCCACAAAGTTGCCCGGGAAGTTTTATACCAAGATTGCGTATTTCTAACGCCGGTACTACCACACTTACCTCTATTACTGTAACAACAACAGTTAATGGCCTGAATCCGCAAACGCAAACTTTATCTGTGAATATCCGTTCAGGGAAATCGCAGGTAGTGGAACTAAACCCACAGACTGCAATAGCTGGTATCAATGCATTGAAATTTTCATTGTCAGCACCTAATGGCGGCACTGATGGCAATGCCGCAAATAATGAATTGACAACTACTTTTAATACAGGCGTGCCACTTGTAATACCGTATACTGAAAACTTTACTGCTGCAGCATTTCCTCCTGCCAATGGCTCTGCAGTTATTAACCCTGATGCAGATGTTACCTGGGCAAGAACAACTGCTGCAGGCAGGCCCGGCCCGGCTTCTATCTGGTTAGATTTGTTTAATTATAATACCGTGGGTGAAAGAGATATTTACCGTACACCTACTATCAACACCACAGTATTCGACTCATTAAAAGTATCATTTTATGTAGCCTACCAGCAATATCCCGGCACCAATGATTCGCTGAGGGTTGTTTATTCTGCAGACTGTGGTGCTACTTGGTTTCCTACCAGCTATGCAAAAGGTGGTGCAGGTTTAAGTACTGTTGCCGGTACACTTACAACTGCTTTCACACCTACTACTGCACAGTGGAGAAAAGAAACCGTTGTGCTGACAGATTTTTGCCTTAAAAATATAAGGAATCTCCAGATAGGATTTGAATCATACAATGACTTTGGTAATAACCTGTATGTTGACAGCATCACTATTTCCGGCATTACCGGTAAAACAAGAAATGCAAAACTGGAAGCTATCCCCAAACCATTATCTGCTTTTTGTGCCAGAGACTTTACGCCTGAAATTGCTTTCAGCAATGGAGGTACTGATACACTTAGGAGCTTACAAATAAAATATGTAGTTGATAATGGAACTGATACTGCTACCTATAACTGGACTGGCAGACTGGGTAAATGTGATTTTACAACCGCTGTATTAGCTCCTGCAAATGCTGCGTTTGGCACACATACAATTAAAATATTTAGTTTATTACCCAATGGCGCTGCAGACCAGGTGCCGGCTAATGATACACTTGTTAAACCTTTTACCATTTTTACAACTGCCACCCTTCCTGTATTTGAAGGTTTTGAGAGTGCTACTTTCCCTGGCAGCGGTTGGGGTTTAGTGAATGTAAATGGTGGAACAACCTGGCAGAAATCTATTACCAGCGCTAAAACCGGTGCAGCTTCTATGTGGATCAATAACCCGAATCCAAGTAATTCAAATGGAGCTGTTGATTATTATATTTCGCCAATCGTTGTAAACAGCGCTTCTTATGATTCTGTATTTGTTGATTTTGATCTGTCATACAAATCAGGTCCGCAATATCCGGGGTCTACAGTATTTCCGCTGGATACTTTAGAGGTACTATCTACCGTAGATTGCGGGGCCAGCTTTACCTCTGTATGGAAAAAATGGGGTAATGAATTACAAACATTGAATGATCCAAATTATACTTCTACCAATTCTTTTGTACCGTCAATAAAAGATGAGTGGAAATCAAAAAGGATTTATTTGACACCGATTGTGGGTGCTGCTAATTTTCAATTGTATTTTGCTTCTAAAAGCAATAAACAAAACAACATCTGGATTGATAATATCAATATCAGTTCCAAAACATTGCCACAACGTTTGAAAGATCAGGGTTATCTGATCTATCCAAATCCATTTAACAGCAGTTTCCTTATTCATCATTCAGCAGTGGAGCCACCTGTAGATTTACAATCTGTTCAGGTATTTAATTCTGCCGGACAAATGATATGGGAAAAAGAATACAATGGAAATGCGGCAAGACAAATTACTGTTGACCTGAAAACTTCAGCCAGTGGTGTTTACATACTTAAAATGATTTACACTAACAAAACAGTGATAGAAAGAATTGTAAAAAACTAAAATATTGATTTCACTATACAAGAAAGGCTGCCGTTTTTTTGGCGGCCTTTATTGTACATTTAATATTGTAGAGGTAATATTTAAGATTTGCTCCCGTGGCAGGAGTCTTCATTGAACACTGTCTTTGCCTTTTTTTAAGAATTGAACTTTCGCATATTTATAAGCTAGTAGCCATTTTAATAAAATGCGATATTCATTAGTTAAAGAAAAAAAACTGCTGACAAAGGGTTACTAGGAGTTTACCAAGTTGTAAAGAGAAGACTAAAGCTTATTGTGGAGACATAAATATTAATCACTGGCGGTGTAAGCTCCACTTCGCCGTTGTTGGTATATCATTAAAAATTACAAACTACGCAGCATACTGGAGAAAATAATCGGCATCACTACCGTAAAGGACGAACTGGCGCAGTTTTTTCCAAGAATCACTCCATAAAAAAGAGTCCAGTAAATAAGCTTAAGATGTTTTGTCATGGCAAAACATCTTTTTTATGAGCCAATAACCCCAACGTTTGCGTTAAAAACCGGAGCGTTTGCGTTGTACAACCTAAACGTTTGGGTCTGCAACCTAAAGTTTTGCGTTATACAACCCAAACGTTTGGGTTTTACGAGAGGATATAAAAAAAACTTGCGTTTTTTGGATTGTTGCAAAATGACAATTAAAAAAGTGCAGGTTTTAACTTTCGAATTTAATATTGTTATTTGTATATACATTTATAAAACAATCCTGTAAAGCGCAAGTTTGATTTTG
>JANLQY010000100.1:0-48650 GCA_031368105.1 Chitinophagaceae bacterium
CTGTTTGAGTTAATTATTTTTGATACCAGCTTTAGTTCTTTGTGGCGTCATCGTTGTGTCACTCCCTTGTACGGCATACCTTTTTTCAACTTTAATTATGCAATAGGATAAATATTTTAATTAACTCAAACAGCTTCTAAGCATTGCTACTTATTATTAGGCTTTTATTAACTAACATTTTTTCATTTGCAGTATTAACACAAAACCAATTATAGTGTGGTCCCAATTTCGTTTTGCTGGTGATAAAGGAACGACACTGGTGTTGACCAAACCAAGCGGTATATCGTTTGACGGCACAGCTATCAAAGTGGACAGCAATGATTACAGTGGTGCTTTCTACCGGATTAACCTCTCTGCAAAAAACTTTTTTACCAAGCATCGTTTTGCATTTACCGACATAAGTAATAAAAAAAATGGAGAATGATTTTTCTTTTTACAGCTTCAGGCTGTTAAATGCTGCTGCGACACAGCCGTTGAATATTTCATTTGAAACAACTGCTTTGCAGGAGGACGATTATGTAGAACTGAAAGCCATTGGTACCGATTCAAGTTTTATGGCAAAACATTTGGCTGCCGATTGGGGCAACATCATTACCGTACCGGTAAATGAATTGAAACAGCAAAAAGGTAAAGACCTTTCTTTGTCGGCATCTGTCTATAGAAAAGTTAGTTTGCAGCAACAAACAAAAGACGGTTGGGAAATTATAATGATGCACAGCCTGAATCCAGTAAAGATTGCCCTCTCATCAAATACACCATAGACTTATGCCGCTGGCTTTAGTGGATGATATTGCTTTTCTTCTGAAAAAAATCAGGACCGATATGAATAAATTTGGTGATTAAAAAACTGGCTGCGTTGGCCAAAATTGTAATTGCGATAGCTTTCGTCCAATTGCGTCCTAAGAAGAACCAATAGGCTGCACTTTCCAGTATCACCACTCCAATCTCCACTATCTCAAGGTTCCAGTCTGTATTGAGCCGGATGATATTTACAATAGGCCAGGTAACGAGATTAGCAAGAAGGCACACCAGCCATGCAGTCTTTCTTTTTCTTTTCTTAAAAAAAAACCCAACAATGGGCAGTTCAACTAAAATGGTAAGCAAAAAATTAAAAAGTAAATCCATGTAAAAAGCATTTTTCCTATGTTGTTTCGGAAAGGAAATTTTTTATGAATGTCAAATATTACATAAATAATTTTATTTCTGGCAATTTGGTAAATAAATTTTTGGCAACGATTGCATAGTTATAATCATCAACCCATTTAATATTCAACTGAACCATTTGTAATAAAAAAATAATTGGATTGGTTTACGGCTTTACATTTACCATTCCGATACGTTTACAAAAACTAATAAATGAGAAAAATAATACTCTTCGTACCCCTGTTCGGCATTCACTTTTTTGCAGCGGCACAAGTAACAGGCAAAGTAACAGACTCTAATACCAGCAAGGCTATTGAGCGAACGGTGATTGGGTTAGTTGTAAAAAACAACATAACTGACACTGCTTATTTTTTTGCAGATGAAAAAGGTGAGTTTAGTATTTCACCCGTACCTGCTGCTAATTTTTCTCTCATTTTTTCATCACTGGGTTATCAGCCTATAGCCAAATTTATTCCTGTAAATAAACAGGAAAAAAATATTGTCGTGGGTAACATCATTTTGGCAACCCGGGCAAAATTACTGGATGAAGTAGTAGTGCAGGGGCCACCGATAGTGATAAAAGAAGATACCATTGAATACCGGGCAGATGCTTTTAAAGTAAAGGAAAATGCCATGACGGAAGACCTGCTGAAAAAACTACCGGGCATTACTGTAGATAAAGATGGCAATGTAACGGCACAGGGAAAAACGGTAACCAAAGTAAGAGTAAATGGGAAGGATTTTTTTGGCGGCGATGTAAAAACAGCCACCCGGGAACTGCCTGCCAACATCATTGAAAAAGTACAGGTGATTGATGATTATGGAGACCAGTCCACGGTATCGGGTATTAAAGATGGCGACCCGGAAAAGATTATCAACCTGCAGATAAAGAAAGATAAAAACAAAGGATTTTTCGGAAGGGTAACTGTGGGGGCTGGCACACAAGACCGCTACCAGGCATCACTAAACGCAAATTATTTTAATAATAAGCAGCAGATTTCTATCATTGGCAACAGCAATAATACCGGCCAGTCATTGTTCAATTTTGGAAATGGCGGTGCCAACCGTGGCATGGGCAGCATGATGAAAATGGGGCAGGGCATGATGAACGATATGGGGGGCGGAAGCGGACTGATGAATGCTTTTCAAAATGGCGACCAGGGCTTTATTACCGGTGGCCAGGGTAATAACAGCGGCATCAGCAATTCCAATTCTTTTGGTATCAATTACCGGGATGAATGGAGTAAAAAAATAAATGTGTATGGCAGTTATTCTTACTCACATAGAAATACAAAAGCATTGCAAACCACCAGCACTCAAAACTTTTTTGAGAACGGTTCTTTTATCAATAACCAGGATAACAATACCGCTTCCACCGGCGATAACCACCGTTTTTATTTCAACATGGAATACCAGGTTGATTCTATAAATTATTTAAAAATAAGCCCTACTGTTACTTACGCTACCAGCAGCAGCGACAGTAAAACATTGTTTGATTATGCCACTACCAACGGATCAAAAACCAGCAATGGATATAATAATAATTTGTCCGGCTCCACCAGCCCCAACATCAGTGGCAATATTTTATTCAATCACCGTTTCAAAAAAAGAGGAAGAAATTTTTCAGCTAACCTAAGCCTGGGTACATCCGAAAGTAACAGTGATCAAAATACTCAAAACTCCACCGCATTTTTTACAACACCCGCCGGCATCATCAACCAGTTCCAGTTTATTGATCAGGCTAACAGCAATCATAATTCGGGCATCCGCTTAACTTACTCAGAGCCATTGAGCAAAATCCGTAACCTTGATATTGCAGCATCACACAACCTCAATTATGCCGGTAATAATAAAAAAACTTACAGCAT
Organism: Chitinophagaceae bacterium; assembly: GCA_031368105.1. Classification (GTDB taxonomy): domain Bacteria; phylum Bacteroidota; class Bacteroidia; order Chitinophagales; family Chitinophagaceae; genus Ferruginibacter. The sequence continues at coordinate 3,012 of JANLQY010000100.1, forward strand.
AGATTCTGCCACGGGTGTACAAACATTGATCCCTTATTTATCCAACAGTTTTGACAATGATTTTTATAATAACCGGGTAGGTATTTCATTAAGAACAATAATGAAAAAATATACCTACACACTTGGTATAAGTGTGCAGCCGGTAAGTTTGCAGGGCAAATCTTTAACAAAAGACAGTGCTTACAAAACTATTAACCGGGTAAATATTTTTCCCATCGCAAGGTTTACCTACAATTTTTCAAAGATGAAAAATTTTAGCGCCAACTATAGTGGAAATGCTTCCCAGCCTACTTTTAGCCAGTTACAGGATGTGCTGGACATTAGCAATCCGCAGGCAGCTACCAAAGGCAACCCATTGCTGAAACCTTCTATCAACCACAACGTCAATATCAGTTTCAACAATTTTAATATTGTTACCGGCAAAATATTATTTACCAATATTACCCTTAGCAGCATCAGCAACCAGATTATAAATAATACCATCCGGAGGGGAGGTTCAGGGGCACAATTAAGTATCCCGGAAAATGTAAATGGTTATTATAATCTCCTCGGTTTTTATACTTTTTCAAAACCATTTAAGAAAAGAAAATATGTACTTACCCTTACAGGAAATGTTAACTACAATCACAACATCAACTTAGTGGACAGCATCCGAAACATTGGCCGAAACTGGATTGCATCGCAGGGGTTTGTGTTTGAATACAATTATAAAACCTGGCTGCAGTTTGGTGCAGGTGCCAGCTACAGCATCAATGATGTTAGCTACAAAAAGCCACAGGGATCTGCCCTGTCTTCATTACAAAATACCAACAGCAGCGCTTTAACCATCAGCAGCAATATTGATGTGGATGTCCCCGGCAACTGGGTATTGAAATATGATTTTGATTACACTTTCAATTATGGACTCAATGCAACGGTTAGCCGCAACCAGGCCATCCTTACTTCTTCCATAGAAAAACAATTGTTTAAAAAGAAAAATGGCATCATCCGCCTGGCAGCTTTCGACCTATTCAATCAAAATGCCAATATCAGCCGGTCTGTTTCTTCCAATGCCATTGTGGATACCCGGAGCAATAGGCTGGGCCGATATTTCATGGTGACTTTTACTTACCGCCTGCAAAAATTCCAGGGACAAAAGCCCAAAGGCCCCGACTTCAGGAATATGGGGAAAGAGAATAAGAATGCGGAGATCAAGGTGTTTTAGAGTAGTAAGGTTTAAGTATTAAGTAATAAGGTAAGCCAACGATCATAACAAACTTATTACTTACCACTTAATAGTTATCACTTTTTTGTTGAAAACCCATCTCCATTTTACCCATTTTTGCCCTACATTTGCACACCGAAATCAATAGCAATACAATTTAATCAGATAGAATATGTCCGGAGCATTAAAGGAAGTTCGTAACAGGATAAAAAGTGTACAGAGCACCCAGCAGATAACCAAAGCCATGAAAATGGTGAGTGCAGCCAAGCTTCGTAGGGCACAGGATGCCATTACGCAAATGAGGCCTTATGCACAAAAATTGCAGGAAATGCTCAGCAATATTGTGAGCACCGGCGATGGAGAAGTGAGCATGTCTTTAGCTACTGAAAGGCCGGTTACAAAAGCATTGATCATTGTAGTTACCAGCGACAGGGGTTTGTGCGGCGGTTACAACAGCAACCTTATAAAATTAGCCAAGCAGGTAATAAAAGATAAATATGCCAGTCAAAATGCACAAGGCAATGTGATGGTATTGCCAATTGGTAAAAAGGGTTTTGAGCATTTTACTAAAAACGGATTTAAAGTATATGATAAATACTGGGACATTTTTTCCGGGCTCAGTTTTGATAAAGTACAGGCTGCCGCACAATACGCTATGACGGCTTTCAGCAATAAAGAAATTGATGCGGTGGAATTAATTTACAGTGAATTTAAAAATGCAGGCACCCAGCTTTTTGTTGCAGAACAATTTTTACCGGTACAAAAAGTAGTGGCAAAAGAAGGACAGAAAAAAGCAGATTTTATTTTTGAGCCGGGTAAAGAAGTACTGGTAAATGAGCTGATGCCAAAAATTTTGAACACACAATTATTCAAAGCAGTGCTGGATGCCAATGCCAGTGAACATGGTGCAAGAATGACGGCGATGGACAAGGCCAGTGATAATGCCAACGAATTATTGAAATCATTAAAGATAAGTTACAACAGGGCAAGGCAGGCTGCCATTACCACAGAGCTAACGGAGATTGTGAGTGGTGCAGCAGCATTGAATGGATAAAACCGATTTGAGAATTTGGTAATTTGATGATTTTAAAATTTAGGGATCATCACCAAATCATCAAATCAGTTCATCATCAAATTGAATAATGGAACTCTCTCAAATAATACCACATATTGAAGCGCTTATTTTTGCAAGCGACAAACCATTAACCAATATTGAGTTGATGGAATTGCTGAATAGTGCCCTTGGATTTATTGAAGACAGGGCCAGTATGGAACAGGTGGAAGCCGCAGTAGGAGGCATTCATGAAAAATACAATGCTGAGTTTTATGCTTTTGAATTAAAGCAAAGCGGTGGCGGCTGGCAGTTTCTTACCAAAAAAGAATACCACAAAACAGTAGCCCAGTTAAACGGCGACAAATTTTTAAAACGCCTTTCCATTGCAGCTTTGGAAACACTCGCCATCATTGCTTACAAGCAGCCCATCACTAAAAGTGAGATGGAAGCTATCCGTGGAGTAAACTGCGATTATGCCGTACAAAAATTATTAGAAAAAGACCTGGTGATTATTTCCGGCAGAAATGAAGATGCTGTTGGCAAGCCTTTGATCTATGCCACTTCAAAATCTTTCATGGATTATTTTGGTATCAACAGCACAGCTGATTTGCCTAAAATAAATGAAGTGCTGATGGAAGAGTTGGTACAGGCTACAGTAGTAGCACATGGTGCCATCCAGGAGCAGGGAGAAATAATAGAGGAAGAAATGATTGTTGCTGAAACAGCAATTAAAGATGATGCTGCAGCAAATTTAGCAGTAACACCCGAAGGAGAAATAGTGGAAAATAAACAGGTAAAGGACGGCGAAGAAGAAACCGACTCATAACTTTTATGTAAAAAATTAATTGATAATAAGGTATGAAAACGGATGTTTCTCATACCTTTTTTTATATAAAAAAACAATCAACCTCAATACTTAACAATTAACATGGTAAAAAACTTAACCCACCAGCAGCTGACAGACATTGCCGATGAATTTGGTACTCCCGTTTATGTGTATCATGCCGAACGTATCGGCAACCAATACAAGAAATTACAGAAGGCATTTAAAAATTGCAATGCCCGTTTTTTTTATGCCTGTAAATCACTCACCAATATAAATGTACTCAAGTATGTGCAGTCTATCGGTGCGTCATTGGATTGTGTAAGTGTGAACGAAGTAAAGCTAGGCCTGCTGGCAGGCTTTGACAAAAGAAATATTTTGTACACCCCAAACTGTGTTGACTTTGATGAAATAGTGGAAGTAAAAGAACTGGGTGTAAATATCAACATAGATAATATTTCTATCCTCGAGCAGTTTGGTAATAAGTTTGGAAACAGTTACCCTGTCTGCATCAGGCTGAACCCACACATCATGGCAGGTGGCAATTATAAAATTTCTACCGGCCATATCGACAGTAAGTTTGGTATTTCCATCCACCAGATGCGGCATATTGAAAGGATTGTAAAAACAACGCAACTAAACGTTACCGGCATACACATGCATACGGGCAGTGAGATAAAAGACATCCGTGTTTTCCTGGAAGGACTGGAAGTAATGTTCAACACAGCAACCCATTTTCCCAATCTGGAGTTTATTGATTTGGGCAGCGGCTTTAAAGTACCTTATCAACCCGGCGATGCTGAAACAGATATTAATACACTGGGTGAAAAAGTAGCCCAGGCATTTGAAGATTTTGAAAAAGAAACCGGCAAAAAATTGCAGGTATGGTTTGAGCCAGGAAAATATTTGGTAAGCCAGTGTGGTTATTTTGTTGTAAAAACAAATGTCATCAAACAAACGCCGGCAGCGGTTTTTGTGGGTGTCAACAGTGGTTTCAATCATTTGATACGCCCCATGATGTACGATGCTTATCACCACATAGAAAATATCAGCAATCCCAAAGGAGCTGAAAGGATTTACAATGTAGTGGGCAATATCTGTGAAACAGACACATTTGCCTGGGACAGAAAATTGCATGAGGTAAGGGAAGGCGACTATTTAGTTTTTTACAACGCCGGTGCCTATGGTTTTGAAATGAGCAGCAACTTCAACAGCCGGCTGAAGCCTGCAGAAGTATTGCTGACAGATGACAAAGCAAAACTCATCCGACGCAGGGATACGTTTGAAGATTTGCTGAAGAACCAGGTGGTGGAGTAGATCTTATTACATAAATCAACAAACCGGGAGCTGCTTAGTTTCCGGTTTGTTTTTCACAACAGTTATTTCCTCCACTGTTTATTAATTAATTGTAACTATTTTTTTTCGGGCAACCTTACTTAACCGAATCCTGTCTACAAAATGCGATGGAAAGATTTATAGATTTGGGAATCGTGACATTGTAACTTCAAATCCCTTATTTTTGTAGGAATCTCTTTCTTCAGCAAAAAACCTGTCCCTCTCCTTTTTGAAACTGCATGTCCCGGTTTACGGGTATTCAACATTAGTTTAAATCATATAATACATGGAACGCAATTGGTATGCGGTTTACACCAAGCCGGGTAAAGAGAAAAGAGTGGTTAATGCTTTTTCAAAAAAAAGGATCCGCAATTATTTTCCAGAAAATAAAATTACCAGTGAGCATAAAAGCAATCCTGAATACCGTCCATTATTTGGATCCTGCATATTTGTTTACATCTCCCATTCAGAAATGAGGGAAGTAAAAAGTATCCCTTACGTAATTAATTTTTTATACTTCAAATCGAGCTATGCAGTGATTGAGAAAAAAGAAATTAACCTGGTAAGGCAAATGACTGCTTCCTGCAGCAATATCAAACTCAAAAGAACAAATGTGGATGCAAATGAAAAAGTATCGGTAATAACTACCCCAGTTGCCGGATATGAGCGGAGTTTTATGGCAATTACTTACGGTTCTGTAAAAATTAATCTTCCATCCATCGGCTATACTTTAATTGCTGAAAGAAGCGATACCAATAACCAATACTTCAATAGCAGTTCCACAGGGTTCAGAAAAATTATTTCTACCAACCTGAGGACGCTGCTTACACCCTGATAGTAACACTAATCTCAACATACAATTTAATTCCTTGCTGCTGCTTATTAAGCAGGGTTATCGCTGATAAAGTGATAATACAATCCATTGCGGCAATTTTTGTACTGCCGCTGTTTTGTATGCCAATGAAAAATATTATCCTAAAATATTTTTACGACACATATAATTGATTGCCGAAAGGGTTTTAAAACACAGGCAAAAGAATAAAAAAATCTCCCTACATTTAAACTCAATTTATCACCTTAAAAAATTAACGCTATGCCTTTAGAAATGGTGGACGATCCACAAGACCAACAAGACTATAATGACAACTCCGGCGGAAGTGGTGGTGGTGGAAATCGTGGTAGCGGTGGCGGTGGTGGCCTGCTGAATTTTTTACCTCTTATCCTTGGTATGTTTGGCCGTGGCGGCGGCAAAGGAATTATCTGGCTGTTAATTATTGCAGGTGCAGGTTATTTTTTGCTCCGCAATAATTCCTGTGCATCGGGCATTACAAATTCTGTTGCACAATTGGCTACCGGAGGAAGACTGGATCCCAATCAATTTAAAAAAGCAAGTGTGTATGAAGCCCTTGCTGATGACAATACAAAAAATCCTTTGCCCGAAATGGTATCGCTGGCAAAGTTTGCACCGGATAGAAAAAACCAGGGCCAACAGGGAAGCTGTGTGGCATGGAGCAGTGGTTATGCAGCAAGAAGTATTATAGAAAGCGCCAGCACCGCAGCCAACCCAAACAGTGTGGCATTCAGCCCGTCATTTTTGTACAATCAAATTGGGCTGGATGGTTGCCAGGGTTCTTACATTATAAAAGCCATGGAACTTATGACCAGCAAAGGTGCTGTGCCTTTCAGTGCTTTTCCTTACAACGATCAGGACTGCAGCACCCAGCCCAACAGCCAGCTGATGAATGATGCTGCACAAAACCGTATGCATGGTTTCAACAGACTGACAGAAGATGATGGCGTAAAAAATCTAAACATCCGTGCTATTAAAGAACACCTTGCCAAAGATGCACCGGTGGTAATTGGTATGATGGTAGGCGGAACTTTTATGCAGGATATGATGGGCAAAAAAGTGTGGCACCCAACCGATGATGACTACAGCCAGATGGGCTTTGGCGGCCATGCCATGTGTGTGATTGGATACGATGACCGGCTGGAAGGTGGCGCTTTTCAAATTATGAACAGCTGGGGACCGGAGTGGGGAGAAAATGGATTGGGCTATATCCGCTATGCTGATTTTCCAAAGTTTGTAAGAGAAGCTTACGGTGTGGATCCAATGCCAAAACGTGGCGCTGCATTGAACATCGATTTTGAATGCACGGTAGGTTTGGTAAACAATGATACCAAACAATACATTCCATTAAAAGCCACCGGCAGTAACAACTTTGCCACCGTAACACCGGTAAAAAAAGGAACCAAATTTAAAATGGAAATTAAAAATGCAGTGGAGTGTTACATCTATTTGTTTACGCCCAATGCCGCCGGCAGCAGTTTTGTTTTGTTTCCTTACAAGCCCATTCACTCCCCGTATTGCGGCATCACCGGCACAAGGTTATTTCCAAGAAAAGAATCTATCCGAGCAGACAGCATCGGCAGCAAAGATTTTATGGGAGTGCTGGTAAGCAAGCAGGCGCTGGATTACAATGCCATCAATGCCGCCATTAATAAAAGTAGCCAGCCAACCTATGCAGGCAAATTAAATGAAGCCATTAATGCAGCCTCTATAAAAAATGTACAGTACAACAACAGCAGTGTCGGCACTATTTATTTTAAAGCAGCTGCCACTGAAAAAAATAATGTAGTGGGTTGTGTGGTGGAGATTGATAAACAGTAAAGGGTCGGGCTGCTGCAAGCGGCCTGAACCGTAAAAAGAAAAAATATTTGAGCCAGGGAGTTGAATTACTATTTGGCTGTATTGGCGTCGCACTCTTGTACGGAATATCTTTATTGGGCTTTCATTGGCGTGATAGATTGAATTGCTTCTAGACTTGTAAAGTCCATGGCACATCAATACTGACGGCAGCTTTTTTCTATGAAAAGATTTTAAATTTATTTAGTAACTTAATGCAGAAATACTATAAATCATATTACCTCATTATACTCTGTTGTTTTATTATAACAACCAGCATTGGACAAGCTACTGAGATTAACAAAAAAGAATATCGTCTTGAAAAAGTAATAAACCAAAATAAAAATGTTTTTAGATTCTGGAGAGGCATAACCGATAGTACACACAATAAAATAATCATAGAAAAAAAATACAAAGGGAAAAACACTATACTTTTTAATCACTTTGTCCGTGACGGAATATATTTTGTAGAGGATAGAAATAATGATGGGTATAAAGATTTTGTGATTACTTATCATGATTATGCCCTTGTATATTTTTTTAACAAAAAGAAAAATCAGTTTAGCAAAACCGAGGAATGGGTTGAATTAAAATATGGGCTTATTGATTCCTCAAAAAACATTTTTTGGGGCTATCGTAACAGCCAATATGCAGAGCGTTACGACTATTCATTATTATATGATTTCAAAAGATTTAAACACAATATTTATTATAAGATTGTTTACAAAACCCCTGATGAAGGTGAGGAAAGGAAATATGCCAACAAGATTGAGTTATATAAATTTAAGGACAATGAGGTTAGCAATCCAATTTTTGTAAAAGTTATAAAGTCAAGATATCCAGCAAAATTTAATTACAAAAAATACTGGGCAGAACATTATAAAGTCCTGTTGGGATACCTTTAAAATGCTTCTATCTTGACGCATTCATTCACAAAACTGTGAATACTTAGAAGACGGAAAGAAAAGTTATAACAAAGAAAAAATATTGACTTTCTTAGAAATGTGGACGCCCCAATCGCTGGATCCTGCAACGTATGACAAATGATTTGGTGAATGGTCAATAGTGAATCAATATTAAGTATCTCTATTTTCATCTGCAATATTTTTTTCATGAACCCTGCCGATAGTTTCATTCATCTGATAAATCATCCTGTTAAGTTCAGGTTGTTTTTATTGAGCAAATTACCAAGTGCATTCTTTTGTGGTGTAAGGGTTAAAAATATCAGCAAAGAAAAAGCAGCAGTAACAGTGCCGTACAAATGGCTTTCTCAAAATCCATTTAAGAGCACCTACTTTGCCTGCCTGGCAATGGCTGCAGAAATGAGCACCGGCTTATTATCAATGATGAATACTTACAAACGGCAACCGGCCATCTCCATGCTGGTGACCGGCCTTGAGGCTGCCTATTTTAAAAAAGCAACCGGCACCACCACTTTTATTTGTGAAGATGGTAATGCCATCCGCAATACAATTGAAAACGCCATTCAAAGCGGTGAAGGAAAATCCATCAAAGCAAAATCAACCGGCTACAATGATGAAGGTGAGCTGGTGGCAGAATTTTTTATTACCTGGTCGTTTAAAGTAAAATCCAGTTAATTCAATAACTCTTAGGTAACTTTAAAGAATAAAATTTCTACATCATGAAGATTGCTTTTCACGGCGCTGCCCGTACAGTTACCGGCTCCAAACATTTACTTACATTAACCAACGGAAAAAAATATTTGCTCGACTGCGGCATGTTCCAGGGAATGGGCAAAGACACCGATGCCATGAACAGGGTGTGGGGTTTTAAACCGGAGGAAGTGGATTACTTAATTCTTTCCCATGCACATATTGATCACAGTGGATTGATACCAAAACTGGTGAAAGATGGTTTTAAAGGAAAAATATTTTGCACTCCTGCCACCAAAGAATTAACCGCTGTATTGCTGGAAGATTCTGCAGGCATACAGGAAAGTGAAGTGAAGTACGAAAATAAAAGAAGGGCACAGGATGGCTTGCCCTACCTGCAGCCAATGTACACTACGGATGATGCCATAAAAACAATGGATCAATTTGAAACAGTGGAGTATGGGGAGTGGCGTACCATTGATGAAAATATACAACTGATGTACACCGATGCAGGCCACATTATCGGCAGTGCTGCCGTACATTTAACTGTAAAAGAAAATGGGGTAAGCCAACGGGTTACTTTCAGCGGCGATGTAGGACGGTACCGGGATGTCATTTTAAAATCGCCGGAAGAATTTTCGCAGGCTGATTATATTATTTTAGAATCAACCTACGGAAACAGTCTGCATGATGTAAACAGCACCACACCCGATCAGCTACTGGAATGGATCAACAAAGCCTGCATCCAGAAAAAAGGAAAATTGATTATTCCTGCATTTAGTGTGGGCAGAACACAGGAAATATTATTTGCCCTTAACCAACTGGAACTGGAAAGAAGATTACCGGAGCTGGATTATTTTGTTGACTCTCCACTAAGTGTGGAAGCAACGCAAATTGTAAAAAGGTATCCGCAATATTTTAATAAAAACATTCAGAAAATTTTAGAAAGCGACAGCGACCCTTTTGGTTTTAAAGGATTGAAATTTGTAAAGACAGTGGATGAATCGAAGCTGCTGAATTTTCGCAATGGTCCGTTTGTAATTATCTCCGCCAGCGGCATGGCCGATGCAGGAAGGGTGAAGCACCACATCAGCAACAATATTGAAAGCAGCCGCAATACTATTTTATTTACAGGTTACTGTGAACCCCGTTCATTGGGAGGCAAATTAATGAGGGGGCAAAAAGAAGTAAACATTTATGGCGCAGTACATGAAGTAAATGCAGAGATCGGCAACATCCGCAGCATGAGTGCCCACGGTGATTATGAAGACCTCTGCCAGTTCCTTGCCTGCCAGGATATAAAAAAAGTAAAGAAATTATTTTTAGTACACGGTGAATATGAAGTGCAGCAGGCATTCCGGCAGCGGCTAATTAATAAAGGTTTTGATGATGTGGAAATTCCAGAAATGCATTCGGAAGTTGGATTGGGATAAAAAATTACCGCTTTAAAAATAAAAAAAACCTTTCATTGCTGAAAGGTTTTTTTGTACCACGTACGGGATTCGAACCCGTGATTCCTCCGTGAAAGGGAGGCGTCTTAACCCCTTGACCAACGCGGCGTATCCGTTAAAGGACGGCAAAGATAGGGGTCGGTAATTTTTTAGCCAAATTTTTTAAGAAGATTGGCCAATTTAATTTTACCTGCCCCATCAATACTATTTTTTAAACTACATTTTATCATCCAGCAAATCCGGTCTTCTTTCCTTAGTACGCAACAGGCTTTGCTCTTCCCGCCAGGCATCAATTTTAGCATGATTGCCGCTCATTAATATTTCGGGTACTTTCCATCCCCTAAATTCTTCCGGCCGGGTATAAACAGGTGCCGATAAAAGATCGTCCTGGAAAGAATCTGTCAGGGCAGAAGTTTCGTCATTCAGCACTCCGGGTATTAATCTGCCGATGGCATCTGTGAGCACTGCTGCTGCCAATTCACCACCGCTTAAAACATAATCCCCAATTGAAATTTCTTTGGTAATAAAATGATCCCTCACTCTTTGATCGATCCCTTTGTAATGGCCGCAAATAAGCAGTAAATTATTTTTCAATGAAAGTTGGTTCGCCATTTTTTGGTCAAAAATTTCTCCGTCCGGCGTTAAAAAAATCACTTCATCATACACTGTTTTTTGCTGCAAACTTTCAATGGCATTTACCAATGGCTCCACCATCATTACCATACCGGCTCCTCCGCCAAACTGGTAATCATCCACCTGTGCCCTGGCATAAGTGGTATGGTCTCTCAGGTTGATGCAGTTCACTTCCAGCAAACCTTTGTCTTTAGCCCTCTTCATAATGGAATGGGCAAAGGGACTTTCTAACAACCCCGGAACAACTGAAATAATATCTATTTTCATAAATGGTCCGCAGGAAGGCGGCGCTTTTTATCTGTAGTCAGTAAATTAAATTTTAGAATAATTAGTTTAAGCCGCTAAGCCTTATTCAATTTATGATAGTGCTCATTTACTTTTTTTTCTTGATAAAAAAAAGTAACAAAAAAAATCAAGGCTACAGAAAAAAGCTAAAAATTTGAATGCTTGCCTAAAATGAAATTAGCTCAAGCACCAAAATATAGCCGGGCTTTAGTACAACTTACTGGCTAATAGCAAAGCCAAACATTTGTAACATCAATTTCATTTCTTAACGGCAACCATTCAAATTTTCTTAACGCTTTTTTTCTGAGGCCGTCAAAGAGAATACGGTTAATATTTTTTATTCTATTAAATTTTTACAATGCCAGCATTAATTTTTCACCCCTTTAGGGGACGGGGGCATCGCTTCCCATAAATTCATCCAGGTCTCTTTTATTTTTTTTGGTGGGCCTGCCTTGTTTACTCAATCTTTTTCCGGTATTAAAAACAGCCGCCTGGAATTTAATGCGGTCTAATTCTTCTGCCGGTGTAATGTCTTCATAATGTTTGATTGCTTCTGTGTACTGCACCCGGTCATCAAGCAATGCAGTTACTTTTATTACCCAGCGTTTGGCTTCTGTTTTTATTTCATATTCATCACCTACATTCACGGCTTTGGCGGCCTTCACATTATCACCCTGCAGCTTTACTTTTCCTTTATCACAGGCATCTCCGGCCTGGCTCCTTGTTTTAAAAAGCCGGATGGCCCACAGGTATTTATCTATCCGCAGCTTTTCTTTTTCCATTCTGCAAAAATAGTGATTTGATATTTTTACCCTGGCAAAAATGGCTTGCGCCGGTTTTGCCCCAATCAACAGTAACCACAGCATTTTCAATTACTAATAAATATGTCAATTATTCAAAAAAAATCTATCTTAACAACATGTATATGAAACGCTTTGTATTTTTATTTCTGCTTACATCACAATGCACTGCTGTGTTTTCACAGGGTTATCAAACGGGCAGGCGCAGCATAGTATTCACAGATCCTTTAAGAGCCAACAGGGCAATTAATACAGAACTGTATTATCCGGCAAACAGTGCTGGCAATAACCCTCCTTTGACTACGGGCAACACTACTTTTCCGTTGGTTGTTTTTGGACATGGTTTTGTTATTCCTTACAGCAGCTATAGCTGGTTGGCCGATAGTCTTGTAAAATATGGATATATCGTAGCGCTTCCTGTTACGGAAGGAACCTTTTCTCCGAGCCATGAACAATTTGGAAGGGATCTTGCTTTTCTTTGTCAATACATCATTTCTTTAAATGATTCTGTCAATTCATTTTTGTTTGGAAGGGTAACGAAAAGAGCGGGAGTGGGAGGCCACAGCATGGGTGGAGGCAGCAGTTTTTTGGCAACAAACTACAATACCGGCATCAATGCCATTTTTAATTTTGCTGCTGCTGAAACTAATCCTTCAGCTAAAAATGCCGCATTGCAGGCTCAATTACCATCACTGATTTTTGCAGGTAGTAACGATTGCATTGTTCCAGACAGTAACCAATTAAGAATGTACAGCAATGTTCCTTATCCCTGCAAATCTTTTGTCAATATCAACAATGCATTGCATTGCCAATTTGCCAATAATGACGGCACTTGTACAACGGGACAGTTATTCTCTGGCTGCAACAGTTCTTCCATTACTACTGCTGTTGTATTTCAAAAAACAATTAGTTTGATAATCCCATTCCTTGATTTTTATTTAAAAGACAGTTGCAACAGTAAAGGAGTTTTTGACAACCGGTTGTCGGCAATGATGGATGTAAGCCAACAACAGAGCTGCTTTGCGGATCCTTTTGTATGCCATACTGCACCTGTTACGTATGAATTTATTGGCACCGGCAACTGGAATTTGACCAGCAACTGGACAAATGGAGTTATTCCTCCGGCATCCCTCCCGGCAAATGCAACCATTGTTATCAATCCCGCTGGCAATACTGCTTGTGTGTTAAATATTGTTCAAACCATTTCTACTGGCGCTGCATTGAAAGTTGCTGAAGGCAAGCGTTTTTTAGTGCAGGGAGATCTTATCATTCAGCAATAAGCAATTTTTCCGGCTGTGCCTGCCATCACCCGATTACTTACTTTTGCACTCAAACTGAATTAATATAATGAAGAAACTGACCACTACGTTTTTATTTGCAGCAATGATACTGTCTGTAAAAAGCCAATCCATTACTCAAATAAAAAAAGAATTAGAAGCCACACCCGATCCCCTGGGTTATGTAAAATTCAAACTGAAAAAACAATTCCGGATAGATACGGTTGCCATTGTAAGCAGCACTTCTTTTTTAGGATTGCCAGATAGTTTGGCTTATCACGGAAAAACCGGCAAAGTATATGGCCCGTTCAAAGGGAATAATGTATTGATAAAAATACTGGCAAAAATTCCCAACACATTTTATCATGTAAGCCACATCGTGTTAGACACAGGCCTTTTTAAAAAACGCTTTGCAGATTCATTAGCCGATAACATTATTAAACGAATTCAATCTGGTGACAGAACTTTTGCAGGCATGGCAGCCACTTACAGTTCAGATGGAGCTTCTGCTATGAAAGGCGGCGATCTTGGCTGGTTTGTCCGTGGCGTAATGTTACCACAATTAGACAAAGCCATCGGCACCCATGCAAAAGGCGAAATCTTTAAAGTGTGGACAGCAGCCGGTCTTCACATCGTTACCATTACCGACAAACCAAAACAGGATAATGGTTATGTATTAATGCTGAGGGTATTGATGAAATAAAAAAGCAGTGCAATAAAATTGCACTGCTTTGAAATCATTTATAAAAAATTACTGGTTCACATCTTTACCGGCTTTTAATTTTTCTATTACATTTTCTACATTCATTTTGTTTCCCGTATCAGGAGCCTGCGGCAATGCAGCGTTGGCATATTTCAATGCTTCTTTTAAATTTCCTTCACTGCTCAATGCCCTCATCATTCCCATATTGGTAGTAAACGTATTGGGGAATTTTTTGTAATTGGCTCTGAATGCTTCGGCTGCTTCTTTTGTTTTTTTAGCTGCCAGCAATTGACGGGCATAATTGTACACTTCAGTCATACCGCCCAGTGGCAGTGCTTCTTTCATCAAAGCATCGGCTTCTGCACTTCTATTTAGCAGCGTTAAAATTCTTGACTTGCTGCTCAGCGTATGGAAATTCTTTTCACCAACAAACACTCCGCTGATATTGTAGTCTGCCCACTGCAATGCTTCATCCAAATTTGTTTTATGATCAGCACACCAATCAACCACCTGCACCCATGCCTTTGAGTCAAAGCCCTTATCGCTGCGTAATTCTTTGCGAAAAGATTCCATCTGATTTTTTTCAACATCCACTTCTACTTTAAAAGCAAACTGCCATTTCTCCCACTGCAATGCCACCGTAGCACTGTTATCAGTTTGATTGATGAATTGATATTGCAGCCGCTCAATTAATTTATCAAGCTGCTGTTGTTTTATGGTTACTCTCAACGCATCTTCCTTGGCATCATAAAAAAAACTTCCCCATGAAGAATTGTTTTTTGAAAAAATTAATACAGATTCTTCTTTGCCAACAGCAATAAAAAAACCGTATTTGCCTGCAGCCAGAGGTTTGCCTTCAATCATCACATCGGTAGAAAATTCAATGGTTGTATTTTCATTGGCACCTCCCCGCCAGGGTGCGTCTTTACTGGTTCCAAAGCCAAGATAGGTGAATCCAAACGGTACCAGGCCACCCCAAATTTTTCCTTCTCTGCCTTTAACAGCGGGCCGGTCGTAGTGGATGGTTACATCCGTAAGACCAATGCGTTCACCCACTATTGCTTTTTTATTTCCACCATCTGCAACAGTGGTTAATTGTGCTGAGGCTGAATACTGCAACAGGCATACTGCAGCAAGTACTGCAAGAAATCGTTTCATAAATAATTAATTTAGAAAATAAAAGTACGCAGTACCGCAGCTAAATCAAATACCATTTGATGAGTGGACAATGAACTGGAATGGCGGAAGAAAATTATTGATTGCTGATAAAATTATTTAGTATTATTTTTTGAGACAGGCATTTGTTCTTTGTGCAGCATCGTTGTGTCACTCACTTTTACGGCATACCATTATTCAACTCTCCTTCAACTACAAACAGCTTTTAAAAATTCAACCCGTCAATTTTAAAAGTCTTTTAATTCCCTTTGCATCCGCAGCATTTCACCAAACTCAATTTTTTTTGCCAGTGATGAAACGGCCATTGCAATGCGTTTGGCTTTGGTAGATTCTGTCTTGGCACTCTCCACCCATTTGCTGTAATAGTTTTGAAAAGACGGTGATTTTGTTTTAAAAAATTCCAATGCCGCCGGTTCATCTGCCATACATTCCATCAACTCTGTGTTTAGCTGGTATGCTTTTGTATCTTCAGCAAGCTGCACTTTTATTGTGGCTCCTTTTCTTTTACCAATGGCTTTACGCATGGCTGCATTCACGGGCATTATAAAGTAGCCGCTGCCCATCGGCAACAAGGAAACCAGTGTAATTGCATGGCTGTCTAATTTACCTTTTACTTTAAAAGATTTTTTACAGCCAGGTTTCAACTGCTCTGCAATTGCAGCAGGCACTTCAATATATGTCCAGCCTGTTTTTTCTCCCTGCTTCTCAAATTTCAATATAGTGGTGTTGTAAGTAATCATTGCGGCGGCAATATAAAAATTTTCTGCTTCTTTTTATTAACGTTACAATATCAATATTTACATTTTATTTAAAAGACAGTAACTGATTATTGGTTATTTTTATTTTTATGAAACAACAGGTGAAACTTATTTTTTTCAGCATATTCATTTTGATATGCAATACAGTAATTGCACAAAACAGCAGCCGTTTTAAAGTGGTGGATGAATATGTAAAATCGTTAGGCAGTCTTGATACCCTCAACATGGGCACCATCAGCTATATTGTAACAAAAAAATTTCCAGAGAATACAGAAAAAGTAAGGGCCATCTTCGACTGGATTGCATACAATATCAGTTTTGACTGCAAGGCTGCCCGGAACAGCGGCAATGAAAAAAGAAATTCAGATGATGTTTTAAAGTCCAGAAAAACAAATGCCAGTGGCTATGCCGCCCTTTTCCAGGATATGTGCAGTGTGGTAAAGATCCGTTGCCTTACAGTGGATGGTTATGCAAAAAATAATGTGGAGCAGATCAATGATAAGCCAGATGAATTTAACCACACCTGGGCAGTAGTGCAATTGGGGCAAAGCCCCGAAACCTGGTTTTATGTGGATCCTACCTGGGGCAGCGGCTATACAGATGATAAGATAACTGTATTCACAAAATCCTACAACGATTCTTATTTTTTTGCGGATAAAACCATCTTTAACTACCAGCATTTCCCTGATAACATTGCCTGGCAACTGGGAGGTGCAGGCGTCAAATCTGCAAAAGATTTTTTTGTACTCCCCCTTGTAAAAGATTTCGCTTACGAGTATGGTATTGGTAACATTATGCCGCTAACGGGTTCTATAAAAGCCACCACCAAAAAGCCGGTCTCATTTAGTTTTAAAGTAAATGGGAACACTAAAATTGACATTGTAGCGTTACAGATTGGTGCAGATAAAAAGAAAAGCACCAAAACAGTAGACTACAGTTTTAAAAGTGGGCTGGTAAGTTTCAATTACAAATTTGACGAGGAAGACAGTTACCCGGTTACGGTTTTAATAAATAACAAGCCTGTGCTGGGTTATTTTGCAGAAATCACAGAAAAATAGCTGCCTTGTTAAATAATTGTGAAAAAAAAATTATAGGTTTCTACAAAATCCCCTTTTTATTTTGTAGTTTACGTTAACTCTTAACAAACAAAATTAAATAACGATGGGCATGCTGAAAAATTTACAAGACTGGACTTCTACTCACAACCCTAAGTGGCTGGCTCTTTTCAGGGTGGCACTTGGTGCAACACTTTTATTAAGAGGTGTTTCGTTTTTGAACAACTTACCAGATTTAGAAAGAGTAATTGATCAAAATAATCTGACCAATTATAAAAATCTGATGATGAATTCTATTCCCTGGATACATATAGCAGGAGGCTTCCTTATTATCATTGGCTTGTTTACCCGTTTTGCTGCATTTATTCAAATTCCTATTTTGGCGGGAGCCATATTTTTTATCAATAGCAAAAAAGGCTTTTTTACAGCAGAAACAGACCTCAGTCTTTCCGTAATTATTATATTGTTGTTGTTTGTATTTGTGGTGGAAGGCAGCGGCCCTTTATCTCTTGCCAGCTATTTTAAAGAAGTTGAAGAAGGGGAAGAGGCTGCTGTTGAGTAACCGCAACAATAAATTTTTTATCATTTCAAATTTACCGCTTAATTTATCTGCCATCTTACACCGGCAAGAATTTTTGTTCCCTGAACTGATGCATAATTATAAGAAGGGTCAAAGGTATAGCCGTATGGATTGGTATCAGCTTTTGGATTACTGTTTCCATCAAAATATTTACCACCGGGTTTATTGAAGGGATCATCAGGGTGCAGCAATGGATTGGCTGGTAAAAAATTGAGCAGGTTTTTTATCCCTGCATACAATTCAATTCCCTTTTTAAATGGCTTGGTTACCTGCAGGTTCAGGATAGTGTATAATGGCGATTTATCCTCCCTGAAATCGTTTGGCACTACCGGCAGATACATAGGCCCGTTTATTCTTCCTGTAAAATCAATTAGTATTTTTTGTTTGGGCAATGTATAACTCACAGCAAATGTGCCGGAAATTTTTGGAGCAAACAGTTGCGGTGTTTTTATTTTTTTACCATCGCTGTTCTTATCTATTTGATAAACATCCATCAGTGTAGCACCTGCATTTATTTTTATACTATTGGTAAAACTAAGATCCGTATTAAACGTAAAACCTTTTGAAACAGCATAGCCTTGTAAATTATCATAAATAATTTTAGTGGCATCGGTAAAATAATCTCCCACAATTTTATTGGTAAAATAAGTATAGAAAGCGCTGATATCAATATTTATAAAGCCATTGCTATGCTTTATAAAAGCTGCATAATTCAAGTTGCCATTCCAGGATTGTTCCGGTTTCAGCTCTGCTGCAATTACCACCTGCCTTGCACCGGTTAAAGCTGCATGATCCTCCGTAAATAAATTTACCACCCTGTATCCATTACCCCCACTCAATCTAAAAGTATTGTTGTTGTTAGGAGAATATTTAAAACTCAACCTTGGTGTAAAAATATTACCGTGTGTATCATTATGGTCGTAGCGAAGGCCGGCAAGCATTACCAGTTGCTGATTTACTTTGTATTCATCCTGCACAAATATGCCCGGAAGAAAATTATGCTGTGGTTTGTTGCTGCCGTTTATTGCTGCTGTGGCCGGCGTATTGTCATCATAAAAAGTATAACGCAAAGGAATACCAGCCAACAGATCGTGCCGGTTAAATTTTTTATTCCATCGCAATTGTGTAAAAGCTACCTGCTGGCTGGCATAATATTTTACTTTGCCGTAATAGCTATCCTGCAGGTGATAATTGTAAGAGATATCCAATACTAAGTTTGAATTAAAAGTAGTGGCACTCAATAGCTCCACCCTGTTTGTTTTGATACTCTCGCCATACACACTGTCGCCTCCCCTGAATTTCTCTTCCCACTGAAGCTCGCCACCCCAGCGGTTTTCATAAATATATCGAAGGGCTAGTGAGCTATGCAGAGTTTTAGAAAATTGCATATCCCATTTATTAAAAACAGACAACCTGTTTTGGAGGGTGATATCAGTAAAGTTGTCATGGTTAATATCCCAGCGTTGGTTAAAATTAAAATAGCTGACACCAAGTAAAGCGTTTGCTTTTTTAACTTTAAAATTTGTTGAGATATCTGTATTAAACTCACCAAGCCGGGTGGCCGAAAAATCCAGCTTTAGTTTTTCAGCAGTATTGGCATCCTTTGTTATGATATTTATCAATCCGCCAACCGCCTCACTGCCATACAATGTTGAAGCCGGGCCTTTTACAATCTCTATTCTTTTTACCATGCTGTTGGGAATGCCCGACAAACCATACACAGTTGAAAGACTGCTCACTATTGGCATACCATCTATCAGGATCATGGTATAAGGGCCCTCCATTCCATTGATATGAATATCGCCGGTATTGCAAACATTGCAATTGAGCTGAGGATGTACACCATTCACCATTTGCAGGCTTTCAAAAATACTGGGGGTGGGGTTCTTCTTAAAATATACCGGTGTATATACTTCCACAGGGATGGGTGACGACATTTTGCTTACTGGTTTCATAGTACCCGAAATCACCACTTCCTCAATGGTTGTTTTCAATGGCTGCAAATCAATTTGTACAACCGCCCCATATTTACCTAAGCGAAAAGACGAATCAAACGGCTCAAACCCTACTGATGTAACACGAAGATGAATATTTTCTACGGTTATATTGGTAAACAAAAATTTACCTGATGAGTCAGACAAAATAGTTCTTGCTTTTCCATTAACAGCAACCGTGGCTGCCTGCACAACTTCATTACGGGCTGTTATGATACCACTCAGACTCCATTGCCCTTTCAGCAATTGAGGGTTAACAGTTATCAGCAATAATATATATATCCAGCGCATCTTCATGTAAAATATTTTATTTGACAAACAAAAATATGGAATTAGGCTTACCTAATTTATTTTTTTATGGAAAAAAATATTCATTTTTGCACAAAACAATTTTATGACATCGTTAGCCGAGGAAAATTATCTGAAAGCCATTTACAAACTGCATGAGAGAACAGGCACCATGGTAACCACTTCTGCCCTGGCCGAAACACTAAAGGTGAGTGCTGCATCTGTAACAGATTTTATAAAAAAAATTGCTGCCAAAAAATTGGTGAGTTACGAAAAATCAAAAGGGGTAAAGCTTACTGAAAAAGGAAGACTGATTGCCGTAAGCATTATCCGAAAACACCGCCTGTGGGAAGTTTGGCTGGTAAAGAAGCTGGCTTTTAAATGGGATGAAGTACATGAAATTGCAGAGCAGTTGGAGCATGTAATCAGCGATGAATTAATTGACCACCTTAATAAACATCTTGGATTCCCAACTACCGATCCTCATGGGGATGCTATACCAGATGCCAAAGGCCAGTTTGCCAAAACCAACAGTAAGCCTATGCTGGAATGTGCTGAAGGAGACAGGGTAAAATTTATAGGTGTGGCGGAGCATTCCAATAGTTTCCTTCAATACCTAACCAAAAGCAATGTAAACCTGGGAGATGAAATGCTCATAGAATCAATTGAAGAATTTGATAACACTTTCTCCGTAAAGATTAATAAAAAGGAAAATAAAATATTCAGTAAAGATGTGGTAAAAAACCTGTTGGTTGCAGTAGTAAGATAAGTTCAGTTGTCTAAAAGAAAACAAGCTATTTAACTACCTGGAATTTTCCAGAGTCAACTATTTTTCCGTACTGGTCTCTTAACTGAAAAATATAAACACCCCGGTAGAAACCATCTAAAGAGAAATAGATACGCTGAGAAGTGGCATTTGTTTCACTCACCTTTCTTCCCATAAAATTATATATCTGTAGTGTGGAGGATTTATCATACCCTCTGGGCAATTCAAAATTGATTGCAGTAGTTGCAGGATTGGGATAAAACTTTACAATTTTTGCAGCAGGATCGCCTTCAGTACCTGGTTTTAATTGGGCAAAAGATGTAAAAGTAATTCCAAAGAAAATGATTGATATGGTAATTAGCTTTTTCAGTGTTGTAAATATAGTCATTTTTAATAAAAAAGCACTACAACCTATGAAAAACTAAAAAACGGCTGTTTTATTGTACAGCCGCCAAAATATTTAATCTTCAGGTGATTTTATTCTAAAGAAGCAAGTACTTTCATTATAGCCTCAAAGTTGTGCTTGTCGCCAGGCGTTGGGCAAATTTCAATGTACTTCACCACTCCTTCCTTATCAATTACAAAAGCAGCCCTTTTGCTTACTCCCTTCATTTCAAAAGCAGGAAATACTTCGTATATCACATCGTACTCCTCTGCCACAACTTTATTAAAATCGCTTAATAATGGGAAATTAATAGCCTGATCTTTTTTAAATTTATTCAGCACAAACAAAGAGTCAATAGAAATACCTAATACCTGTGCATCCGCATTGTCATAATCCCCAATCGTATCCCTTACAGCACAAAGTTCTGCTGTGCACACGCTGGAAAATGCCAGTGGAAAAAACAACAGCACTACATTGCTGCCTTTATAATCACTAAGGTTTACTTTATTTCTTTCACTATCATAGAGCGTAAATCCCGGGGCTTGTTGCCCTGCTTCAATTGCCATAAATCTTTATTTATTGGTTTTAAATTTTATTGAACTAATACAAGACAAGTTTCAAATTGTTGAAAACAGTTAAATTTTTACGAGATTATTTTTTTTATTAAGTATAATCTTTTTGGGTAACGACGCAAGCACTTCTTCTTTTAAAATATCCACCAGTTTCTTTTTTACATAGTTCCTGTGGGTTACCAGGCTTACTTCTCTTACTGGTGCCGGTGATTTAAAATGCCTTACCATATTCATTTGCTTTACAGAAAAATCAAGTGTTGCCATTTCTGGTAAAATGGTAATTCCCCTGTTCATTTCCACCATCTTCCTTAATGTTTCTATGCTGCCTGCTTCATATTCAAAATGACTTTGTTCAAAATTTTGCTTTTTCAACTCACATAAATTGAGTGCCTGCGACCGGAAGCAATGGCCTTCTTCCAGCAGCCACAATTCTTTGAGATCAATATCATCTGCCAGCACATAATTTTTTTTAAATGCAGCATTCGACTTTGATACATACGCCACCAGTTCTTCATAAAATAATGGATATTCAATAATACTGTTATCCTGCAGCGGCGTTACCAGCAAGCCTGCATCTATCTTACCTGCCTTTAGTTTTTCAATAATCACATCCGTGGTCATTTCCTTCACCCTGATCTTTACATCGGGATATTTTTTCAGGAAAGATTGTAAAAACATGGGCAACAGGTAAGGCGCCAGCGTAGGTATTATGCCGATCCGTAATTCGCCCTGCAGCAGCCCCTGTTTGTCTTTTACCAGCTGGTGAAACATTTTTACTTCATGCACAATGATCCTGGCATGACGGATGATCTCCTCTCCCGTTTCGGTTGGTATTACTGGTTGTTTGCTGCGGTCAAAAATTTTTGTTCCAAGCTCCTCTTCCAGTTTTTGTATCTGCATGCTCAGCGTAGGTTGAGTTACAAAACACTGTTCGGCTGCGGTGGAAAAATGACGGTGTGTATCCACCGCTATGATATAATCCAGTTGTGTAATTGTCATACTGTAAAAATAGATATTATTGATATGATTATAATAAATATCAATATAAATTATTAAACTATTAGAGTACATTTGATACGGAAACACTAATTCAATCTTTAAAAAAAAATTTATGAGCGACAAACTTCAAAACAAAAAGCTAACGACAGCTTCGGGGAAACCTTATGCCGAGAACGAAAATACGATGAGCATAGGCTCCCGTGGACCACTGTTGTTACAGGATTTTATACTGCATGAAAAGATGGCTCATTTTAATAGGGAGCGAATCCCTGAAAGGGTAGTTCATGCAAAAGGCAGTGGCGCATTTGGCACTTTCACGGTAACACACGACATTACCAAATACACAAAAGCAAAAATCTTCAGCGCTATTGGGAAACAAACAAAAATGCTGGCCAGGTTTAGCACGGTAGGTGGTGAGAAAGGAAGCGCCGATACAGAAAGAGACCCAAGGGGTTTTGCATTAAAATTTTATACAGAAGATGGCAACTGGGATCTGGTGGGGAACAACACGCCGGTATTTTTTGTAAAAGACCCAAAGAAATTTGGCGACTTTATACATACCCAAAAACGTGACCCCCGCACTAACTGCAAAAGCCCAACGATGATGTGGGATTTCTGGAGCCTGAACCCTGAAAGCCTGCACCAGGTAATGATTTTAATGAGTGATCGAGGTACACCGCATGGCTATCGTCACATGCATGGTTTTGGCAGTCATACTTTCTCCATGATCAATGCGGCCAATGAAAGGGTATGGGTAAAATTTCATTTCATCACTGTACAGGGAATTAAAAACTTTACCAATGATGAGGCAGCAGCAATGAAAGGAAAAGACCCTGACTTTGCCCAGCGGGACCTTGTAGAAGCAATTGACAATAACAATTTTCCAAAATGGAAACTACAGATACAGTTGATGACTGAGGAACAGGCAAAAACATCTCCATTCAATCCATTCGACCTTACCAAGGTATGGCCTCATGCAGATTTCCCCTTGATCGATGTGGGCATAATGGAACTGAACCAAGTACCGAAAAATTTTTTTGCAGATATAGAGCAGAGTGCTTTTGCACCTGCACATGTAGTGGATGGTATTGGCTATTCACCAGATAAAATGCTGCAGGGCAGATTGCTTTCTTATCCTGATGCTCATCGTCACCGCCTTGGTGTTAACTTCGAACAGATCCCGGTAAACCGCTGCCCCTATGCAGTGAATAATTACCAGCGGGATGGCGCTATGGCAGTAAATGGCAATGGAGAAGATGCTCCTAATTATTTCCCCAACAGCTTTGATGATATCTATGCGGATCAATCTTACAAAGAACCAGCATGGCAGTTGGAATCAAGCATTGCGGATTGGTACGACAGGAACAGCGAAGGGGAAAATGACCACTATACCCAACCAGGCTTATTGTTTAATAAAGCCATGAATGATTATGACCGTCACAACCTGGTAAGCAATATTGTTGGCGCTA
This sequence comes from Chitinophagaceae bacterium, assembly GCA_031368105.1. Lineage (GTDB taxonomy): Bacteria > Bacteroidota > Bacteroidia > Chitinophagales > Chitinophagaceae > Ferruginibacter. The sequence continues at coordinate 26,918 of JANLQY010000100.1, forward strand.
TGAGTGGTATCAGCGGACCGAAAAAAGAGCTGATTGTTAATCGCCAATTGTGCCACTTCTTCCGTGCAGACATGAAGCTGGGAATGGGCGTAGCAAAAGGTTTGGGCGTAGATGTTGACAATGTAATGGGTAGCATGGGTGCCACCCATACAGCAGTATCTGAATTAGCCCCTGCATAGTTTTTATTTGCCAGTTTTGTTATAAAAAAAGCTGTTCTGAAAAATCAGAACAGCTTTTTTTATTTTTAAACTTTCCCCGGCAATATTTGCAGTTATAATTTATTCAGCATTTGCGTTTGTACTTTTTGCCCCATTTGCAATTTGATTACATAACTGCCTCTGGTAATGCCCGACAAATTTATTTGCAAGTATTGCTCACCATTATTTAAACTCACAGGCAAACTCTTTACTATCCGTCCTGCAATATCCAAAATATCCATCCTTGCTTTTTCAGTTTGTATACTAACCACTTTTACGGTCAACTCATTGTTGACAGGATTTGGATAGGCAACAAAATATGAAATGGCTATACCAGACCTGTTGATAGGTTTCAATTCTGAATAAGAGATATTTCCATTGGCTGATTTTTGTATTAGCCTGTAATAAGCAAGACCATTCACCGGAGCCAAATCTTCAATTACATAATTGACCTGCAAACTACCTGATGCTTTTCCATTGGCAGTACCAATATTGATAAAGTTTCTTCCATCTATGGAGCGTTGAATTTCGTACACTTCATTTACAGGTTCGTTGGTGGCTGTCCATTTTAATACTACCCTGTCGGCTTCGTCAACAGTAAAAAATGAGGTTACAAATAATGGCCTTAAAGCTGCATCATCCCTGGTGTACCAAATGGGAGATGTGATAACCCTTGCCCCATTACTTTCTGTTATATCAACAAAATAATAACCACTTGCAAGGTTTGCCAACGCAGTATGTGTATAGTTCAATGAACTTGCAGTAGTAGATGTTAAAGTAGTTGGCCCGGTGCCACTGCCTGGTACACCCCACATAATTTTTATAGAGGTAACGGTATTAGTGGTAATGGTAGTAATTGAAATAGCCGGAGCTCCTGCTTTTGTAATGATGCTGCCCATTGGATAACTTGTGTTGATAGTGAACCCAATTTTGGCATTGCAATCTTCTGTTGCATAAAAACGCATCTTCCTCATGGCATCAAGGATATTAGCTTCAGATAAAGAGGTAGCCATTACCGCAAGTCTTGTTTTAGCTGTTTTACCAAAAGTAAGATTGTGGTTATCATGGTCAACAGTAGGCCCCATGTGATATCCTTTTGCCAGCATATTTTTATAAAAAGCATAATAGCCAATGGCTGCAGGATTGGTATAAGTTGTATCAACAGAAAAAGCAGGACCACTTTCTATTGCTGATCCTACGATTGCATCGTCGGCCTTTATATCATACGTACTGTTTAAAATATTATTGTAATCGTAATTATCCGGATGAGCAAGGCTGGCAAAGGCATTACTGCCATGCCTGTTGATAATATCAAACAAACCGCCTGTTCCTAAATAAATACTTTTTGGCACGTAGATTTGGTAATTGGCCGCTTCCCATCCTGCCAATGAATCAAGACCATAAACAATCACATGACCGGCATGATCACCTGCTGTACCCTGTATACCAATAACACCCCATTCCTGCCCATGCAATGCAATAAAATTACTCGTCGTTGCCGCAGCTGCCTGCGTAATGCCAGGCTGCCAATCTGCCAAATGCATACCGGCACCTAAATGATTGTGTTCGCTGATGCCAAGAAAATCCATACACATTGCTGTCTTTGCAAAAGCATAATCATCCGCAGGAGTCTTAGTGATATTATCACTATTGCCATCTGAGTAACTGCTGTGTGAATGCAGGTTTCCAAAATAATAACTAAGCGCTGCAGGATCAGTTGCTTTGCTGCCCGTTAACGAAGTTGTTTTATAAACCGGACCCGATGAGCAGTTGACATTGTTATAACTAAATACATAAAAATAATAAGTAGTGGATGAAGCAAGGCTTGTTTGATTAATAGAAGTTGAAGTTCCTGCACTGACTACTGTTCCTCCACCCAACGTATTGCCAGCAACATAAGTAGTTGCATTTACTGGATTTGAACTTAAACTGCTGCTGGTACTTCTTACTACTAAGTATCCATCAACAGCACTTGCGGCTGTAAATGAAACTGTCATGGATGTACTGGTAACTGCTGAAAACACCATCGCAGTTGCACTGTTGGCAGGAGCAGCACATGGAGGATAAGGTGTTGCCTGGCTTGCATTCAATGGGCTTGCAGTTAAATACTTTGGACCGCTTGTGCAATTGGTATTATTAAATGAGAACACAAAGAAATAATAAATGGTGTTGGAACTTAATCCTGTTGTACTAAAAGAAGTAGATGCTCCACTGCTTACAACTGTGCCGCCACCTAAAGCATTCCCATTTGTGTAAGTTGTTGCATCCACTGGATTTGAACTCAACGTGCTGCTGATACTTCTAACAACTACATAGCCATCTGTGCCTGCGGCTACAGTAAAAGAACCATTGATAACACTACTGGTTACCCCAGAAAAGACTAATGTGGTTGGTTGAGCAGAAGGAGCAATGCAAGGAGGATAAGGTGTTGCCTGGCTGCCGGTTAATGGATTTATAGTTAAATACTTTGGCCCCCCTGTGCAATTAGTATTAGTAAAATCAAAAACAAAGAAATAATACAATGTATTTGAACTTAACCCTGATGTGCTGAAAGAAGGAGTGATGCCAACATGTACAATTGTACCACCGCCAAATGCATTGCCAAAACTATAAGTTGTTCCATCAACCGGCGATGAGTTTAATGTACTATTTGTGCTCCTTACTACTACATATCCATCAGCACCAGATGCACTTGTAAATGAACCATTAATAGAGCTACTGGTAATGCCAGAAAAACTTAAGGAAGTTGGCTGAACTGTGGGAGCAATACAAGAAGGATAAGGCGTAGCCTGGCTTGCAGTCAATGGGCTTGTGGTTAAATATTTGGGACCTCCAGTACAATTCGCATTGGTGTAAGAAAACACAAAGAAATAATAAGTAGTGTTGGAACTTAATCCTGTTGTACTGAAAGAAGTGGAAGTTCCGCTGCTAACAACTGTGCCACCACCCAATGCATTGCCACTTGTATAATTTGTTGCATCAACAGGATTTGAACTCAGTGTACTGCTGGTACTTTGTACCACTACATAACCATCTGCACCTGATGCAGCAGTAAATGAACCATTGATAACACTACTGGTTACACCAGAAAAAATTAATGCGGTTGGCTGAGCTGAAGGTATTGCACAAAGTGGTGCCAGCTGGTAACCTAATCTTGGCGGAGTGGCTACAGCAGTAGATTGCACCGCAGCTAATGAAGTATTAGTCCATTCACTCAAAGTAAAAGTTGCATTGGGCGAAGTGATGCTGGTGCTTCTTACATAACTTATATCAGCAGCATTAATTCCTTCACCAAATTTATCAATGATGTTACTGGAAGCATCCAGCAATGCAACTCCATCATTGCCATTAAAGTTAATGACCGAATTGGCTGTTTCATTTGCACTGGCAGCGGTTAAGTATGGCACTTCGGTACCATTGCCGGTATTACCAATTAATACAGAACCTTTAGCAGGAATCGTTACCGTTAAATTGTAGGTGTTAGATGCTGCACCTGTAAAAGTAATATTACCGGTGGAACCAGTTACCGACCACAACGCAAGTTTTAGTTGCGGCGAAGCAGTGTTTACTGCAGTATTACCAAGGTTGGTGAGCTCAATCCATTTATTGGTACCCGTACCTTCATAATATTGAGAAATTACTACCTGGGCATTTATCGAAAAAGGGAGAAAAAGAAAAATGGCAATAGCCATCCTGTACAAAAAGGACAAATAGATTTTCTTCATACAATCAGTTTTAGGTTTTAGTATCCGTTAATAAATTGGTACGGTACTTTTTATAAGGCTGGATATTGTAAGTGACCCTGTAAAATAACAATTTTTTCAATACCACGTACGTTATCTGCAAAAATTGCAGAATAAAAACATTTTATTTACAAAAATGTAATTTTAAAATAATGAAGAGTAAGTAGAAAGAAAGATAATTTTTGTATCACTTAGCGGCCGGCTCCATATTTGACATATTAATGGCTACCATTTTTTTCTTCCGCTTTGATGTTTTGGCAGGTGGGCAATCTATAACCGCATCTCCTTCATTCATTTGTTTGGGATCAAATATTTCTAAAGATGCTTTCATTTGTAATGAATGCTGAAATTTATCGTAGGCTTTGTAAACGGAGTCTAATTTAGTAATGTAAATGCTGCGGCCATGTGTGCCTACCACCAATTCATTTTCCCTTTGCTGTATTACTAAATCATGTACCGGCATCCGTGGCAAATTATTACCCATACTCATAAATGTTTTACCCAAATCAAATGATGCATACAAACCATTATCGCTGCCCACATAAATAATATTTTCTTTTTTTGCATCTTCCCTTACCACATTCAATGGCTCGGCAGGCAGGTCGGCGCCAAGCTGTTTCCAGGTAGTTCCGTAATTGTCACTTATAAATAAATATGGTGCAAAATTATCATAACGGTAACCGTTGAGTGTTGCATACACCCTTCCTTCTTTATACATTGAAGCCGTTACACGGCTCACCCACATTTTCGACAAGCTCAGATTGACATTTACTAAAGTCCATGTGTAGCCGCCGTCTTTACTTACCTGTATGTTTCCATCATCGGTACCAATATATATCAGCCCAAATTTTAATGGCGATTCACTAATTGTTGTCAATGTGCCATACGGAACCTTGCCTGTTTTTTTACCATTCGTCAAATCTCCGCTTAGAGCAACCATATCTTCTGCTTTATTAAGGCTGCGGTGAAATTTATTACTGCCATAATAAAATACATCCTGGTTGTGTTTGCTCAGCAGGATGGGTGTTTGCCAATTGTACCTGAGTTTTGCTTCTCCCAAATCATGCATGGGATGTATAAAAAAAGATTGTCCGCCATCAGTATTACTCCTGCTATAATAACCAAACTGAAATCCTGCGTAAGCAGTTTTATTATCCCTTGTATCTACCTGCACCTGCATACCGTCGCCATCTCCAATGGGTTTCCAATTGTACTCTTCCGGTTCTGGCTCTTTCTTTTCTTCGGCAAAAGAAAAACCATTGGCATTTCTGTTGGTGGATGATGCCCCCATCCAGACACCGTTATCCTGCAGCCCGCCATACACATCGTAAGGCCTTGCATCATCAACTGTAATATTATAAAATTGCCCGGTTGGTACACTCGTGGCTCTAAACCATTTCTTTCCATTATCATAAGTAATATTACAGCCTCCATCATTGCCTGCAATCCAGTGGCTGTCCTTATTTGGATCTATCCAGCAGCTATGCCAGTCGCCATGAGTATTGTTTTTATCTACAGCCGTAAATGTTTTACCGCCATCATTACTAACAATAATACTTGTCCCAAAAGTGATCAGCTTGTTTTCATCCGCCGGTGACACAAATATTTTTCCAAAATAATAACCATAGCTGCTGAACACATCAATGTCTTTGGTATTTGTTTTGTGCCAATGCTGCCCGGCATCATCACTGCGGTAAATTTCACAACCATAAATTCCTGCATTCTGAAAACCATCATCTGCTACTAACCAATCATACACATCTGTTGATTTCAATTTATCTATTGCAATTAATTCTTTTAAATTTTCAGCAGTATATTTTTTAGGAAATCCATTCTTTAATAAAAAAGTATCCAGTTTATTGATGTTTAATGCAGCAAATTTTTCTTTGGAAATATTTTTAAAATCAGCCACTTTATATTTCGATGTATCTGTTTTTTTAACAGCAGTATCCGGTTGGATCGCATTGTTATCCACTACAGCATAAATTATCTGCGGATTTTTTTGGCAAACTGCCACGCCACATCTTCCCACAGTAGCACCGGCTGGAAAACCACTGCCCGCCTGCGTTATCAGCTTCCAGGTATCACCACCATCAGTACTTTTGTAAATACCGCTGGTACTGCCAACCGGAACAAAATCCCAGGCTCTTCTTGTTCTGTACCAGGCACAGGCATATAGTTCATTGGGGTTTTGCTGATTGATATCCATTTCCACCACACCTGTATTTTCATCTATGCCCAATGTTTGTTTCCATGTTTTTCCTCCATCCATTGTTTTGTAAACACCCCGTTCTTTATTGGCCGAATACAAATGCCCCAACACCGCCACCCATGCAATATTTTTATCGGTTGGATGCAAAATAATTTCACCAATATGCTGGCTCTCCGGCAGGCCAAGATAGTCCCAGCTTTTTCCATTGTTGGTTGATTTGTACACCCCATTTCCACTGTAGCTGCTTCTGCTGCTGTTTACTTCGCCGGTGCCAACCCAAATAATTTTTGCCTTCCAGTTTACAGCAATATCTCCAATGCTTATCACATCTTCTTTATCAAAAATCGGATCAAAGCTCAAACCATTATTCACCGTATGCCACAAACCTCCGCTGGCATAAGCCACATAAAATTCTGTAGGGTCTGCAGGGTTTACTTCTATATCCACCACCCTTCCGTTCATTTGTGTGGGACCAATATTTCGGAATACAATATCTTTTAGCAAACTGTTTGCTTCCAGCAATTTTCTTTTCTGCAAACCGTTCATTCTTTCAGCAGCAGTGGTGGGCTTTACCTGTGCGGTGGATGTTAAAAAAATTGCACCGGCGAGAATGATAGCGAAAGAAAAAGTAAATTTGAAAAAATATTGCATAAAATAAATTTAAGAATATGAGACGGTTTTTAAAAATACGCCAATTGAGCTTAACTGTTGTACTGTCTGTTTTGTTTTTTATAAATGGTAATGCCCAATACAAGGAGTTTACTTTATCCTCTAAAGGCGACACCTTAAATGCTGTTGATAAAAAAGACTTAAAACAGGGGAAATGGATAAATACTGTTGGGGAAATTCGTGGTGAACCCGGGTATGATGAAGAGGGCATTTATAAAAATGATAAAAAAACTGGCCCTTGGAAAAGATACAGCAGCACAGGTGATATTCTTGCAATTGAGAATTACCGCTTTGGTGGCAAAGATGGTGTGCAGCAATATTTTTCATTTTTGGGGAATCTTGAAAAAGAAGAGGAGTGGCGTGGCTTTAATCCTGATGCACCTTATGATACCATTGCTGTTTACGGCGAAGGCAACAATGAAATAATAGATTATAAAATAGTGAAGGCAGAGCAGTACAGTGTAAAGCATGGCGAGTGGAGATATTTTGATCCGGGTGGCAGGGTACTGAAAACTGAACGATACGACCGGGGCCAATTGCTGAATAATGAAGGAGCAAAAACAATAACACCTGTAACAGCAGAGTCGGCCAAGCCAAAAGAAAAAGTGAAGACAAAAGAAATATTGGAGTACGAAAAAAAATACAGTAAGAAGAAACGAACGCAGATGGAAAGGGATGGAAAAACTTCATTATAGTTATTGCTGAAAATAAAATTTCTTACACAAAAAATAAAGCCGTTGCTGACAGCAACGGCTTTTAAAATATCATTCTCAAAATTATTTTATTTCCCTTTGCATAGGATTTACTCCGCCGGTAGCACCACCTCGGCCTGCACCGGTTCTTGCTTTAAATAACTGAAATTTTCCCGGTGTTTCCACTGCAGGCCACACATTGTTCTTCTCATTGATGTCGGCAGTTTCCCTCATCGGATCTAATTTAATAGACGCCACTTCTTTATCTTTTAGAAATACTTTGGTCACTTTATTTTCATTCTTCCTCCATGTCTGCACCGGTATGCGGTCTATTTCTTTACTGCCATCTTTAAATGTCCATTCAATGATGATGGGCATTACAAGCCCTCCTTTATTACTGAATGTCAGTTCATACATATTTTTTGCACCTGCCAAATCTGTTTTTTGTTCATTGGTAAAACTATCAGGTGCTGCCGCCGGAGTAGTAATCTCTGTTGGCTCACTGTCTATTTTAGCAAGGCCTCGGTCGTAGCGCCAGTAAAAATCCCTCAGGCTGGTATCTGCATCGGTGGTAAAAACAATTCGCTTGTCTTCCCTGTTGCGGATTTTTGAAATATCATCAAAACTGTTCAATACCGGTTTGGCAGGTGTTTGCTTAAAAGTATTGCCGCCTATTTTTGGATTGCCTCCTTCTAAAGTAAGATTGGCCCATTTAACAGTGTCCAGAGAAATATCACAGGGGTCTGTGTTGTAAAACCATCCTCTCCAAAACCAATCCAGGTCTTCACCACTGGCATCTTCCATTGTTCTGAATAAATCTGCAGGAGTGGGATGTTTAAATGCCCAGCGCCTTGCATATTCTTTAAAAGCATAATCAAATAAATCCCTGCCAATAATGGTTTCCCTCAACATATTTAAACCGGTAGAAGGCTTGCTGTAAGCATTGGGGCCAAACTGAATAATGTTTTCACTGTTGGTCATAATGGGCTCCAGCTGATCTTTGGACAGCTTCATGTAATCCACAATTTTGTAAGCCGGGCCTTTACCAACAGGATATTTATTATCCCATAACTCTTCACTTAAATATTCTACAAAAGAATTCAGGCCTTCATCCATCCAGGTCCACTGCCTTTCATCACTGTTGATGATCATTGGAAAAAAGTTATGACCCACTTCATGTATTATCACACCGATCATTCCATTTTTTGTTCCTTCGCTGTAAGTACCATCTTTTTCACAACGGCCATAATTGAAACATATCATGGGGTATTCCATTCCGTTAGCCGCTTCTAAACTTTGTGCCACCGGGTAAGGATAAGAGATTGTAAATTTTGAATAACTTTTAATGGTGTGTGCCACCAGTTTGGTACTGTACCTCCGGTAAAGATTGTAAGCTTCTTTGCCATACGCACTCATGCACATTACTTTTTTGCCTTCTACTTTTACCGGCATGGCATCCCAGATAAATTTGCGGCTGCTGCCCCAGGCAAAGTCACGTACCATCTCTGCTTTAAATATCCAGGTTTTTGTTTTGGTTGATTTTGTTTTTTCTTTAGCCTTTGCTTCAGCCAGTGTTACAATCTCTGTTACATCTGTAGCAGTCTGTGCTTTTTGCCAACGGGCATATTCTGCAGGGCTCAGCATCTGCTGGTAATTTTGCCCCTGGCCAGTAGCCATTACTACATGGTCTGCAGGCACTGTCATTGCTACTTTAAAATTTCCAAACGTCAATGCAAATTCACCACTGCCAGCAAACTGGTGATTTTGCCAACCCTGAAAATCGCTGTACACACACAGGCGGGGATACCACTGTGTCATGGTGAATAAGTCATTGCCATCTTCCGGAAAAAATTCATAGCCACCCCGGCCGCCGTATTTCATCCGGTCGCTGATGTTGTAATTCCAATCTACTTTAAAAATAAATTGCTGGCCTGGTTTTAATGCCGTTGGCAATTCTATTCTCATCATTGTTTTGTTGATGGTATAGTTTAATGCTTTGCCAAGTGCATCGGTTATTTTCAAAATATTATCCCCATATTTTTTGTCTGTTTTTCCACTCATGCGGAGCATATCATTTTCAGTAATACTCTTTGGCATACTGTTGCTGGTTTGATAGCCGGAATTATTTTTACTGCTGTGTTCATTCTCGTCGAGCTGCAGCCATAGGTAGGTAAGCACATCAGGAGAATTATTAAAGTAAGTAATGGTTTCTTTTCCATTCAGCCTGCGGTTGGGTTCGTCCAATTCACAAACGATATCATAGTCGCAACGCTGCTGCCAGTATTTGGGACCGGGTGCACCACTGGCAGTTCTGTATTCATTAGGCGTTGGTAAAATAGTTCCCAACTGTTCAAAACGGTTACCATGGTTGCTGCCGGGATTGTTCCTCGTATCCTGTGCATGAAGGCAAAGCGTTAGTGAAAATAAAAGTGTAAGTGCAAGAAGTTTTCTCATAATTTATTTTTTGGTATTAAACTTAAAATGGTATGCTGCAAATTGAATTTATAAAAGTATTATTACTTTTTGATTGTTTAATTAATTGTGTTTGGCCTACTTTAAAAAGTTTTAGTTCAGGTTGATGGCCATCTCTCAAAAGCCATACTGGCTGCTATTACAAGACACAAGCCTGATACAGCCCAAACCCACCATAGCCTTTTCATTTTCATTTTATCTACCAGCAAATAACTGGTAAATAAAATAAAAGATACCAACACTATCTGCCCGGCTTCTAATCCCAAATTGAAACTTAACAACGGTACTGCAATCTTTTCATCTTTTGCCAGCATAAAACGGATGCTGTTGGCAAAGCCCATTCCATGTATCAACCCAAAGAACAAGGCTAAAAAATAATTCAACTGCAACGATTTTTTTGAAAAATTGTTTAAAAAAAAATTAAAGCCGGCGGTAGCGATGATGGTGCAGGGAATTAAAAACTCTACCCATTTTGTATTTATCCTGATCACATCATACACACTCAATGCCAGTGTTAAAGAATGCCCGATGGTGAAAGCTGTTACCAGGATCAACACCTGTTTCCAGTTGCCCAGCAAATAAATAGCTGACAAAGCTGCAATGAATAAAATGTGGTCTAATGCATTTACACTAATGATGTGATGCCAGCCTGTGCTGAAGTATAAAACAAAATCATTCACAAATCATTATTGGTTTTGGTGTAAGTGAAAAGGCTAATTTTGTTTCAAATATCCCGAAAGCAATTTTTAATTCTCAATTGATTTTGTAAATGGTATCACTGCTATATAAATGGTTACTGTCTTTTGTCCTGGTTAATAACACAGGAGCGTGGCCTGCTGCCACAATCGTTCATCCAATTTTTGTAAGTGTTACAGAAATTGAACACAATGCAAAAGATAAAACACTGGAGATAAGCTGCAAACTCTTTACCGATGATTTTGAAAAAACGCTCCGCCAGCAGCACCCTTACAAAATTGATTTGCTGAATGAAAAACTGAAAGCTTCGATGGGTGTAATTGTAAATGATTACATACAAAAACATTTTTCGATAAAAGCAGATGGCAAAAATGTGGCGTTACAGTTTATCGGTTTTGAACAGCAGGAAGAAGGCATTGTCAGTTTCTTCCAGGCCAATAATATTGTTTCGGTAAAGAAGATAGACGTATTCAATAACCTGCTGTACGAATACAGTAACCAGCAGATGGGGATTATTCATGTAATAATAAATGGCAACAGGAAAAGCAGCAAGCTCAATAACCCTGAGATAAATACCAGTTTTGAATTTTAGAAAATAAATTCAACAAATTAAAAATCTATGGCAGCTTATAAACAAGACAGGACAGCTTTTGTACACCAAACAAAAGAACAGGCTACAAGCCAGCAGGAATACTGGCTTGCTAAGACTGTGAACGAAAGGATGCAGGCTGCATTTTATTTAAACAGTGTTGCTTATAATTTCGATATCAATAATCCTCCAAGGATGGATAAGACTTTTTTTACAATTAGAAAAAGAAACTAATGGGGAATATTTTTAATGAAGACTTTATTGATTGATATTTATTACAGTCTTATCCTCCCTCCTCCATACTCTCCTTCACATCTTCTGGAATTTTCACAATCAGCTTATCAATTCTTTGTCCGTCCATATCTACAATTTCAAAAGAAAAACCACGCCAGTCGAAAGTGTCGCCGGTTTGGGGTATGCGTTCCAGTTCATGCAGTACAAATCCTGCTACAGTATCAAACTGGTGTTCTTCTTCATTCATCCATTCGGTTTTTTCAAAGTGGCTGAGAAAATCGTAAAAAGTTATTTGTGCATCTACTAAGTAAGTTCCGTCGCTACGTTCTTTGATCTCGTATTCTTCCTGTCCGCTCTGCGGCACATCGCCTACAATGGCTTCCAGTATATCATTCAGGGTGATCATTCCTTCCAGTGTGCCGTATTCATTTACAATAAAGCAACTGTGAATTTTTGTTGTTTTTATTTTTTCCAGCACCTGGTAAGGTGTATTATTCTCCGGTACAAACAAGGCAGGTTTTAAAAGGTCTTTCAGGCTGGTATATTCATCTGCCTTCAGCAATTCTTTGATGTAGATAATGCCTTTGATATCATCCACCGTCTTATCACACACCGGGTAAGTGGAATAAATAATATCACCCGATTTATCAATGATGGTTTGTACGGTATCGTCAATATCAAACCAAAGAATTTCTGTCCGGTGAGTCATCAGGGCGGTAATTTTTCTGTCGCCTAAATGAAAAACCCTTTCAATGATTTCCTTCTCTTCTTCTTCAATGGTACCATGCTCACTGCCTTCTGTTATCATGGCTTTTATTTCATCCTCTGTAACAGAATTATCTTTTGAAGTCTTTACATTGAACAGCTTAAAAATTAAATAAGAAATTTTAGACAGCAACCAAATAATTGGATGGGTTACGGTTGATAAAAAATTCATTGGGCCTGCCACCTGCCGGGCAATTTTTTCCGCCCTCATCATGCCTAATCTTTTAGGAATGAGTTCGCCAAAAATGATGGAAAGAAAAGTTACAATTGCAATGATGATGCCCGTTGCAATCTTGGGGGCATAAGGTTTTAATAAATCAATTTTTTCAAGATAAGGCTCAATGTAGTGTCCAAATTTTTCACCAGAATACACACCGGTAACAATCACAATAAGGGTGATAAAAATTTGCGCGGTAGATAAAAATTTATCGGGATTTTCTGCCAGGGCCAATGCTACTTTTGCCTTTGCATCGCCTTTATTGGCAAGGCTTTCCAGCCTTCCTTTCCTGGCACTTACCAGCGCTATTTCACTCATTACAAAAAGGCCATTCACAATAATTAGCACTAATAAAATAACAATTTCTGTCATGATTTTTTTACAACAACCAACTTGGTTTTAAATATTGGTTGTTGCAAATATCTGTATTCTATTCTAAATAGGTATTAAGGAAGCTTTTAATGCCTGCAAGCCCGGTAAATTTGGTTAAGCAAGTCCCCATTTTTTATTGAACAGCGTGCCGGTGCTATACCCGATTAATATCCCAACTATTGTGCCTCCAATAATGTCAATTGGATAATGTACCCCCACATACATTTGAGCATAACAGATGGCAGCAGCCCAAGCAAAAAATAAGCCAGCCCATTTGCCAATTTCATTTTTGAGGGTAACATAAAAAAACATACTGATAGCAAAATGATTGGCCGCATGAGAAGAAGTAAAACTGCTGCTTCCGGGAAATGAAAGCCCCGGTAATCTTCTCAACCATCCGGCAAGTGCAGGATCATTACAGGGCCGCAGCCGGTGTACATTTTCTTTTATCAAATCGCTGCTGATAAAATTGCTTACTATCACGGTAACAGCTCCCAGCAGTACCCACCACCAGCCCGTTTTTTTATAATTAATAACGCCGAAGAGTACCATAAAAAAGTACAGCGGTGTCCACATCTCGGCATTGCGTAGAAAGGGCATCAGCCAGTCAAAAAAACTGTTGTGCCATTCTGCATTAATATACCGCAGCAGCGCCCTGTCCCATCCTAACAATGATTGCATGTTGTTAATCTGATTTTGTCCAAAAATAATTAATCTATTTTTGTCAACTGTTTAAATAATATTAAATGCTGTTTTTAAAAAAGATTCCAAGGCTGCTGAGATGGATCGTTTCGGTTCAATTGATTTTTTTAGTGCTGATGACACTGCTGCGGCTGTTGTTCTTCTTCCGCTACAATCCGCCGGGAAAGCCATTTTCTGGCTCTGCCATGCTGATGGGGTTTCGGTTCGATTTGAAATTCACCTGCATTATGGCCGTCACTATTTTAGTATTGTGCAGCATTCCCTTTATCAATCCTTTTAAAAATTTCAAAGCAAAAAAATTCTGGAACAGCATCATTTCCCTGGTATTTTTTATTACCCTGCTTTTTTATGCAGTGGATTATTACCACTACGATTATATTCAACAACGGTTAAATGCATCCATCCTCAATTATTTTAATGATGCCAGTATTTCTGCTGCAATGGGTGTACAATCGTACCCGGTGTTTACGGTGATGCTGCTGATGCTTTTAATAACAGCTGTTGCCATCATCATTTTTAAACTGCTGCTGTCAAATTATCAAACGCAATATGTTATAAATAAAAGAAAGGGCATTGGCTGGTACATTCTTTTCTTTCTGCTGTTTGCGCTGGGTGTGTTTGGCAAAGTTGGCCAGTTTAATTTACGCTGGAGTGATGCTTTTATACTCACGGATAATTTTAAAGCCAACCTTGCCCTCAATCCGTTTCAAAGTTTTTTCAGCAGCCTCAAATTCAGGGATACCAAACCGGATATTAAAAAAACAAAGGCATCGTATAACCTGATGGCCGATTACCTCAATGTAAAAAAGAAAGACAGCAGCCACCTGGATTATGAAAGAAATTATACTTTCCGGCAAACCAGCAATAACCAGCCGAATGTAGTGCTGGTAATTTGCGAAAGTTTTTGCATGTTCCGGAGCAGCATGAGCGGCAACCCTTTCAATACCACACCTTACTTTAATGAGTTGTGTAAAAATGGAATTTTTTTCGACCGTTGCTTTACTCCATCCTTTCCCACAGCCCGTGGGGTATGGGCTACCGTTACCGGCATACCAGATGTGCTGGGAGATAACAACCGCACTGCCAGCCGCAGCCCGGAAGTGGTGAACCAGCAAACAATTATCAACGATTTGAAAGGCTATGAAAAATTTTATTTCCTCGGCGGCGACCCAACCTGGGCCAATATCAAAGGCCTGCTGCTGAATAATATTGACAGCCTGCACCTGTACAGCCAGGATGATTTTAAAGCAAAGAAAGTTGATGTGTGGGGCATTGATGATAAGAACTTATTACTGGAATCGAATAAAATTTTAGCTGCACAGCAGCGGCCATTTTTTGCAGTAATACAAACTGCCGATAACCACCGGCCATATACCATTCCGGATGAAGACCTAAAAACTTTTAAGAAAATAAATTATCTAAAAGACAGTGTAACAAAATATGGTTTTGAAGACATTGACCAGCTGAATGCTTTTCGCTATACCGATTATTGTTTTCAGCAATTTATGGAAGCAGCAAAAAAGGAAAGCTATTTCAACAATACCATTTTTGTTTTTGTTGGCGATCATGGTTTGCCTGGCAATGCCAATGCCATTTATCCAAAAGCATGGAGCGACTTGTCTTTAACCCGTGTGCATGTGCCGTTACTTTTTTATGCTCCGCAATTATTACAATCAAAACAGATAAGCATTGTGTGTACCCAAACAGATATCATGCCTTCCATTGCCTCCCTGCTTAAAGTTTCCTTCCGCAACAACAGCATGGGGCAAAGCCTGTTTGACAGCAGCATTAGAAAGCCTGCATCGGCCTTCACCATCGACCATGAATTGAGCACCATCGGTATGGTAACTGATCAATACTATTTTCTTAAAAATACAAAAACGGGCAAGGTTGATTTTGTTTCTGTAACCGGCAATGAGCCTGTGCCTGCTAACAGGCAAACCGACAGCATCCGCCACCAGCTTGGTATTTTGACAGATGCTTATTATGAAACGGCGAAGTATTTGTTGTTTAATAATAAGAAGAAGTAAACGGATGCAGGTAATCATCCTCCTATCATTTTGTTGACATCAACAAAATGACAAGTGAAATAATAATATTTACAAGTTCAAAATAAGTACTTAAATTCGTACTTAATAAATAACCACCAATTTTATGGAAGTAGTCAATTATACAGAGTTCAGGAAAAGCCTTACCAAAAATTTAAATAAAGTAAATGATGATGCCGAGATAGTGGTGGTATCAAGGAGTAAAGGAAAAAATGTGGTGGTGATGTCTTTGGAAGAATACAATGCTATACAGGAAACATTGCATGTTACCAAGTCAGTTGCTAACCGTAAGCGACTGGACAATGCAATTGCAGAAATGGAAAAAGGTAAATTCAAAAAACATACACTAATAGAGAAATAATCATGGAATTAGTTTGGCAAACAGCTGCATGGGAAGATTATCTTTATTGGCAAAAGCAAGACAAAAAAATATTGGATCGCATTAATGAACTTATTAAAGATACCCTTCGTTCCCCCTTCAAAGGAATTGGTAAACCTGAGCCATTAAAGGGAAATTATAGTAGGTGCTGGAGCAGAAGAATTACGGATGAACACAGACTAGTTTATGCCGTAAAAGAACAGCGGTTGCACATTTTGCAATGCAGGTATCATTACAAATAAAGCCAGCCTTATCTATAAACTTTAAATCAAATCCCGAATGAAGCCGAAGCTAAACTTTTAAACGGTCTGCTTTTATATCTTTCACTTCTTCCGTCCCTTGTTATCAATCAACTTTTTATTCCCGGTTCTCTTTGCTGTACATTTGTTTTAAATCATTCAATCAGTAAATGAATCCAACCACGGCAGCATTAACAGCATTATTTAACCGGATACCAAGAAGGCATTCACTGGAAAATGTAAAAGACATCAACGGTATTGTAACTGAATATGAAGACCTGCTGATAAGCATAGAAGCAGTGAATCCCTTTTACGAAAAAAATATACCCGTTTTTTTTGATGAACTGGAAGTAGTAAAAGCCAGTATAAAAAAGTCAACAGACAATAAGGCTTCTAAGAAAAATAAAGACAGCTATTTTGATGAAGCTTCCGGTGCATTGAAAGATACAGTGCAGGCTCTGATAAATTTATATGCAGATGGAAACAGGACTGCATAAAGAATAGCTGCTGCTGATATTAAGCACCCAGCCTACCGAATCATATTTATTCCCATAAGTTTAAATGAAACAAAAGTTATTCTCCCTTATCCATAATCCGCTAAGAAATATTTACTAAAATATTTAGCTTGTATTAAAAATTCAATATCTTTATTGATAAGAAAAATGGCTATGAAAAAAGAATTAATCAACGAACTGTTTGTGCAATTTGAACAGGCCTGTTACAACTATAAAGACATTGAATGCTGGAGTGCAAGGGAACTACAACCAATTTTAGGATATCTAAGATGGGAGAATTTTTCAAACGCAATCGAAAAAGCCAAAAAGGTCTGTGAAAATACCGGAGAGAAATTAAGCGATCATTTTCGTGACTTCACGAAAATGATAGACCTGGCTAAAGGAGCACAACGGGAAATTGAAGATATTGCTTTAACAAGATATGCCTGTTACCTGATTGCCCAAAATGGAGGCGCCTCCAAACAGGCCATTACTTTTGCACAAACTTATTTTGCCGTGCAAAACCGTAAGCAGGAAATTATTGAACAACCTTGATTAGATAATTTATGGCACATAAAAATATCCAACATCTACCTCCTCTTCTTAGCAATCATAATTAGGCGTGGCGACTTCCTCACATCATACCCACCAAAATTATAATCGCCAAAAACCTCTTCTATCTGCAATCCCTGGTAAGCAAACATTTCTGTAAAATCGCCCAATGAAAACTTAGCTACCTTTTCGGTGTACTGCAAAGGTTCCTGCAGGGTTTCATCTTCCACCACAATTTTTTTGTAAAAATGTGTTTCGTCAAACCACTTGGTGATGAAATAATTTACGCCGTCAATCTCTTTGTCAAATTGATGAACCAAGTGGTCTTCTGCATAATGTACATTCAGGTAATCCAATACAAAGCAGCCATCTTTTTTCAGCGACTGGGCAATGGTACGGATGGCATTGTCATGCTCCCGGGGGGTTTTAAAATATCCAAAGCTGGTAAAGAAATTAAAAGCATAATCAAAATAATTGATCCAGAAAGGCAGGCGCATATCATGTCGGTAAAAATGCAGCCTGTCTGTTTGAGAACGCAGCGCCTCCTCAATACTGTCTTCACTCAGGTCGATGCCTGTTACATCAAAACCTTTCTCTGCCAGGTGAATGGAATGCCGCCCTTTGCCACAGGCCACATCCAGCATCAAAGCATTATCAGCAGGCTGCAAGTGGTGGATTAATTTATCTATAAAGTTGGCTGCTTCTTTTTCATCCCTGTTAAAATAAAGCTGGTGATAATAAGGAGAGTTGAACCAATCTTTGAACCAGGGATGATTTTCCATAACACAATTTTACGCTGCCGTTATGCAAATGTTTTTATAATCAGTATCGCCAGTCCGTACACTAGGGTAGTGGCAAAAATCCCTTTGGCAGTTTTGTCTTTATGTGTATTGATATAAATAGTAAACAGCAAAGCATTCATCAGCAAAGACAGGCTCAGCGCCACCGATAGTGTCCTGAAGCCTGGCTCCACATACAGCCACTGAAAAAATTCTTTAAAACTAAACACCCGGTAGTTGTAACACTTAAACAGCATCAAACCAAGTATTGGGGCTATCGCTCCCATTATTACTCCCATCCATAAATTATCTCTTTTCAGCATCTTATTTTAGTTTCCAGTTTTTTTCTAATTGTGCTTTTAGTTTGTAATTGGTAAGGTCAAACTGTACCGGCACCACACTGATATAATTATTTTCCAAAGCCCATACATCGGTGTCTTTGCTTTTATCAAAATTGATAAACTCACCCGTAAGCCAGTAGTATTTTTTTCCGTGAGGATCTTTGCGTTCTTCAAAATCTTCTTCGTATTTGGCGTACGCCTGTTTACAAATTTTCACGCCTTTAATCAGGTCCAGCGGAATAGACGGAATGTTTACATTCAGCAGCAGGTGCTTATCCATTTTCTTTTGCAGCAGGCTGCTCACAATTTTTTTTATGTAGTGCCTTGCTGCTGCAAAGTCTGCCTCGTAATTATAATCCATCAAAGAAAAGCCAATGCTGGGAATACTTTCAATACTAGCTTCCATGGCCGCACTCATGGTGCCGCTGTAAATTACATTGATGGAATGGTTGGCTCCATGATTGATGCCGCTAAGGCAAAGATCAGGTTTGCCATGAAGTATCTTGTCCACCGCCAGCTTTACACAATCTACCGGAGTGCCGCTGGTTTGCCAGGCTTCCACTCCTTCAAACATATCCATCTTCGTCATCCGCAATGGATGGCCGATGGTGATGGCGTGGCCCATGCCACTCTGTGCTTTGTCTGGCGCCACCACAATTATTTTTCCCAGGTCTTTTACAGCTTCTACCAAGTTGCGAATGCCTGGTGCTGTAATACCATCATCGTTGGTAATTAATATCGTTGGTTTTTTCGCTTTCGCCATTTTCTATAAGTTGGTTTTAAGGTAAAGAGATATTACAATCAGAACCATTTTATCAACGGCCTGCCTGCTTCTCTGAAAGGCCATGGAATAGCCGCTAAAATTAATAAAAGCGCCAATCCAAAAAACAGCAGCATCTTCTTATGTTTTGCAGCATCGGTACCAGCTTTTTTTACAGCCACCCTGCCCACATGCACCAATACCCAGGCTAGCAGCATCATGCTGAGATGCTCCATAATAAAAAACCGCACCGCACCATTTGCTTTATACTCAGAAAAATTTTTCAGTTTGTCAAACCAGCCATTACCAAAATAGAGAATCAACCCCAGCAGCAATTGAATATCGCAACTGATCATAAAAAACAAATTGCTTTTATTATCGCTTTCGGTAAAAGGCCTTTTTTTAAAAATTCCGGTGAGTGCATTTAACACCGTCAGCAGGCCAAATATTAAAACAGCCCACCGCAAAATGCTGTGAAGTACCAATACAGTTGTTTGCATAAAATCATTTTTTACAAAAGTAAGCACTGGCAGATAGATGCAATAATATTTATTGATTTAGAAACTTTTTCTTCGTGGCATTAATTACTAGTATAAGCTTGTGACATAAATCATTCGTGCCAATTCGTAAAATTCGTGGTGAAAAAAATTCTTTTGGGGCATTCTGCTTCATCAATTCTTTCTGCATCAGGTTCGTCCGCTAACCAGCGGATGCAAGTCCGGCAAAAAAAGCCAACACACAAACCTTCACCGGGCTTTCCGCTTCTATCCGGCTGCCTTTGTTTTTTTAGTTCTTTACTCAACTTCTTTAATGCATGCAGTCTTAAAATTTCAAACTGCCTTATGTACAATGCTGCAGACGAAATTATTTACTGCCTGCACCAAAGGAAAATCATAAAAATCATCTCCATAAAAAAAATCTTCATAAAAAATTGGAGTAACTAAAATATTTAGTATATTTGTGCTAACCAAATTAGTCACACTATGTCACAGGCTGGTCAAAACTTAAAATACCTCCGCAAACTCCGTGGATGGACACAGGAAGAATTTGCCATCAAATTAGGCATCAAACGTTCCCTCATTGGCGCTTATGAAGAAGAGCGAGCCGATCCCCGGCTGGAAGTGCTGGAAATAATATGCGACATTTTTAACCTCACTTTAGATGAAGTACTGCTGAAAGACCTGAGCAATACCAGCGGCAGTTATTTATCCAGGCGCAGGCAGCAAAAAATGATGAGTGCCGAAAGGAACCTCATTCACTTTGTGCCCGTAAAAGCAGCAGCAGGCTATCTTGCAGGCTATGCCGACAGTGAATTTATTGATGAGCTCAACACCTTTACCCTGCCCATGCTTTCGGGTGGCGATTACCGTGCCTTTGAAATTATTGGCGACAGTATGATGCCCACTCCAAGCGGCAGTATTATTGTTGGCGAAAAGGTAGGGGCAGAAGATATAAAAAACAACCAGCCCTACATTGTAGTGAGCCGCAATGAAGGAATAGTTTATAAAAGAATAGTAAAAAGCAACAAGACAAAAAATAAACTCACTTTAGTAAGCGACAACCCACAGTATCAACCCTACCAGGTAAATACCGAAGATGTGGTAGAACTGTGGCATGCACAAATGGTGTTAAGCAAAGTAAGCCAACAGCAACGCTGGGATATGGATTCGCTGGCCAGCATGGTAAGCAACCTGCAAACACAGGTGAGTACAATGAAGAAAAAGATGAACTAACAGGGTGATGAATTATGAGTGATAGGTGATGAGCTGGGCTATAATTTTAAAATTCTCACTCATAATTCATAACTCATCACTTATAATTTTCAAGGTGCATAACTTTTAAAAATACTATTTCAAGTTTTCATAATTTCAACATTCAGATACATCCATTCAAACATTAAAACCACCAATTATGATCAAGCTACAGGTTATTGGCAATCTTGGAAAAGATTGCATCGTAAAAGAAATCAACGGTAAAAACGTAATCAATTTCAGCGTTGCACACTCGGAACGATACAAAGATGCCCAGGGTACACAAAAAGAGAGAACTACCTGGGTAGAATGTGCTTATTGGACAGATAAGACAGGCATTTCCCCTTATTTGATAAAAGGCCAAACGGTATTTGCAGAAGGCTCTCCGGATGTAGATACTTATACCAACAAAGAAAATCAAACAACAGCGGTATTAAGAATGAGGGTGCAAACTATTCAACTAATTGGTTCAAAAAATACAGAAAACCAGGCTGCAGCCCCGGTCAGCAATAGTTATGCTGCCAGCAATACCCCTGCTGCTCCAAGGCCAGCCGCACCTGCGCCAGTTGCCAGCGGCAGTGATGCTGCAGACGATCTGCCTTTCTAATTGATTCAACAAAACAATTAAAAAAGCGGCACAAATCCATGTGCCGCTTTTTTAATAAATCCTAATTGAATTGATTTAGTTTATAGGTATAGGCGTTTAGGTAACAATATTAATTGACTGATAATAAGCGTATTGGTTCATTTATTACCATCCTTTTTATGAGTAAATCAAAAGTCGTCCCCATATTCTGTCTTCTATTAAATCTAAAGTGATATTCATTAAG
>JANLQY010000131.1:0-11091 GCA_031368105.1 Chitinophagaceae bacterium
TTTTACAGAACCAAGTAAAGCAGTACCGGCTGCATTAAATTTTGTGATGATAATATCATACATTCCACCGGAGCCAATTAATGGAGATATAATGGGATAGTTTGCTGAATTGGATCTTCCGGCTACAATTAAATTTCCCTGTGCATCGCAGATCATGCTGTGGGGTTGTTCATTTCCGCTACCACCAAGGTAGGTAGCATAGAGCCGGTTAGCACCATTAGCAGACAATTTGATAATGGCAATATCATAAGGGCCATTACCATCTTCATCCATACCCTCGTTAAATGTCTGGCTGAAAGCACCGGGAGAAGTGGGGTAACCGGGACCAAATGAAATGCCTCCTGCAAAAAAACTTCCATCCGGACCGGGAGTGGCAGTGTAGCCCCAATTGTCTTTTGAGCTTCCGGTAAAGGAACAAAAAATTAATGTTGGGTCAATTACAATGGTGGCAGCAGGATCATAATCTTTCACTTTGAAGCGTACAATATTTTTTTCCAACACATAGTTACAATCCAATGTTTGCCTTCCTTTTTCCAATACCTGGTAAGTGTAAGGGTACAATTCTTTTACCTCTCCAACAGAAGTACCAATCACCAATTCTTTATTTTTGATACTCAGTTTATCTGCCCCTTCATACTGCAATGCAATATTGCTGATATTACCACCCGGATGTACAATGATATCATATTTTAAAGTACCCTGGTCGGTGTAATACCTTACATCGATATTTGGATAAATGTCTTTATAGGTAACGCCCTGATAAATTTTACAATTGCCCTGCCACTTCGTTTTATCATTGCCAATAAAATAATTATTGTAAGTGGGCAAAGCCTTATCGGGCAGTACAGACAGCAGACCGGATGCACCTAAAAAATTTACCCGGTAAGCATGTGAGTGAATAGTGATGGGATTGGTATTGATAAGATAATTGCCTTTTTCATCTGGCTTATTATGGCCATGCATCTGGTCTGCAAAAGTTTCCAGGTCTTTTTCATTTTGAAGCAATACAGTGAACCCTGTTTTTTGTAAAAAGAAAGACCCATTTTGAATATCACTCCGGAAGTCAATTGCTTTATCCCACTGGCCTTTATTTTCAATAAATTGTAATTGGGCAAAACAAAGATGGCCAACAAAAAAGAAGATAGTTGACAGAAGGATTTTAACCGGTATTTGCAGGCAAGTTTTCAAATGCAAAATTTAATACAATTTAGGTAATAATAACTATAAATAATAAGCAGTTGTTTTCGTCTTTGTAATTTTTCGAAGGCCGGGTTGACAACACAGTTACGAAATTTTACTCCACACCGTTTTTCCCTGCTGGATTTTCAGGTGACTTTTTATGGGCAAATTTTCTGCCATATTTAAATCCGGATCGGTATCCAATATTTCATTCACTATATTTTTGGCCACTTCCAGCATTACTTTATCCTGGACAATGCTAGCCAGTTTAAAGTTTAATTCACCACTTTGTTTAGTGCCTTCAATATCGCCGGGGCCACGGATTTCAAGGTCTTTTTCTGCTATCTTAAAACCATCATTGGTGGCACACATAATGTTGAGACGCTCTCTTGCATCCCGGCTTACTTTGCTCCCTGTTAATAATATGCAAAAACTTTTTTCACTTCCTCTTCCTACCCTTCCCCGAAGCTGATGCAATTGAGACAAACCAAATTTTTCTGCACTTTCAATTACCATCAATGAGGCGTTGGGTACATTCACTCCTACTTCTATCACGGTGGTGCTTACCATAATTTGTGTATCGCCTTTTACAAAACGATCCATGTTGGTATTTTTTTGTTCTCCTGTTTGCCGGCCATGCACCATGCTGATCCAGTATTTTGGTTCCGGAAAAAATGATTTCACTTCTTCAAAACCTTTCATCAAATTTTCATAATCCATTTTGGCCGATTCTTCAATCAAAGGATATACTACATAAGCCTGTCTTCCTTTTCCAATTTCTTCTTTTATAAAATCCATCACCTGCGGCCGCTTGTTCTCATAACGGTGAATGGTATTGATTGGTTGTCTTCCGGGTGGCAGTTCATCAATCACACTGTAATCCAAATCGCCATAGGCAGTAAGCGCCAGCGTACGTGGAATGGGTGTTGCCGTCATTACCAAAATATGTGGCGGCAAAATATTTTTCTTCCACAAGGCTGCTCTTTGTGCCACACCAAATTTGTGTTGCTCATCCACCACTGCAAAGCCTAAATTTTTAAATACCACTTTATCTTCAATCACCGCATGGGTGCCAATCAATATGTGTACGCTTCCATCTTCACAACCTTTCAGTATTTCTTTTCTTTGTTTTCCTTTGGATGAGCCGGTAAGCAATTTTACACAAACAGGCATGTCTTTTAATAATTCGGTGATGCCGTTAAAATGCTGCTGTGCTAAAATTTCTGTTGGTGCCATCAGCACACTTTGAAAATGCTGGCCATCATCCGCCCTTACATTATCTGCTGCAATCAACATACCCAGCAATGCCACAATGGTTTTTCCACTACCCACATCTCCCTGCAAGAGGCGGTTCATTTGCCTGCCGCTGCCCACATCTTTTCTTATTTCTTTCAACACTCTTTTTTGTGCATTCGTCAATTCAAAAGGAAGATAATTTTTGTAGAATGTATTGAACAGCTCAGCAACTTTATCAAAACTAAATCCATGACTGAAGCGGTGCCTTTCGCTACGCCGGATCCCCAGCCGCAGCTGTGCAAAAAATAATTCTTCAAATTTTATTCTTCTTACTGCATGGGTGTACATTTCTTCGGAAGCCGGAAAATGAATGTGGCAGCAGGCATCCCAACGGGAAATAAAACGGTATTGCTTAATGATTGTTTCCGGTAAATTTTCCGGCAAGTCTTTTGGCGAAAGCATTTGCAGCAGTGCATAAGTAAGTTTGGCAAATGCCCTTCCATTCAATGCCCTTGCTTTTAGTTTTTCGGTAGAGGGATAAATAGGATCGAGAAAACTTTTGCCGGTTGCTTTTTCAGGAGTAAAAATTTCCAGCTCCGGGTGTACCATCTGTACTTTTCCATTAAAAAAAGTGACTTTACCAAACACCAAATACTGCTGCCCCGATTCCAATATTTTCTGGACCCAGTTAATTCCCTGGAACCAGGTTAATTCTATTTCGCCAGTTGTATCCTGTAAATAGGCAACCAATCTTTTTGCTTGTTTTTCGCCAACTGTTTCAAAACGGGTGAGCCTGCCTGCTACCTGTGCATAATCATTGGAATAACTAAGCGCTGCTATTTTATCCACTTTGGTTTTGTCGAGATGACGCAGTGGATAATGTTCCAGAAAATCTTTGAATGTAAAAATGCCCAATTCTTTTTTGAGCAAATCGGCTCGTTGTGGGCCCACGCCTTTTAAATATTCAACCGGGCTTTCCAATATGTTGGATGTAATGCTGATGGGAAATTATTTTATACAAATATAAACTGAGGGCAGTAAAAAAAGATTTAACTGTAAAGACGCAAAGCCGCATTTTATTTTACTCAAACTTAAAGCCTCTTAAAAAATCCTCCACACTCATTTTTTTCTTTCCCTCCAGTTGCAGCTCTTTTACTAAAACATAACCATCAGCACAAGCGAATTTCAGAAATATTTTACCGTCGGTTTTATATGTTCCGGTTTCTTGTGGAGAAGAACTCATTTCTTTTTCTGTCTTATAAATTTTAAGTGTTTTATTATTTAAAAAAGTAAACGCACCGGGAAATGGTGATAACCCACGAATCAAATTATGAACTTCTTCTGCAGTTTTTGAGAAATCTATTTTACAGGTATCCGTAAAAATTTTAGGCGCATGTTTTAATGCAGCATTAAAAACCTGTGGTACTTCCTTTAATGAATCATCAGCCAATCCTTTTACAGTTTTCACAAGCAGTGAAGCTCCAATTTCTTTCATCTTATCATGTACTTCTCCAGCCGTTTCATTTTCACCGATTGCAAAACTTTCCTGCAATAAAATATCACCGGTATCTATTTCATGCTTCAGTTTGAATGTAGTGCAGCCGGTTTCTTTTTCTCCATTAATGACAGCCCAATTGATAGGAGCAGCGCCACGATACTGCGGCAACAAACTTCCATGCAAATTCACACTGCCCATTGGCGGCATATTCCACACTAATTCGGGCAGCATTCTAAAGGCCACTACAATTTGCAGGTCGGCATTCAATGATTTTAATTCAGTAAGAAATTCAGGGTTCTTTAATTTTTCGGGTTGAAGAATGTGAAGATTATTTTCAACAGCATATTTTTTTACTGCACTTTCCTGCAATATCATTCCTCTGCCTGCCGGTTTATCCGGCGCTGTTATTACACCTAAGATATTGCAACCTGCTTTTACCAAAGCATCTAATGATGCTACGGCAAATTCAGGCGTACCCATAAAAACAATTCTCAATTCTTTGAAATCCTTCATAGCTGCGAAGGTAAATAAAGGAGGTAAGTAAAAATGCCTCTTCCGAAAGCTAAATAGTAACCTTATTTGAAAACCACCCGGCAATAAAACTGCATACTTAAATTTTTTGCCTGGTATATTTTAAAGTGCAATGGCTTTATCATATTAGTCAGGCCTTTTTGCAGGCGGCTTTCGGTTGAATTGTTTTGGTTTCCTGTTGCTATTATTACCTACACTGCTTCTGTGTGCCGGTGCTGAAGGATTGTATTCCGGTGCTTCGCCAAATTGTTCCGGTACTTTTTCTTTTTGTACGGGCTTGCCCAGTAGCCTTTCGATGGCCATAAATTTGCGTTGCTCTTTTAAACTGATAAAAGTGATGGCAGTGCCTTCTGCTGCAGCCCTTGCGGTACGGCCAATGCGGTGTACATAATCTTCGCCATCATGTGGCACATCGTAGTTTAGTACCAGCCCGATGTTATCAATATCAATGCCACGGCTCAGGATATCTGTTGCTACCAATACTTTTACACGGCCGCTTTTAAAATACATCAGTACTTCTTCTCTTTTATCCTGCTCCAGGTCGCTGTGTATTTCTTCTACGGCCAAGTTGGTTCTTTTTAGTTCCCGGGTTAGTTGTTTTACACTGATCTTGCTGCTGCAAAAAATCAATACCGAGTCAAAAGTTTTTTGATGAAGGATGTATTTTACCAATGGAATTTTTTGTGTGTCGTACACCACATATGCCAACTGGGTAATTTTTTCGTTGGGTTTGCTGATGGAGATGCTTACTTCGGCAGGATGGTGCAAAATTTTTCTTGCCATCTCTCTTATCTTGTGGGGCATGGTGGCAGAGAACAATAAATTTTGGCGCTTTGCAGGCAGGGCATTGATGATACGCATGATGTCATCATAAAAACCCATGTCCAGCATCCTGTCTGCTTCATCGAGTACCAAATATTTAAGGCCCTGCAATTTTACATATCCCATGTTGATGTGTGCAATCATTTTTCCGGGTGTGCATACTACTACATCTGCTCCGGCACTTAATGCCTTTTTTTCCTGAATAAAGGCATTGCCATCGCCACCGCCATATACGGCAATGGAGCTAACTGAAGTAAAATAAGAAAGCCCTTCCATGTGCTGTGCTATTTGTACGGCAAGTTCCCTGGTGGGTACAATAATGAGGGCTGTGATGCTGCTGTGATCAATGGGCGCTGAAATAATATTATTGATTAGCGGCAATAGGAAGGCGGCTGTTTTTCCGGTGCCTGTTTGGGCTGATGCAATAACGTCTTTGCCTTCTAATACGAGGGGTATTACCTGGTCTTGTACGGGTGTTGCGTCTTCGTAACCGGATGCTTCGATGCCTTCTAATAAACGGCTGTCGAAATTAAATTCTGTGAATTTCAAAATGTGTACTGGTGATTAGGTTTATATTTCTTGTGTTATAACGGGGATAAAAGTAATCATAATTTGCCGATACTGTTGCCTGCGGCTAAAATTGAAACAGCCGGGAACTGGTTTGATAAAAATAGTGAACCGTTTTTCTGACCCGGTGCAGGGCTTTTTTTAGAGATGTTTCTGAGAATAAAAATTTGTATTACCAGATTCTGATTTCACTTTGGCAGATACAGATTTCATGGTGGCAGATGTTGATTTCATCTTGGCATATAATTTTAGGAGAGGTTATACTACATGGGGTTAAAAGGGGTCATTTTATTGTAAAATAAGTATGGATTATTGTTGCTTAAATGTGGGTTACTGAGAGACAAGCATGAATTATTTACTGACAAGTATGAATTATCGACAAGTATGAATTACTGATTGACAAGTATTAATTACTGATTGGTTTTTTGGGTTTATTTTGGCTTGTGTGGTCTGTATGTGACTGTTTTTCACATTGTTGTACGGGGGTGGATCATAACAAGGGAATATTGAGTGGACTGGTGCCAAATGGGTGTGGTTGCTGCCATGAAACAATGTGGTACAAGATTGCGACGCAGGATGATGCTATGAAAAACAATGGCTGGTAACAAAAAAAATTGACTTGGGGGAATTTGAGCAGCCATAGAGACATAAACGCTGGAAGCTTAACAAACAATTGCTAAATAAACTACTCCACAGCACAATATTTGACGTATATGAAAGTTATAGGTAGATAATCTTTACCTATTTAATTAAAGGCGCCAGCCTATTTTCTAAAATTTAAACACAATGTGTATGAAAACTGAAACAAAAAACCCTTATCATTATTCTGCGGTAGAACAGGTTACCAACAATACCACGAGTTGGTTGGGCCACCGTACAAGAGACAATGAAGATGTAGTAACTGGGCAGACTTTTATTGCCCCTTCGGAAGGAGACCTGGAAGCAATTGAAGTTTTTTCAAGTATTGTAACCAGGCCTGGAAAAGTAACGATGACGCTGCACAATTTTGATGTGCAACAAAATAGCTGGGGGCCTGCGTTGGGCTCTGCCAGTATGGACATCAATAATGGAGAAACAGGAAAATGGTTAGCATTTAATATCCCCGGCCAGCACTTAGATAAAGGAAAAACTTACGGTTTCCGGCTGGGCAGCACTGACACTTATATAGGTGTGGGTGAAGCGGCAGGCTGTCATCAAAAGCCGCCATTTGGTACCGGTCAGGAATGGCAGTTTACAAAGGAAGACCAGGTTGGTCACAGCTTTTCTTATTTTAGCCTTGCCTTTAAAGTTGATATGAGAGCTTAAAATAATTTACTGAAATATTTGCACCCATTTATTTTACAGGTTTGTAAAATGAATGGGTTTTTTTATTTGCCGATACAGAATTTACTAAACACATAATCGAGTACATCTTCATTGGTAACAGTGCCGGTAAGCTCTCCTATTTGCTGCAGGCAAAGTTTGATATCGGGTGCAATTAAATCGGTACTGAGATTTTGCTGCAATCCTGATTTAATTGCTGTGAGGTGCAGCGCTATTTTTTGCAAATGCTGTAGATGCCTGCTGTTGGTTACCAGCGTATCTTCTGTATTGATTTCCTGCTGCACCACTTTATTGTACAAAGCATCGGTGAGAATATTGATACCAATTTTATTTTTGGCTGAAATATAAATGTATTGTGCATTCTTTTCTGCTACCTCCTGCTCATCAATTTTATTTACCACAACCAAATGATTTTTATGCTGCACTGATTCCAGCAGTTCGTTATTTTCCGCCACTTTATTTTTATCCGTCAGCAACAATACAATATCTGCCTGCTCAATTTTTTCTTTTGATTTGGCAATACCAATTTGTTCTATCTCATCCTGTGTGTGGCTGCGGATGCCGGCGGTATCCATAAAATGAAAGAGTACTCCCCTGATATTGATGGTTTCTTCTACGGTATCCCTTGTAGTGCCGGCGATGGCGCTTACAATTGCTCTTTCATCATTTAATAATGTGTTGAGTAAAGTGCTTTTGCCGGTATTTGGTTTGCCTACTATTGCTACTTTAACTCCATTGGCCACCACGTTTCCTAACCGGAAAGAATTGATTAAGGAATTAATTTTTATGGTTGCTTCATCTAACAGTTCATTGAATTTTTTTCGGTCGGCAAATGCCACATCTTCTTCTGCAAAGTCAAGCTCCAGTTCCATGAGTGCACTAAATTCAATCAGTTTTTCCCGGATGGCAATCAAATCATTTTTAAATCCTCCTTTGAGATTGTGTAATGCTGCCTGCTGCTGTGCAGTGGTATTGCTGGCAATAAGATCGGCTACTGATTCGGCCTGTGTGAGATCAAGTTTACCATGCAGAAAAGCCCGTTGGGTAAACTCACCTGCCTTAGCAAGCCTGGCACCTTTACTTATGCAGGCAGTTATAATCTGTTGCAAAATAGTGTGGCTTCCGTGACAACTGATTTCTACCACATCTTCTCCTGTGTAGCTCTTAGGATTTTTGAATAATGAAACTACTACTTCATCCAATGGCACAGCATCAGCAGTTAGCATGCCCACATGCAGTGTGTGTGATTTTTGCAGGGATAAATCTTTTGATAAAAACAATTGATTGCTGATGCCTATTGCATTGCTGCCACTTAACCGTATCACACCAATAGCGCCAATGCCCTGCGGTGTTGCCTGTGCAACAATGGTATCGTCCCAACCGGAAAGTTTAGTAAACATGCGGCAAATATACATCCCATCTACAAAAGAGAATTTGCAAATCCATAGGATTAGGTATATTGATCTCATAAGCTTTTACTTATTGTGTTGCTCCTTTAGATTTATTGTTTTTGCCTCCACAGCCGGCAGGCTGCGTAACTGGAACGCCGCTACTTTTTGACCTTTGAAAAAATATCCGCTTACCAACGGATTTTTTCAATTCCGACTTTGTCGGAACCGGACAAAAAGAGGCGGCTTATCCAGTTACTGGTGAGGGTTAAAACAGATGACGCAAGCCTCATAATTAATCTGGTATTGCCTATGAAATGAATATACCTAATCCTATAAATCCAACTAGTCCATCATTTTATTTGTTTCTGCAACTGTGAGTTCATCAATATAATACCGCTGGATATTGTTGATGGTTACTTCATCAACAATGTCAACAAAATTTTTAAAGGAAGACCCTGCAGATGGTTGAATGATAAGGACAAACTGATCTGCGGAACCTCTTGCCTGTTCCACCATTTTCTTTTTATCCTGAATTATTTGTCTTATCCCTTCATAGTTTGTTGTATGAATTTGTGTATTGATTAGATTGCCTTCATAATAGCGGATTAAATTATTGTTGAAAAGAACCGCTGTTAATACACAGGAATTACATACCGGATCTAGCGGTCCCGATTTATTATAAGGCATGTTCACTTTCATAGCTGTTGGTTTTGCCATGGTGCTGGTAAATACAAAAAAAGTGATGAGTAAAAACCCAAGATCAACCATTGGTGTAAGATCTACCCGGGTGCTTTTTTTTACAAATCTTTTTGGAGAATTATTTTTTTGCTGTTGTGGGTTTTCTATTGCTGCCATAAAATTATTTTTAACTGAGAGATTATTCCGCATAAAAATTCCATAAGAATAAAAATAAAAATCCCCTCCAAAAAATTGAAGGGGATATATTTTTAATCAAAAGGATTGACTACTTATTGCTCTTCTACTACAAAAGTAATTGGCTGCCTGCGGTAAGCATTTACGTTACGGCCATTTTGCAGAGCCGGCTTCCATTTGGGACCGCCTTTTATACATTTAATAGCCCTGTCTTCCATTCCATATCCATATTTAGACTCGGCCTGCACATCACTGATACTACCGTCTTTGCTCACAATAAACCTTACAATAACCTGGTATTTTCCGGGTGGTGCACCTTCATCAGCCGGGTTAAACCCTTCAAGATTTTTTGATACATATCTTGTCCAAGCGGCATTACCTCCCGGAAACTCGGCTTCATTTTCAACCTTTGCAAATACATAATCATCTGCTTCCTGCTTAGGTGTCTCTATTACTCCAGAACCTTTATCTTCTATCGGAGCCTGTACAATTTGGTTGGTATTATCACTTTCCACTGTCTTGTTACTGATAACCTGGTCTTCAATTTTATCAATTTTTTCATCAGGCTTCACCTCTTCGTCTTTTACAATTTTAGGAGGTGTAAATTGTATCTGCTTAATTTCAGGCGGCGGCGGTGGTGCCGGCGGTGGCGGTGGCGGCGGTGGCGGCGGTGGCGCATCCTGCTTTATCTCTGCCAGCTGAGTTTCTTCTACTTTAAATTTTTCTTCCCCACTTTTTTTAAATACGCTGGCGAATACTGTCCCTAAAAAAATCAACAGTGCAAAAGCTGCCGTAATGACCAGTGCCTTTGAAAGGCGGCTGTTATAGCTTTTACGTAAATCGTATGCTCCATACTGTTTATTTTTTCCATCGAAAATAATATCGAGTATATCAGCATTTAAAATTTTGTTTGTTTCCATTTTATTCTCTTTATAAGTTAAATGCAATTTTGATTCATTTGCATAAACCGTATATTATTTAATCCCGTTCGCTTCTTCCGTTTTCTGAATCAGCATTGCTTCTGTCTCAGAAATATCTACTTCTGCATAGTGGCCTGCAGGTATCTTATTTATAGCCATCTCATCAATAATATCAATGGCATTTTTAAACTTGCTTTCCTTATCTGCTTTGATAATGTACATCAAATCACTTTTGTCTTTTTCGCCATCGGGTACAGAATTACGCTTATCTAAAATGATTTGGCGAACATCTTTGAAATTGGTGCTTTTAAAATTAGCAGACGCATTTTCTGCAGTAAGTGAACCAAAGTAATAGTATATCTGATCTTTTTTACCCAACAGGATAGTCATTACGGCACTCTCCTTTACTTTTAATTGATTCTCGGTATTGTCATCCTTGGGTTCATTCATCGTCATCGCTGTGGGCTTACTCATGGTAGTAGTAAACACAAAGAATGTGATCAGGAGAAAACCCAAATCCACCATTGGGGTCAAGTCAACCCTTGTGGACATTTTTTTTGGCTTTTTGACGCCAGGCCCTTTTTTATGCCCGCCTCCCGACGAGGTATCCATTTCTGCCATGTGAAAATATTTTTAATTGATAAAAATTATTACTTTACCTGTATTATTTTTTCTCCCTGATGCTCTTATATAACTCAGACCCCACAGGTGCACTTTCAGAATTGGTAACAATTTTGAATTTGTACAAACT
>JANLQY010000156.1:0-14525 GCA_031368105.1 Chitinophagaceae bacterium
TTTTAATTAACTCAAACAGCTTCTAAATTCATACAAACAAAAAGCACCTGCATGAAAGTATGCAGGTGCTTTTTTATTTTTTATAGGGAATTACATTTCTAATAACTTATACATTTCTTCCAGTTTGGGAGATAGTATAATTTCTGTACGCCTGTTTTTTGATCTTCCATCCGGCGTTGAATTACTTTGCAGCGGATCATAAAAACTATGTCCCGAAGCTATCACCCTTACCGGATCTACTTTATAATTATCAACCAATATTCTTACAATGGAATTGGCTCTTGCAGTACTAAGATCCCAGTTGTCTTTATATTTTCCTTTCATGGGAATATTGTCAGTATGCCCTTCAATATTTACTGCCACCAAAGAATCAATATTGAGTACGGCAGCTAATTTAGATAATGCATCCACACCTTTTGGATTTACTACCGCACTGCCCGAAGGAAACAATAAATTCTCTGATAAACTCACATACACTTTACCATTTTTCTGAATCACCGTAAGGTCATTTTTATTAAATCCTTTCAATGCTTCTGCCATTTTGTTTTTAAGATTTGCCGCCTGCTGCTGCTGCTGGTTCAATAAATTTTGTAATGACTGCAGGCGCTGCTGTTGCTTCTGCAATACTTTCTGTGCTTCCGTTAACTCACTTTGATTTGCAGTAAGCAGGTTTTGCTGTTCAGCAGTTTCCTTTCCCAATGCAGAATTTTGATTGTTGAGGTTAACAATTTTGGTTTTCATATCTGCCACATCAGCCTGTAATTTATCTATCTGCCCGGCAAGCATTGCACTGTCTGCACGCAGGCTGGCAGTTTGTAATTGAGATTCTTTTAATTGCCTGGTAGGCACACAACTTGCGAATACTACAACAAGGGATAAAAATGCAACATACTTTTTCATGATTATATAATTTTACACGATACATAAAAAAAACTGTGCCATCAATGCCGCCGTGGCAAACAGTTGTATTGAAAAGCAATGTTGGGGAAAGTTGGCAGGGATTGTTGATTATTATACCCACACTGAATGAGTAATGACTATCCGCAATTAGGTGCAAGCAGGTAACTTACTAATAATAATACTACGGCTCTACATTAGAAATCTACTGTAGAGCCGTAGGTTCATTTCTGTTTTGTAACAACGGATTTTAATCCGTTGTGCTTTAAGAAACCAGCTATCAGAGAGCCGTAGGCTCGGCACATATTGTTGTGTGTTTAATTACAACTACCTGTTTATAATTATTTGTATTTGCTTTATATGCACCGAACCTACGGTTCTTATTATATTAGCTGTTATTTCATCAACGGGTTAAAACCCGTTGTTACAATATTAACCGAGGCTACGCCTCTTTGCACCTGATTGCGGATAATCATTGAATGGGGTTAATAAAAAAGATGGATTCAATAAAGCACATGGAACCCATCTTTTATTACAAACAGAATTGGTTCTTCAAAAAGGAAGAATTTACAAAGAAGCACTAACTGCTGCAAGCATTTTTTCTGCCAGCGGAAATAAAATATTATTTTCCAGGTGTACATGCCTGTGCAGGTCTTCTTCAAATTCTTTTAGCTCTGCCAGCGATACTTTAAAAGTGGTGCAGGCTTCTTCTGGTGGAATATAATTATTAGTTAGCTGCCTTATTTTGTACAGTATTGCTCCTGCTTCTTCATGCTCATTTTCCATCATTGCCACAGGGCCATTAATATAATTGATGTCAAGATTTTTTTTCTGCTTAAAATGATAAAACGATTCCACTTCTTTTATCCGTGGAAAAAGTATTGTTTCTTCCTTGTGCATGTGCAGCATCATTTCATTTTTGAGATGAAGAAAAAGATCCAGCACTTTGTTCATATAAGCAAACCGCTGTGCATGTTTGCTGGCTACTTTAGTTAAGTGTTCTGCAATGGTGGGCATAGATTGCTTCAGGTAAAAATGATGGTGGATGATGATGTAGCCAATGAGCTGCTCTGCCGTCATCTCGGCAAAAGGCATACTGCTGCCCTTGTTGCTGTGGGTTGCAATGTTTAATTCTTCCATTATTTTTTGTACAGAAAGCCCCTTTTCTGTGCAGGCTTCTGCCAAAGTACGTTTGCCTTTGCAGCAAAAATCAAGATTATATTTTTCTAATACCGGCACAGTTTGATGATGCCCGGTTACGATGGAGGCCAGTGTTTGTTGCGCTGTTTGTGTCATAAAATAAATTTGTACAAAGTTGATTGTAATAAAATATTGTTTTTATGACTGAACGCAGTTTATGTTTTTTGTTGGCTGATGTTTAACAAAACAATTCCGGTAAAAAGTATGCAGGCCGCAAACAGCAATGCCTCATTGATGTAAGGAATGGGGATATAACCCATGGCAGCAATGCCCTGCGTCATTAAAAAAATTTCGTTGATAATAATACCGGCGGTAAAAGTTTTAATCCCAATCAGCATCATTGAATTTAGCCGGATATATTTTTCTGCAACCATATACCCCAGCAGGAACAGCGTAATGACACCCAGCAATATCAGGTGCAGGTAGCCAATCACAATGGGGCGAAAACCAAATGCAATGGTGCTGAGTAACGGAATGGTAGAACCCAGCTGCAGCAATAGCTTGATGGATAAAGCAATGGCTGATAAAAAGAGCAGCCATTGTGCGGTGGTATTTAATTTTAGCCTGATAATGAACAATTGATTTTTTATTTGCTTAGCCAAAATTATCCATCCTGCCAGCTGGCTAAAAGCCGCCATCACCACAATGACATACAGCCATAGAGGAATGGGTAACCAAAGTGCAGAAAGTAAATAGGCTGGTATGCAGGCGGCAGCAAACAGCCAGAATGTTTTCTTTAAAATAACATCGGGCACATGATGTAAAAATTTGTCAGCAGCCAAACCAATGCAGGCAAATAAAAACCAGCCGTTGTATTGAAAATGCAAAAAGAAATACACTGCTGCCAGGTACCAGTTTTGATGACTATTTTTTGTAACCATCATAAATGCCAGGCCAAAAGCCCCGGCAGAAGAAAGTGCATTGAAAAATAAAGAAGCCTTCATCCACCAATGGCTTACTTTTTTTTCGGATAAATTATTCAAATCTTTCCAATACATAATGGCAAAAGTGTAGGATACAAAAATGGAAAGGGTAGAAAAAATAATAGAACACAATCCATATCCCTGCAAAGGAAAACTAATGAGCATACCATAAGCTGTAACAAGATTGGCATTGAGCACCCAACGGTATTTTTTATAAACAACATCTCCTTTTTGTGCAGCCAGGTAACCCAGCAGCAGCAACATCAGCGCATGGGTGATCCATCCTGCAAAGGCAAAGTGGGAGTGGCCATGCAGCAAATATTTTTGATCGATAAAGGGAAGTGAGAAAGCAATTTTATATCTTAATATTACACCAATGGCAGCTACTAACAATAAATTAAGTAAGGCAATTTTAGTGAAGCGGTACAGGGGGAATTGCATAATTGGTATTTAAGCAAAGTAACCAAACAATGAAACAGGCGGATGTGATTACAATCATAATCAGCAATACACTTTTCCTTTTTGAATCATCAGCTGGCCTTTATCATGCAGGTGCCGCATAGTTCGTATCACAGTTTCCACACGAAGGCCGGTCATATTGGCTATGTGCTGCCGGGTAAGATTTATTTTATTGCATTTGCTGCAAATATTTTTCTTGTTTTGTTTTAAATAATTCAACAGGCTGATAATACAGTGTTCCGGATTGTGATTGCTTAATTCTTTTAGCAACATAAATTTAAACCGCAGGCGTTGAGACAAAAGTTTGGTAAACTCAAAATGTATTTCGGGTCTTTCAAGCACGAGCTGATGGAAAGATGAAATATGCAGCCGGATGATAACAGCATCTGTTTCTGCAATGGCACTGGCGGCAAAAGGTTCACCATCAAATAAAGGCAGCTCTCCAAAACATTCTCCCGGCCCAATCATATTTTGTATAAACTCTTTGCCATCATCATCTATGTTTGTCCATCTTACACTGCCACTCACCAACTGGTAATAAAAGCAGGCAGTAGCTCCCTCCCTGAAAATGATTTCACCGGCAGCTACTTTTTTATAAGCAGCTCCCATCGTAAGCAATATATCAATATCTACCATTGTATGAAAAGAATTTGTTAGAACCCAAAACTACCTGTAAGGCAAGTGCGGCGATATGACTTTGCTAGGCCGGTGGCATGACTGTTATCATGTTTACTGCTTAACCATTGAAGCCCCGGCGGCAATTTTTTAAAAGTATGATTGAACGCATAAACTAAGAATGGTATGCAGACTAATCTTGTGCTATCAATTTTAAAAACACAAAATATTTGTTATGAAAAAATTAGCAGTCATTTTATTTCTTGCTGTATTCATCACATCCTGCGGCGGCGGTGCCGGCAGTGATACAAAGGCTAACACTGACCCGGCCGATGCTGCAAAAAAAGGCGATAATGGCAACCCATCGTACGACCCTAACAGGGGCGAAGGAAAGTTTACCAAAGTAGAAGTAGGTGCAGCACTGGATGCAGCGATGGCCGGCACCGGCGAAAAAACCTATGGTGTAAAATGCAGCAGCTGCCACAAACTTACTGATGAAAAATTAGTAGGCCCCGGATGGAAAGGCGTTACCAGCCGCCATACAGCCGAATGGATAATGAATTTTGCAACCAATACGGATGCCATGCTGAACAAAGACCCAAAGGCCCAGGCTCAGTTAGAAATTTGTTTGGTACGTATGCCCAATCAAAATTTAAGTGATGATGATGCAAGGTCATTGTATGAATTTATGCGGAAGAATGATGGGGTAAAATAAAGTATAGCAATTGAAGACAGCATTATTACATGACTGAATTATTATTTCAAATAATTACAGTAAGCTATACTGATGTTTATATCCGTTTCATTTCTCTCTTCTCAACCTCCTGGCAAAAATGTTCTCAACTCTTTTTACCTCTTAGCAAAAAAATAAAAAATTATGAAAAAGATAAAAATCAGTATCGCAGCCATAGCACTGGTAAGCATGATGCTGCTGATACATTCCTGCAAACCAAAAAATGCAGGCAGTGCAGTCAATTCCGATGCAGCTTCCAAAGCGTATGTAGCTCCCGGCAAGTACGATGAATTTTACAATTTTGTTTCCGGCGGTTTCAGCGGACAGGTAAGCGTTTATGGATTACCCAGCGGCAGGTTGCTGAGGGTGATTCCTGTATTTTCTGTTGACCCCGAAAAAGGA
Source organism: Chitinophagaceae bacterium (assembly GCA_031368105.1). Taxonomy (GTDB): domain Bacteria; phylum Bacteroidota; class Bacteroidia; order Chitinophagales; family Chitinophagaceae; genus Ferruginibacter. Next base: position 5,230 of record JANLQY010000156.1, read on the forward strand.
TATGGCTACAGCGAAGAAACCAAACCCATGCTAAATACCTCTCATGGTTTTGTTCCCTGGGATGATCAGCACCATACTGAGTTATCACAAACCAATGGTGAAATTGATGGCCGCTGGATATTTGCCAATGCCAACAATACACCCCGTGTGGCAAGGCTTGATTTAAGCACTTTCCGTACATCAGAAATTATTGAATTGCCCAACAGTGCCGGAAACCACAGCTCCCCTTTCATTACAGAAAATACAGAGTATGTTGTGGCAGGCACCCGGTTTAGTGTACCACCCGATGATGTCAATGGTGATGTGGCAATCAATACCTACAAGCAAAATTTTAAAGGGTACATCAGTTTTATCAGTGTGGGAAAAGAAGATGGAAAAATGGACATTGCCTTTCAGATAAAATGCCCTGGCGTGAACTTTGATTTAAGCCATGCCGGTAAAGGAAAATCGCATGGATGGTTTTTCTTTAGCTGCTATAACACAGAGCAGGCCAACACTTTGCTGGAAGTAAATGCTTCACAAAGAGACAAAGATTTTATCATGGCCGTAAACTGGAAAAAAGCAGAAGCGTATTTAAAAGCAGGCAAAGGAAGAAAGCAGGCTGTTAAATATGCTCACAATATTTACAATGAAAAAAATCATACCGCTGTATCCGAGATCAGAACTGAAGTAACCGTACTGGACTCAAAAGAATTAAAAGACATCTGTTATTTTATTCCATGTCCAAAATCGCCGCATGGTTGTGATGTTGACCCAACCGGCGAATACATTGTTGGCAGTGGCAAACTGGCTGCATTGATTCCGGTATTTAGTTTTGATAAAATGATAAAAGCAATTGCAGACAAAGCTTATGATGGTGAGTACGATGGTATTCCCGTAATTAAATATGAAGCCGCCCTGCATGGTGAAGTAAAGAAACCAGGCCTTGGCCCATTGCATACAGAATTTGATGGTAAAGGAAATGCATACACTACTTTCTTTGTATCAAGTGAAGTAGTAAAATGGAGCTTACAGGATTTAAAAGTATTGGACAGAGTGCCTACTTATTATTCTGTTGGGCACTTGTGCATACCTGGTGGCGACAGTAAAAAACCCAATGCAAAATATTTAATTGCTTACAACAAAATTACTAAAGACCGTTACCTGCCAACAGGACCGGAACTTGCACAAAGTGCACAGCTGTATGATATCAGCGGCGATAAAATGCAACTGATACTCGACTTCCCAACTATTGGCGAACCCCACTATGCACAGGCGGTAGCGGCAGATGTTATCAGAAATAAATCAGTGAAATTTTTTAAGATTGAGGAAAACTCCAACCCCTATGTATCCAAAGGAGAAGGAACTACCAAAGTAGTAAGAACAGGTAATAAAGTAGATGTGTACATGACCTGTATCCGCTCTCACTTTTCTCCGGATAATATTGAAGGTATAAGAGCCGGTGATGAAGTGTACTTCCATGTAACCAACCTGGAGCAGGATTGGGATGTACCACATGGCTTTGCAATTAAAGGTGCTAATACCGGAGAGTTACTGGTTATGCCCGGCGAAACACAAACACTAAAATGGATTGCTGAAAAACCTGGCATGTTCCCATTCTATTGCACTGATTTCTGCAGTGCATTGCACCAGGAAATGTCTGGCTATCTCAGGGTATCTCCTGCAGGCAGCAACGTTCCGTTGTTGTTCAGCACAGGAAAAAATATACCTAAAGCAGATAGTACTGCTGCAAAATAAATTACAATAACTGTTGGCCGGTGTGGGTTTTAATTTACATCGGTCAACTTTATTTCATTTTTTTATTACCATAAAAATTACTGACATGAAAAAGTATAAAATAATTTTCGCCTTCTTTTTACTTGGCTCAATGGTTGCCTGTAATAATGAATCCGAGAAAACAGCAACAACACAAAATGCAGCAGCAACAGGCAGTTCCACCGGTGGACAGGAAGCAGTAAAAGATGATGAGTCTGCAAAGGATGTGGTAAAAGTGGCCATTGGTTCTAAAGATCATACCACATTAGTTGCCGCTTTAAAACAGGCTGAACTGGTAACGTCATTGTCTAATGCAGGACCATTTACTGTGTTTGCACCAACCAATGCAGCGTTTGACAAATTGTCTGCCGGTACTGTTGATGGCCTTATGAAGCCAGAGAAAAAAGAAGACCTGCAAAACATTCTGCAATATCATGTAACCTTATCCGCAATGAAAGCTGAAAGCTTTACAGATGGGCAGATATTGGGAATGGTGAATGGCGATAATGTTACTGTAACTATAAAAGATGGCAAAGTGATGTTGAACAACAGTGCAACCATTATTGCATCTGTGCCTGCATCCAATGGTATCATTCATGTGATAGACGGAGTGCTGCTGCCTCCTGCAAAAAAATAAATTCATTTCAGCCATTTTCTTTTTGATAGCTGCATAAAATAATTCAAGATGAAAAGTAAATTAAGCAATATCAGCAGGCTGTTACTTGTTATTGCTGCCATTGGTTTAGTGTTTGTATTATTTACCCCCATCTGGCGAATTGAATTAGATGCACCACAGTATCCTGAGGGTCTCAGCCTTACCATACATGCCAAAGGATTGCAGGGCAATGTTGATATTATCAATGGCCTCAATCATTACATCGGCATGAAGACATTGCACAATGAAGATTTTTTTGAATTTACCATCTTGCCATACTGCATCATTTTTTTTGCAATGGCATTTGCGCTTGTTGCCATTATCAATAAAAGACAATGGCTGAATGTGTTGTTTATTTTATTTGTTGCTTTTGGCATTGTTGCCATGGTTGACTTTTGGCGATGGGAATATAATTATGGACACAACCTGAATCCGGCTGCAGCTATTGTAGTGCCGGGCATGGCTTATCAACCGCCATTGATTGGATTTAAACAGTTACTAAATTTTGGAGCTTACTCCATACCTGATAAAGGTGGCTGGATATTTATTGCTGCAGGTATAATAGCACTGGCCTGTGTAATTATTGAATGGAAGAAATACCGTGTGCTGAAAAGAAGGTTTACAACAGTTAATACCATTTTACTGATATCAGCTTCTTTATTTTTCTGCAGCTGTAATGCAGTGCCAGAGGCTATTGTAACAGGCAAAGACAATTGCTATTTCTGCAAGATGACCATCACTGATGCAAAGTATGGTGCAGAGCTGGTAACCGGGAAAGGCAAAATATATAAGTTTGATGATGTGCATTGCATACTCTCTTTTCTGAAAGCAAAAATGATAGCCGATAAGGAAGTAAAAGATATTTACCTGGTTGATTATGCCGAAAATCATTCATTGGTAAAAGCAGGGGAAAGTTTTTTATTGCAGGGCGATGCTATCAGGGGGCCAATGAATGGAAATGTGATTGCTTTTAAAAATAAAGACAGCATGAAAGGAATGACAGATCAATTAAAAGCGACAGAAGTAAGCTGGGATAAATTAACCAAATGAAATGGATAGTACTCATATTATGTTGTTGTTGCCTGCAGGTAAATGCCAGCACAATTTATGTAGGAAGCCTGCAGCCATTTAAAACAATTACCACTGCTGTTGCAGCCGCAAAAGACGGCGATACAATTATTGTGGAGCAGGGGATTTATCATGAAAAAAATTTGATCGTCAACAGGCAGTTGGTTTTAACAGGTATCAATCACCCGGTTTTGGATGGAGAAAAAAAATACGAAATCATTTCTATCAGGGCAGATAATGTAACCATCAATGGATTCCTGTTGCAGCATTCCGGCGTATCCAGCATGATTGATTTTGCAGCAATAAAAATTTACAACCGGCGCAATGCTTCCGTCATTAATAATATTATCAATGATGCTTTTTTTGGCATATACTCCCAGCAAGGTGTTAACTGCCTGGTACAAAATAACACCCTTACTGCCAATGCTATAGAAGAGCAGCAAAGCGGCAATGCCATTCATTGCTGGAAGAGTGACAGCATGCGTATCATTGCCAATACTATCAGCGGCCACCGGGATGGCATCTACTTTGAGTTTGTAACCAACTCGGTTATCTGGCGTAATATTTCTTTTAAAAACCTGCGCTATGGTTTGCACTTTATGTTTTCCAACGACGACGCCTATATCAGCAATGTGTTTGAGAACAATGGGGCAGGCGTTGCGGTGATGTTTTCCAAAGGTATAAAAATGTTCAACAATTATTTCAAAGAAAATTGGGGCGATGCTGCCTATGGTTTGTTGTTAAAAGAAATCAATGACAGCTATATTGAGAACAACCGTTTTGAAAAAAACACGATGGCTATTTATGCAGAAGGTGCCAACCGTATTCACCTGCAAAAAAATGTTTTTAAAAGCAATGGATGGGCATTGAAAATACAGGCAAGCTGCATGGACATAACGCTGGAGCAAAATAATTTTATCGGCAATACTTTTGATGTGGGCACCAATGGCTCATTGGTTTTAAATAATTTCAACAATAACTATTGGGATAAATATGAAGGCTACGACCTCAACAAAGATAATCATGGCGATGTGCCTTACCGGCCGGTAAGCCTGTACAGTATGATCGTAGAGCGAAATCCACCGGCCATGATTTTGTTTCACAGCTTTATCACATCGCTGATGGATAAAACAGAAAAAGTAATTCCCAGTCTTACACCGGAAAATTTAAAAGATGAACATCCATTAATGAAATCATTGCCGCTATGATCATCGCCAACAATATCAACAAACAATTTGGAAAATTAAAAGCACTGGATAATGTAAGCATTACCTGCAATAAGGGTGAGTGTATTGCATTGATAGGGCCTAACGGCAGTGGTAAAACTACTTTGATAAAATCCATCCTGGGCATGGTGGTTTGCGACAGTGGCTTCATTACATTTAATGGAAAAAATATTTTGCATGAATGGCAGTACCGTGCCGATATTGGCTACATGCCGCAGACAGGCCGCTACCCCGATAACATGACCATTGGCCAGGTGCTGGACATGATGAAAGATATCCGGAACAATAAGGATATAGAACTGGATGAAGAACTTATAAAAAAATTTGGACTGGATTCATTGCTGGATAAACGCATGCGGACTTTATCCGGCGGTACCAGGCAAAAAGTAAGTGCCTCGCTGGCTTTTTTATTTAATCCTGATGTGTTGATCTTAGATGAACCCACGGCCGGGCTTGACCCGGTGGCTTCTGAACTATTGAAAGAAAAAATCATTGCAGAAAAAGCAAAAGGCAAATTGATTTTGATAACCTCACATGTATTAAGTGAATTGGACGACCTGGTAACACAGGTAATTTACATGCAGGATGGCAAACTGGTTTTTCATAAAAGCATCCATGATTTAAGAACCGATACCGGCGAGGAAAAATTATCAAAAGCCATTGCAGCAGTGATGCTGAAAAAATAAACTGATGAAGAAGATTCTAAAATATGTAATCATAGATATTCTCCGCAACAGGATTGTACTGGCTTACACAGTATTCCTGCTGCTGCTTTCTTTCAGCATTTTTAATTTGGAAGACAACAGTGCTAAAGGTTTACTGAGTTTACTAAATATTATTTTAATCATCGTGCCGCTGGTGAGTATTTTATTTGCTGCCATTTATGTGTACAACAGTGCAGAGTTTTTAGAGTTGCTGGTGAGCCAGCCGTTAAAAAGAAATACTATCTGGCTCAGTATTTTTTCAGGTCTTGCCTGCTCATTGTCACTGGCATTTTTTATTGGGGTGGGTATTCCTGTTATGTTGTATGAGTTTACCGCTACCGGTTTTATCATGATTGCAGTGGGGCTGTTATTATCCGTCATCTTCGTGGCCATTGCCATGCTGGCTGTTGTAAAAATAAGAGACAAAGCTAAGGGCATCGGTGTTGCCATTTTATTATGGCTGTATTTTTCTTTGCTCTTTGATGGATTTGTATTGTTTATATTATTTCAGTTTGCCGATTATCCTTTGGAGAAAGCGATGATCGGCATCAGTGCATTTAACCCGATTGACCTCAGCAGGATATTGGTATTGCTGAAAATGGATATGTCTGCATTGATGGGTTATACCGGCGCTGTGTTCAAAGATTTTTTTGGTACCACTGCAGGATTTATAATTGCGCTAATGGTATTAATTTTATGGATTGTAATACCTGCGTGGCTTTCCACCAGGAAATTTAACCGTAAAGATTTGTAAGATGAAAAGACATGAATCACTGGCACCGCTGTCAAGGGAGCATCACAGTGCTTTGATGCTGGCACAATTAATAAAAAGAAATGCACCTGACTATAAAGGCCTGCCCACCACCATCGGGGATAAAGTTGAGTATGCCCTTACTATTTACAACAACAATTTAAAAAAACATTTTGCCAAAGAAGAAGCAATGTTGCAGGAAGTGAAATCAATTCATCCAGCTATTGCAAAACTGGCAGAAGAAATTATTGCTGAACATACCCTGCTGACGAAACTGTTCCTTTCTCTCAAAAATACCTGGGACCAGGAAGCCGTTTTGAATGAACTGGGAAACGAACTGGATGCACATATCCGTAAAGAAGAAAGGGTATTATTTCCACTGATACAGGAACATTCCACGGAAGAAATGTTACAAAAAATAAAGCCCTTGCTGTTATAAAAAACAACCGCTATGAAAAAAGACATTGAAAACAGGGCTGATATTGAATTGCTGGTAAGAAGTTTTTACGACAAAGTAAAAACAGATGAAACCATTGGCTATATTTTCAATGATATTTTTAAAGTGGATTGGGAAAACCATTTTCCGGTGATGTTTGATTTTTGGGAAAATGTATTGTTCTATACCGGTAGTTACGATGGCAATCCATTATTGATACACCAGCATATCAACAGGGTGGTGCCGTTAAAGGCAGCGCATTTTAATCAATGGAATAAATTGTTTGCACAAACAATAGATGAACTCTTTGAAGGCAGCAATGCCATGCTGGCAAAACAAAGAGCATTGAGTATTTCCACGGTGATGCAGATGAAGATGATGAAGGAAGTGTTGTAAGTTGTAATGATTTTTTTAATGATCGACCAACAACAGTAAAGAAGAAATTAACTTTGATAAAATTTGACAATCATGGAACATAAAGCTAAATCAATAAGGCCATTCATTGGAGCTAAAAACTTTGAGTTGTCCCGAAGCTTTTACCGGGACCTGGGTTTTGAGGAAACTATTTTGAGTGATAATATGTCCGTTTTCAAAACAGGCGGATTGGCATTTTATTTACAGGATTTTTATGTGCAGGATTGGATAGATAACTCAATGATTTTTTTAGAAGTGGAAGATGTTGCCCGTTACTGGAACGAATTGCTTGCATTAGACCTGGTAACTAAATATGAAACTGTAAAATTAGTTCCAGTTAAAACCTATGACTGGGGCAGAGAATGTTTTATACACGACCCATCGGGGATTCTTTGGCATATCGGAGAATTTTTTACTTAAGGAAATTCCTTCTTCTCCACCCGGAGTCTGCTTTCGGAGTAGCAACATTTTTTATTAACCTTTAGAAACTAATCTACAGCCGCTGCCTGCTTCGGAAGCAAGTGCATTCTTACCAAGTGATTGATGTAGTTTAAAAAAGAAATAAAAACTTTCGTTTTATATTGGTGTTTTATTAAACCATTCAATATGCAATAGTTTATTCTTTCTTATTTAATATTGTTTTTTATGTATAGATTTATAAAACAATTTCATTAGAGCGGAATAAAAAAACTTTCGCTTATTTATCAGTTATGCGTCATTTAAAAACTCAAATGTTCAATCCACTGTCAATGTCAGCAAAACTTCTCTATCCGAAAGATTACAACTTACTTAAAAGTAAGCTACTTAACATTTCTTCATCTGAATTGACAGAGGACAAAAGAGAGATTTTAAAAAGGCTCTTAATTTCTGGAGAAGATCATAGATTCAAATATCATTTAGGATTTGATATTATAGCGATATTTAGAGCGATAAAAAATAGAATTTTTTATAACAAAATTGAAGGCGCTAGTACAATCGAGCAACAATTAGTTAGAGTTTTGACAAATGATTTTGAAAAATCATTAAGAAGAAAGATTAAGGAAATATTTTTAGCTACAACTCTAAGATATATTATTCCAAGAAAGTTAATTCCTATAATTTATCTGGAGGTCGCTTATTATGGAACCAATATGATTGGTTTAAAAGCTGTGTTAAGTAAACTTAATATCCAGTTGACTGATAATTTAACGGATGAAAAAGCTGCTGAAATTATTGCTCGAATAAAGTATCCAGAGCCAAGAATGTTGAGTTCCAAAAGAATCGAGCAAATTTCAATCAGGAAAAAGCATTTATTAAACCTCTATAATAATCATAAAAATAGAAAACTAATTAAGATATATGGCTAATATTGGTAACTATTTAAGGCTTTCGGATACTGCCTTTAATATAACAGACATCTACACAAATCCGAAAGACTTTTATACAAGCTTTTCCAATATCTATGACTCTGAACGTGACTCCTTCCTACGACATACTCTAATAAATAATGTTCCATATGTTTTCAAACTAAAGCCTCTATTATTCGAACAAATAACTCAATACTTAGCGGATAATTTAAATATTAGTCCTTCTGGAGTTAAACTTATTGGAAGTGGTAAGACAGGATTTTCGATCAGCCCACCTCCAAATTATGGTAATCTATTTAGCCCGAATAGTGATTTAGATTTTTCAGTAATAAGTGAAAAGCTATTTCTTAATCTTAAAGATGAATTTGAGTCTTGGGCTTCTCAATTTAAGAATGGCATTTTATTACCGCAAAATAAAAATCAAGAAATTTATTGGCCTCAAAATTTAGATAATTGTAGTAAAACTTTAAAAAGAGGATTTATAGACACTTACAAAATCCCTTCTTATAACCAATTTGTAAAGACTCAAACAATACAGAATAGTCTTTATTTGATTCAAGACAAACTAGGAAAGATATATGACATAAAGGTTAAGAAAGCATCAATACGAGTTTATAAAAATTGGAACTCTTTTGTTTATCAGCTAAAATTAAATACCGAAAGTATTCTTAATACAGTTTCCGAAAACGACGTATAGGATGAATTTCGCCTAATTCCTGCTCCCGTGGTCGGTGTCCTCACCACAGGTGTTCGGAAGATTATTAACACTTTTTGGTGTTTTGTGTAAAACTTAGGATAGTAGTGGTGATTCAATATTTAGTTCTTTGATTTTCAAAAAGGGTAATGGAAACAATTAACAGACTGCTTTCATTTATTCCTGATGAAGAGTTAGAAGCGTTTGCTATTGATTCAGGCGTAAACAAATGCACAAAGAAGCTGCA
>JANLQY010000177.1:0-19675 GCA_031368105.1 Chitinophagaceae bacterium
CTGTAGCCTTTTATGCGGATGTGTGATTTCCCTTTGTACCGGCACTTCATTTATAAAAAAAAATTCCGGTTCGGCAATATGCCAAACCCCCAGTTTGGTGAAGGGGTTAATATTTTGTTGATAAACCATTGGCATAAACCCGACTTAGATTTGAGATTGTAAAATTAAAGAAGCAAATTAGCAACTTGCAAGAACTAAATTGCTGAATTATATTTTACCCCCGACCAGGGAACAAATTAAAACATAAAAATGATACTTAGTGACACCCGGATTTTAGAAGAAATTGATAAAGGCACCATTGTAATAACTCCCTATAACCGGGATCAGCTTGGCAGTAACAGTTACGATGTACACCTGGGTAAATACTTAGCCACTTACAAGAATAATGAACTGGATGCAAAAAAACACAATGAGATTATCCATTTTGAAATTCCGGAAGAAGGCATTCTGCTGCTGCCCCATACTTTTTATCTTGGCGTTACAGAGGAGTACACCGAGACACATGCACATGTTCCTTTTTTAGAAGGCAAATCTTCTACAGGCCGCCTTGGTATTGACATACATGCCACCGCTGGAAAAGGCGATGTAGGTTTTTGTGGAAACTGGACATTGGAAATTTCTGTAAAGCAACCCGTGAAAGTATATGCCGGTATGCCCATCGGGCAGTTAATTTATTTTCCGGTGGATGGTGAAATTGAAGTAAAGTACAACCAGAAAAAAAATGCCAAATACAGCGGGCAAATAAACAAGCCGGTGGAAAGCATGATGTGGAAGAACCAGTTTTAGATTGATATAATCGCTAACACTAAATATTTTGCAGATGATAAAAGTAAAAATCTTGCAACTACTTATTGTACTCATCGCAATAAACAGCACTTCCCATTCCCAGGCAAAGGCAGATTCGCTTTTAGACTTTATTGCAAAAAATAAAAGCCGGGCAGCATTGTACATCACTAAAAATGATACAGTACTTGCCAGGCAAAATGAAAACAAATTGATGCCGCTGGCCAGCACAGTAAAAATTTTAGTGGCGGTGGAGTTTGCTAAGCAGGCTGGCAGTAATGTGATTGATGAAAACAGCTATGTTTCTTTAAATGAACTGGATAAATATTACATTGCCAATACTGATGGCGGGGCACATCCTGCATGGATTGCATACGAACGGTCGAAAGACCATATCCGGCAAGACAGTGTACAGTTGCTGGATGTAGCCAGGGGCATGATCATGTTTAGCAGCAATGCCAATACTGAATTTTTAATGGATCTGCTGGGACTTGACAATGTAAAAAACAATATCCAGTTGTTTGGCCTCCATCAGCACACTGCCATCTTCCCATTGGTGTCTTCTTTATTCCTTTATCAAAATCCCAACAAAGCAAAAGAAGGAAATATACTAAAATCAATAAAAAATTTAACAGAAGAAGGCTACTGCAAAATTATTTACCAAATTCACAATGCATTAAAATATGATACGGTATTAAAGAAAAAATTTCGACCGGAAGACCTTACAGAGAATATGCAAAAACTTTGGAGCGATAAGATTACTGCTTCTTCCGTAAAAACATACAACCACTTATTCAATATCTTAAACCGCAGGCTGTACCTGGATGTCAACAGCTATGCTGTATTGGCAGAAGTGTTGGAATACATTATGGAGAACCCAATGAACATGAAAATTTACAAACACTTTGGATTAAAGAATGGCAGCACAGCATTTGTATTAACAGAAGCATTTTATGCAACTATGAAGAATGATGATAAATATGAAGTGGCGTATTTTTTTAATGATTTAACGATGCAGGAAAACGAACAACTGCAGGGCTGGATGAATGACTTCAGGATTGGTATAACGCAGAATGAAAGCTTTAGAAAAAAAGTTACTGCCGTTTTTAATAAGTAATTATTTCGGTGAATAGTCAATCTCAAATATTGACCTGTAAATTTATTATTGATATGAATTTATTACTTGCTGCAGTTGCGGTTTTGCAGCTTCCCATCCATTAATGATATCATTACAGCTGACTGCAGCATCTGCATGAAAAATACCATCAGCAAAAAGATTGTCAATGATTTTACAGGAGCTTTGTATTTGCATTAAGCCTGCAATAGCAGTAACCGATTTAAGGGAGTGTGCAGCATTGCGTACCGCTGTGGCATTTTGCTGCTGCCAGGCTTTTTGCAGGCCTTCTACTTGGTTTTGAATATCCGTTACAGCGCTTGCCAGCAGTGTTTTTTCAAATTCTTTATCGCCATCCGTTACAAAATGTAAATAACTAAGGTCAATATTTATGATACTATCTTTTTGCATTGTTGTGCTGGTTTTTTGATATTATAATTTAATAAATCAGGTATGGGTAACCGTATCAACGTTGCTAATTTTTTTACTGTCTGGTTGCACATTGATGGCTTCCATGATAGCAGCAAATAAATTTTCTGGTTTAAATGGTTTTGATACATAGCCTGTCACTCCTGCATTGTAACAGTTCTGCATTTCTCCAGAAAGTGAATGTGCTGTCATTGCCACAATAGGGATTTTAGCAACAGCACCGGGCAATTTCCTTATACTTTTTGTTGCCATTATTCCATCCATTACCGGCATTTGTATATCCATCAGCACCACATCAAAATGCTGCTGCTGTACAGCTTCTAATGCCAGCGCCCCATTGGTAACATGTGTTACTGTAAAGTCACGGTTTTCTAATACCTTCTTTGCCAGCATGGCATTTATTAAATTATCTTCCGCCAGCAATACTTTCACCGGAGCGGCTGGAGATGATAAAGTATTATTTTCTGATAAGAGATTGTCATCTTCAACAGTAAATGTGTCTTCTATTTTTTTGAATGATAAAATAAATTGAAACATGGTACCCTTTCCCGGCAGGCTTTCCATTGTAAGTTTGCTGCCATGCATGTCCACAATACTCTTGGCAATATTAAGACCCAAGCCTGTGCCGCCATACAACCTTTCGGTATCAGATGTCGCCTGCGTAAAGCGGTCAAAAATTACATCCTGTTTTTCTGCCGGCACACCAATACCGGTATCCCGTACTGAAAAAGAAATGTATTGCATTTGATCATCAGGGCCGCTTACCATTTTACAGTTTAGTTCTACATAACCTACATCCGTAAATTTCACCGCATTACCCAGCAGGTTAAAAAGAATTTGTGACAACCGCAACTGATCGCCGATTACTTTAGCCGGCACGTTACTGGCAACATTTGCCTTTATTTTAATGCCTTTAGATTTAGCTTTGGGTTCCAAAAATTTTACGGCATCCGTCGCTATTTGCTTTACATCTATTGGCTGGGTTTCCAAAGCAAGATTACCAGATTCTATTTTTGACAGATCGAGTATATTATTAATCAGCGCCAGTAAATTTTGTGAGGCTGATTTTACAATCTCTACATATTCGCCCTGCTCTTTGTTTAAGGAAGTATCTGCCAGTAAATCTGTAAAGCCAATCACAGCATTTAGCGGTGTCCTTATTTCATGGCTCATGTTTGAAATGAATTGGTCTTTTACCCTCAATGAACGTTCCACCATTTCGTTGGCTGCTATGAGATCTGTCTCTACCTGGTAGCGGCCGGTAATATCCATGCCGAAACCAAGGAAATATTTTTTACCACTTTTTTCTTTGAAACATTTTTTTATAATGTTGAACCAGTTAATGCTGTTATTATCATTGTCTGCAATACTTCCTTCCAGCCTTAATATTTCTCCTTCCTGCAGTTCGAGAATAGAGTCTATATCGCCAAGGAAAATATCATCTGGACCTTTTGATAAATCCGCCGCATACGGAATCTCCTGGCTGTTGTATTGATAGTATTTACAGAAAGTTTTATTAGACAGGATAATTTGCTGCTGCTCATTCATCACAAATACCATGTTGGGGCTATTGTCAATAATCTGGTGGATGAACTGCTGTTGTCTTTCAATTTCATTTTGCGCCTTTACCGATTCTGTAATATCAATGGCGCTTGCAATGATGTAGGGGTTATCGATTTTGTTGTCATACACAATGTTTTGATATAACCAAGCCATTTTTTTTCCTGCTTTGGAAATGATCTGCAAAGAACCATTCGCCACTTTTTTGGTGATGATTTCTGATAAATACATATCAAAATAGTCATGATAATCTGGCGATACCATTACTTTTAAATTACTTCCAATAAGCTCCTCTCTTGTATAGCCACTTAATTTTTCTGCCGCAATATTGATATCCAGTATTACACCATTAAAATCATGGCGGCAAATAACGGTTTGAGCATTGTTGAGTACAGCTGCTTTTTCTTCTTCACTTTTCTTTAAAGCAAGTTCTGTCAGTTTTCGTTTGGTAATATCTTTTACCGTACCAAAGTACCCAGTTAAATTTCCCTGTTCATCTATTCTTGGCGTAATGTTAGAAACCATGTACCTCGTTTCCCCTTCCACTATAAACCGGTATTCAAATTCATCCTTCTCTCCTTTTGCAGCCAGGGCAATACTTTCCCATATCTGGCTGGTATCACCCGGATGAATGTATTTAAACAGGTCATCCATGCTGATGTCATCATTCAAAGGCAGGTGATAAATTTCACGAAGTTCTTTGGAGAGATAAAGCGTTTTGTTGATTGCATCCACTTCCCATGCACCAAACTGTGCAATCTCCATGGCCAGTTCCAGTTTATTTTTATTGGCTACCAGCTTTTTTTCTAATTCTTTACGTTCGGCTATTTCATTTTCAATCGCCAGTTCTTTTTCTTTACGGCTGGTGATATCACTTTCAATGGCAATGTGGTGGGTGATTTCACCTGCATCATTGTAAATTGGTTTCACACTTACCATGGCCCAGTAAACGTTGCCGTCTTTACGGTAATGCACCATCTCTTCCACAATAGCTTCGCCTTTAAAAAGCGTTAGTTTAATATTATTTACAGAAACTTTGTTGCTGAGTGGACCCAATAAAAAATTATCTGGTTTTCTTCCAATCACTTCTCCAAGCTCATAACCGGTAATCTTGGTAAAGCCTTCATTTATCCATAAGATGCAGCCTGCATTATCTGCAATCATTACGGCCTCATTAATCTGCGCCATTACTTTGCCCAGCAATTTTACCTGTTGGTCTGCCATGGAGCTCATCATTTGCTCATGCGATAAATTGTCTTTTATCTGCCTGTTAAATGCTACCAGTTGCTGCCAACGGATACCAATAAAACAAAACAATAATCCTAAAATAATGGGAGATAAAATAATGATAATAAAGTCGGGTGAATAATCGAAAATATGAAACCATGGACCGTTAAATCCATGTAGCCTGTTGAGCAGGTAAGCATTTATCACCAGCATACAACCAAACAGGATTCCTGCGGCAGTATATTTGAGAACACTCTTGTAATTATAATTTTTCATAGTACCCGGTTCACCATTTGTAAGAACAGGATTAAATTTTCTTTGTAAAACTCTGTTCAACATTTTATTTATTATTAGCGATTAACAACCTCTTATTAATAGCAAAAAAATTACCTGCATTTAATTTTTAACCAACAAATGACTCTTCACTTCAGGACAGTTTTTTACTTATTACCTGGCATTCCATACCTGACAGGCTAGGCCTTATACATTTGTACATTAACCATTAAAAACGAGTTTAATATATAAAAATTGCGTACACCTGTAGTTTTGTTTCAATATGAAAGGCAAATGTGGAAAAATAAAAGACACTTGCAAAAGAGTGCTGAAGCCGCAATGCCAGTCAGTCAAGTATAAATTGAAGAAGTATTGTAATTAATCTTACCCTTTTTTAACGAAAGGCCATTGCTGTTGAATTTTGGCAAAAATGAAATACACAGCTATGCCGCTGATAAATACTTTAATGAATGATTTGAGTATTTCATAATCGATAGAATAAAAAACGAATAGCCAAATAATAATGGCCAGTATTATGGGCAAAGGATATAAAGGCATTTTGTACGGAAGATTTTTAGTGCCGTTCCTTCTCCGCAATAACATCACGCCAATAGCCTGCCCTACAAATTGCAATACAATCCTCATGGCCAGTATGGCATCAATGACATCTTTCATTTTATAAATGAGGCTAAATAGAAAGGCTAAACCCGCCAGCACCAGCAGGGAGATATAAGGAAAGTTTTTAGTAGGGTGAAGCCTTGCAAATATTTTAAAAAAAGCCCCATCTGCCGCAGCGGCATATGGCACCCTGGAATAACCCAGCATTACTGCAAATAAAGATGCCAATGCCACCCACAAGATCATCACAGTAGCAGCATTTGCAGCTCTGCTGCCATACAGGCGTTCGATGAAAGTACTAACCACAAAATTATTTTGCCCTGCATCGTACCAGCCTTTTATTTCCTGCCAGGAAATAACACTTGTTACACTTATGTTCATAGCAAGGTATAAAATTGCAATGCCAAAAACAGAGATAAACATGCTCCGGGGAATATTTTTTCCGGGATCTTTTATTTCTCCTCCCAAATGGCAAACATTGTAATAGCCAAGATAACTGTAGATTGTTTTTACGCAAGCCTGCCCAAATACAAAGGGAACTATCTGTGCCCAGCTGAAACCAGTAACTGCATCTTTTACCGGTTGAAAAAAATTGCCGTGTGCTATTCCTCCAAAAATTATCCAGCCCATTGTGAGTAATACACCACTCCACAGCAGCACACCAATTTTTCCGATGTTATCAATTTTTCTGTACAGTAAAAAAGTAATAAAAACAATCACTGCTCCAGATACCGCTTTTTGTTCCCAACCGGTAAGGTGAACCAGATAACCCAAATACTGTGAGAACCCAATTGCCGCAGAAGCTGCTACCAGCGGGGCTTGTATCACTGTTTGCCAAACGTAAAGGAAGCTCATCATTTTGCCCGGGCCATTTTTGCCGTAGGCTTCTTTTAAAAAATTATAACTGCCCCCTGCTAACGGATACGAAGCTCCCAGCTCACTCCATATCATGGCATCAATTAAAGAGAGGAATGCGCCGGCAATCCAGGCATACAAAAACTGTCCGCCAACGAGGCCTATTACAATTGGAAGTGTTATAAAGGGGCCAATGCCAATCATGTCAATCATGTTGAGCACAGTAGATTGAAAAAGCCCTAAGCTGCGTTGTAGTGTGGGAGCAGTGGATGCCATTAATTTATTTATTCCTGTAAATTACTATTAACCGCTAATAAAAAAATATTGTTTGATAATTTTTAAAAGGAAAAGGAGCCTGCGGTAAACAGACTCCTCAAAAAATATTAGTAAAAAAAATTAAACTGTTTACCAACTGGCAGTGAAAGCACTGTTGAACTCCTGGAAATTTTTTGTTTTATAAATGCCATCACCAAAATATTTCAGTGGTGCTTCCAGTTCTTTTGGCTTTTGATATCCGGGTAAGGCTGCTGGCTGTGCACTTAATGCTGTTAAAAATACCGTGGTGGGGTAACTCATTTGTCCTCCCAATAAATAAATAGCCAGGTCATTGGATTTATATGCTGCATTGTATCCATATTCTTTTCTACTCCACACAAGTGTTTCTTTTGTTTCCGCATCCAGCTTTACTGCATAATAATGTTCATTGATGTAAGCTGCCACATCATCCTTGCTGTATGTTTCCCTGTCCATCACTTTGCACCAGCCACACCAGCTGGTGTAAACATCTACTAAAATTGGTTTGGGATTTTTATTATAAGCTGCCTGCAATTCTGCTACACTAAGCCATTGCACTTTGTCTTTTTTGGGTGCAATAAATGATGCGGCAACAACAAGTATTAAAAAAGAAGTAAGAAAATAGATAACCTTTTGCATGCGGTATTTGTTTAGTAGCTTAGATAAATATTTTAACGACAAGGTAATGCATAAAATTGTAGTAGCTATCACCGGCGCCAGCGGTTCCATTTACTCAAAAGTTTTGTTAGACAAATTACTTGCCATAAAAAATCAATGGGAAGAACTGGCGGTAATATTAACAGAAAATGCCAAATCGGTTTGGAAAACAGAACTCGAAAATGAAGATTATAATAATTACCCAGTAAAATTTTATACCCAGCAAGATTTTACTGCTCCCTTTGCATCAGGATCCGGACAATATGATACGATGATCATTGTACCCTGCAGTATGGGCACTTTAGGAAGGGTTGCAACTGGTATCAGCAATGACCTCATCACAAGGTCTGCCGATGTGATATTGAAAGAAAGAAGAAAGCTGATATGTGTTGTAAGAGATACTCCTTACAACCTCATTCACATTCGCAACATGGAAACAGTTACACTGGCTGGAGGAATTATCTGCCCGGCTACACCTTCTTTTTACAGCAAACCAAAAACAATGGAAGAGCTTGCAGCAACTGTGGTGGACAGGGTAATTGATATTGCCGGATTAAAAATAAATACTTACCGCTGGGGTGATCATTAATCTGAAAATTATTCAGCAATTTTTTTTCCTGAATACCGGTCCTTCATCATCTGTCCTCTTTTCCTTTCTGCCTTTACGCTGATGCTGTCTAACAAAGTTCTCATCAAATCTGGGTGAGTGCTGTAGTAGTTATAACTTGTATTAAAATCTTGCCTGCTTATTTTGTGCAATTCAAATACTTTTTGCTGCAGGGCTGCATTCTGAACAATGGCATTTTTTGAAGTATCAATTTTGATATACTTTTCCGTAAATGCATCTGCCTGGAATATATCCCACAGAACTTCCTGCATTTTATCACTGTTGATGATTTTCCCTTTGGCAACAACGTTTTTATCTCCACACGATAACAGGAAAATTACCAACCAGGCACTTACTATTATCCGTATCATTTCAGTTCGTCTTTATACCGGGAGGCATTGGTTAAATCCATTTTTTGTAACAGATCAGATGCCCTTATTTTATCCTGTTGCGGCGCTTTCAAAAATATTTTGATCAATTCATTGGCCTTGCCCTGGAAAAAAAACTGGTTGATCATTGTGTTGGGATTATCGGCATTGTAACTGCTTAGCAAGTTTAGTACATTCAGCATTTCTGTCCTGGCGGCGTTTTCATCTTCATACATTTTATCAAATGATACCCGGTAGTAATTATAAAAAATATCATGCATGATGGCATACCGGCTGTTAAGCATATTTTCCACCAGCCAGTAGCGGTTGCGGATACCATCAAATGCTTTCCAGCCGCTGATTCCTCTTGCTTCGGGGGCATTGTTTACAATATTTTGTGCCTTTTGAAAATAGGCATTCCCCCCTTTCAATGCATACGAATCATAATCAAAAGCGATGATCATGTAAGCATAGTAAGCAAACACAGCGGTTAAATTTGAAGCCTGTGCATCACTTCCTGATACCCTGTTTTCATTAAACTCCAGTTGCTGAAACTCTACATATTTAAAATTAATATCCTCGTCCTGGTAATTGACAATGGGAGATAAATAAGTACTGCTAAAAACCGGTCTTGCTGCCTGAATAGTCAGTGATGCAGAATATATGTTGGCATCAGAAGTGGGCTGCAGGTTTAATAAAAAATTACAATCAATTTTTTCATTGGGCTGAAAATTATCTGCTGTCCATTTGCGGTTGTTCAAAAAATTTATCAGTGCATTTTGAAGTGTTTGAAATGTACTTTTATTGACGGTAGTTCCTACACGGCTACTGTTAACTGTTACCCTGGCATTTAATTCCTGGGCTACAGCCGCTTGTGCAGTGAGTGCAAGGAAAATAAATAATTTTAAACCTTTCTGTATCATTTTTTAAATTGAATAATGGTATTTACAATATCGACTGCCACTTCCTGCTTGGTCTTTGTATCAAATGCGTACTCTTTCCCTGTCCTGTCAAAAATAGTTATTTTGTTAGTATCATATCCAAAACCTGCACCGGCATCATTTAATGAATTGAGTACAATCATATCTGCATTCTTTTCCTGTAATTTTTTTAAAGCATAAGCCTTCTCATTATTTGTTTCTAAAGCAAAGCCAACCAGTAACTGGTTATCATTTTTCATTTCTCCCAATTGCTTTAAGATGTCTTTAGTCTTCGTTAATTCTACGGAAAACACATCAACCTGTTTTTTCATTTTTTCATCCGCAACAGTTACAGGCGTATAATCTGCCACCGCTGCACTCATTACAGTAATATCGGTTGTTGGAAATTCGGCTATACAGGCATCCAGCATATCTTTAGCTGATCTTACTCTTACAGTTTTAATATTAACTGGTGGTATTAGTGATGATGGCCCTAAAACAAGCGTTACCGTTGCCCCCCGGTTAGCCAATTCTTTTGCAATAGCTACTCCCATCTTACCCGAGGAATGGTTGCCGATAAATCTTACGGGATCAATTGCTTCATATGTAGGCCCTGCGGTTACGAGTGCTTTTTTATCTTTTAATTGCTGGCTGGTCAAAAAAAAATTATTCAGCCATTGCAGTATTGTTTCCGGTTCTGCCATTCTCCCTTCACCTGTTAAGCCACTGGCCAATTCTCCAGATTCCACCGGTATAATCAAAGTACCAGATGAGGCAGTTCTTTGCAAATTATTTTTTGTTGAGGGATGCAGCCACATATCTTCGTCCATTGCAGGAGCCATCACTACCGGACAGGTAGCAGAAAGATATACTGCCATCAATAAATTATCGCACAGGCCATTGGCCATTTTTGCCAGTGTATTACAACTTAGCGGTGCTATCAGCATTACATCTGCCCACCTGCCAAGCATTACATGGTTGGCCCAGGAATCATTTTCAGACAGATCGGTAAGTACATTATTTTTTGAAAGTGTTGAGAGCGTAAGTGTGGATACAAAATTTTTTGAGGCGGTTGTCATTATTACTTTTACCTCAGCACCCTGTTTAATTAACAGACGTACCAATAAAGGAATTTTATAAGCTGCGATGCTGCCCGTGACTCCAATTAATATTTTCTTTCCTTTCAGCATAAAAAATCCCCCGATACATCGGGGGATTAAAAATATAACTTCTTACCTGAAACTATTGTAAAATATTTTACAATTTTAGCTAAACAGGTCTTCTTCGTTTTTTCGGAAATAAATTTTGTTCTCCATAAACTCCTGCGATGCCAGCAATGCAGGGTTTGGCATACGTTCGTAAGCCTTTGATATTTCTATCTGTTCTTTATTTTCATGTATTTCCTCCAGACTGTCAGTGTGGCTGGCAAATTCTTCCAGCTTATTGTGCAGCTCTTCTTTTATAGAAATATTTATCTGGTTGGCACGCTTGGCTATTATTGCAATAGACTCATAAAGGTTACCTGTTTTTTCTTTCAGGTCAAAAAGATTTTTAGGTTCTACCACATTGCTGGTGCTAGAGCTGTGCTGACGTCTTAGTTTGCTCATTTTGTATTTCTTTAATGTTGTTTATACTTAAGTTATTATATTCCTGTGCTTCCTTTAGTAATTTACTGTCTGGAAAACGATCTACAAATTCCTGGTATTCTGTTGTTACTTTTTCAAACCGCTCTGTTTGCTTATCTGCCACACTCAGCTTGGCAAATTTATAATACGATTTGATAGACTGCAATTTATAAACATCGCCTGAAACTGATTCCGGATAGCTGTTAAGTAAGTTATTGTACGAAATAGCCGCAGCCCTGTACTGACCTACTTTATAGTAAAGATCTGCTCCCCTCAATTCCTTCTCCTCCAGTTTTGCTCTGCATTTATCAATAATTTCTGTTGCTTCTTTTATCCTTGATGAACCCGGATGTGTATTGATAAAAGTCTGCATTACCCCTATTGACTTAGCTGTATTGGTCTGCTCCAATTCTAACTTTGGCGATTGATTATAAAAACATAAGGCGTGCATAAAATCCACCTCTTCTGCTTTGGTACTGTTGGGGAAAACTTCCAGAAAGCCTTTAAAAAAATTTTCTGCATCCCTGTAATTTTTCATGTAATAAAAACAAAACGCATCCTTATAATA
Organism: Chitinophagaceae bacterium; assembly: GCA_031368105.1. Taxonomy (GTDB): domain Bacteria; phylum Bacteroidota; class Bacteroidia; order Chitinophagales; family Chitinophagaceae; genus Ferruginibacter. The sequence continues at coordinate 11,899 of JANLQY010000177.1, forward strand.
CAATAACTCAAACTTATCTGTGCCTTTGAATACAGGGTAAAGTTCTTCATACAGTTGCTGTGCATAGCTGTATTTCTTTGCTTCAAAATATTGATCTGCTACTTTGAGTTTATATTCGTAATCGGTACTCTTCATAACCTTGCTAAACTTATTGCTGCAGGAAAAAAAAGTACAAACTAAAAATAATAGACTTACAATTGATTTTATAAAACGCATAGAAGGCGCAAATTTAGTGGTTTTAAATCAAAAATGACCTGAAAATATTAAGCTGCAAAAAAACGTCAGTTAATATTTTGAGAAATCAACAGAGCATACTAGATAAAAAAACCCTCCCGAATAATCGAGAGGGTAATCATTGAGCAAAAAGTAAATGAACTTAGTTTGATTTAATATCTATTGTGTTAGCATCACCACCATCAATCACTTTATCAGTAAGTACTCTGTCTGTAGTGATACCTAATTTTTCAACCAGATAATTCTTAACAGCATCTAACTTCTTATCAGCTAAAGATTGTGAACGCTTATCAGCTTTTGGATATGCTGTAAGTGTAATAGTGCAAGTTGGCACAGCTTTTAATTTACTGGCTACAGTTGATAACATTGCTTTATTGTCAGCAGTTAAACTAACTCCTTTCAATGTTAAACTGGGATAGTCTGTAGGACAAATTCCTTTAGGAGGATTGTTTTTCAATTCCTCAATAGCAGCTTTGTTTTCTTTGCAGCAAGCTGGTTCTGGGCATTTACCTACACCATCAGCATCAACTGGTTGGCATTCTGTTGGAGTAATCAATTGCTTGTCCTTACAATCAGGAACACCATCACCATCTGTATCTTTAGTTACACCATGTGTGTCAACAGGGCAACCTGCAGGTGTGTTTGGCTCTCTGTCCAATTGATCAGTAACACCATCACCATCTGTATCATCAAATATAGGCTTAGGTAATTTCATGTGCTTAGGATTGTTCAACTCACTGTAAGCATAATCAAGTGGATTAAGCCACCACAATGGTTCAACAGATTTACCACCTAGATTAAAATTAAGTCCCAAAGAAAGATAATTCCATGAATCAAAATCGCTTGTTAAAGAGGCGTCTCCTTTAGCATATTCCTGCCAACGCTGACCATCCATTAAATCTGACTTGGTAAAAGTATGACGGTCTTCTAAGGCAAGATTAACTCTTTTACTTAATTTATAGGCAACACCTACTATTACAGTTCCAGATGGCTTTAAGGTATTCTTACCTAATTTAGGGCGACGAGAACCAATTTCAGTTTCGGCTTCAGTTTCGTAGGTATTGTCCATACCTGCTTTCAATTCTTTTAAGATATCTTTTCTGTTTGCATACTTAAAACCGCCAAGTGCAAGGTTTTTAGTTATGATATTTTGAAATAAAGTGGCGTATGTATTGCCGCTTGCATCAAGCGCATTAACCATTGTATGAAAAGCTGTAAGACCTAAACCAACACCACCATATAGGTTGAACCCGGTTTTTTGTTTGTGAAAACGTACATTATTCAATGTAACAATTCCCTCAAGAGATAAATCTTGTACATGTGTTTTGTAGTTGTAAAAAACACCTTGTACAGGACGACCGTCTAATCCCTGTAGAGTGCCATCATTAAGTCTTTCCATTGGAGCATACCCAACACCGGCTAAATTACCATTGTGTGCAGTACCAATCCAGGCTGGATTTTTAAGATAGTTATTAGCTGGCTGCCAGTTTAATCCTTTAGCATCGCCATTTACATATTCCAATCTCAATGAAAAAATGTAACCAAAGGCTTTCCTTACATGAACTCCAAATCCCAGTGTTGGAAATTTGGCTGGAACATCACTGCTGATTGTCAAAGCTCCAACGGAGACTCCCACCTCCCACATATTGCGTGGTTTGGCTGGGAAATTATAAGTGTTGTTCCAAAACTCGTTCTGTTGGGGCATATTCTTTGGAGATATTACAGAAGAGTCGTAGATACTGTAACCTGAGCCTGAACCCGCCGGGGTCTGGGCAAAAGTTGCTGTAGTCATTAGGGTAATGAGCCCTATTAGTAGTTTGTACTTTTTGCTTGCCATAACTAAATGATTATTTAAGTTCTGAAATTACGAGTTGATAATATGCAAAAATATCACTTGAGATTTAAAAACCAAATTTTTTTATGATTTATTTGGGTTATTCTTTAATTTATTTGCTTATATCTTAATGGTTTACGGACTTTCTTTAATACAAGTTCGCTGCATAGAGGTAAAATTTATTTCGAATAAATCAATTTTTCGGGGGAACTATAGTGTAAATAAATTCAATAATTACTTTGATGCGGTTGCTTACTGAACTATATTGCCTTCCTTTTATATCAGATGGAATTTGTAAACAATATCATTGGCGAAGAGCTGCAAATATTTGAAAAAAAATTTTCAGAGGCTGTAAAGAGTAATACCCCATTGCTTGACAGGATTATGAAATATATTATTAAGCGAAAAGGGAAACAACTGAGGCCAATGTTTGTTTTTTTGTGTGCAAAGCTCCATTCTCCAATAAATGAAAGTACTTACCGGGCAGCCGCCCTGGTGGAACTGCTGCATACAGCTACGTTAGTGCATGATGATGTGGTGGATGAATCGCTGGAAAGGAGAGGTTATTTCTCCATCAATGCAATTTGGAAAAATAAAATTGCTGTATTGGTAGGAGATTATCTTTTATCTAAAGGTCTGTTGTTATCTACCAGCAATGATGACTTTGAACACCTGCATATTTTATCGGAGGCAGTAAAACAAATGAGTGAGGGTGAATTATTGCAAATTGAAAAATCGAGGAACCTGAATTTAAAAGAGGATATTTATTTTGAGATCATCCGCAATAAGACAGCCTCGCTGTTATCATCGGCCTGTGCAGTAGGAGCTTGGACTACAAGTAAAGATGAAACAATCTGCAATAAAATGAAATTATTTGGTGAAAAAATTGGCATTGCATTTCAGATTAAAGATGATTTGTTTGATTATGGAAATGAAGATATTGGTAAGCCAACAGGTAATGATATAAAAGAAAAAAAATTGACTCTGCCACTGATTTTTACACTTAACAATGTTGAGTCCGCAAAACGCAGGGAGCTTATCTACATCATAAAAAACGAAAATAAAAACACAGCAAAAGTTAAGCAGCTGGTAGCTGCTGTTGTGGCTGCCGGAGGAATAAAATATGCAGAAAGTAAAATGAATGAATACAGGGATGATGCCCTAAAAATATTACATGAATTTCCTGAGAGTGAAGTAAGAAATGCCCTGGAAGATTTAGTACGTTACACCACAGACAGAAAATATTAGATCAACTAAAACAATCTTTTTTACCCATGACAAAGAGATGGAAACGATTAGAAGCAGACGGGGAAAAAGTAAATCAGTTGCAGGATGCACTTAAAATAAATCCAACCATTTGTAAAATATTAGTACAAAGGGGCATTGATGATTTTGAAAAAAGTAAAGCCTATTTCAGGCCACAATTAGAAGCACTGCATGATCCCTATTTGATGAAGGACATGGCAAAAGCGGTAAACAGGCTCACTACAGCTTTTGATAAAAAAGAAAAGGTTTTAGTATTTGGTGACTATGATGTAGATGGCACCACTTCAGTAGCCTGCATGTACCAGTTTTTGTGCAAAATTTACGATGAAGCTGTGCTGGAATTTTATATCCCACACAGGTACAGGGAAGGATATGGTGTGAGTAAAATGGGAATTGATTATGCTGCTGAAAATAATTTCACCCTGATCATTTCATTGGACTGCGGCATTAAATCTATTGACCTGGTTGCTTATGCTGCAACACTCGGTATTGATTTTATTATCTGTGACCACCATCTTCCTGACAAGGAAATTCCTGCCGCCGCTGCTATTTTAAATCCTAAACAAATAGATTGTCATTATCCATACAAAGAATTATGCGGCTGTGGTGTAGGCTTTAAATTAATCACAGCCTTAGCCCAACAGTTTGGCATAGACGAAGAACATTATCTCTGCTACCTTGATTTAGTAGCCACCGCAATCGCTGCCGATATTGTACCAATAACCGGGGAGAACAGGATACTGGCCTATCATGGTTTAAAGCGGATCAACAGCGATCCCTGTGCCGGAATTAAAGCGTTGATTAAACTGGGTGGAATTCAAAAAACATTGTCCATTAATAATGTTGTTTTTGTAATTGCCCCCAGGGTAAATGCCGCTGGCAGGATGGACGATGCTAAAAAAGCAGTGCAGTTATTTATTGAAAAAGATTATGACAAAGCGATGAAATTTGCAGAACTGCTGCACTGCGATAACAGCGATAGAAAAGAAGCCGACAGCAGCATCACAGAAGAAGCTTTAGCAGTAATTAAAAACAGTAATTATTTACAAAACAGTAAATCAACTGTTGTGTATAAAGAGCATTGGCATAAAGGCGTGGTGGGCATTGTAGCAAGCAGGCTGATTGAAACATATTACAGGCCAACGGTGGTACTTACCAGAAGTGGAGACGTGGCAGCAGGCAGTGCCAGAAGCGTTACCGGCTTTAATTTGTATGAAGCCATACATGCCTGCAGGGAACATCTGCTGGGCTATGGCGGACACTTTGCTGCAGCAGGCCTTTCGTTACTGCCGGAGAAAGTAGAAGCATTTAGTTTACAATTTGAACAGGTGGTAAGCAGCACTATTGATCCGCAATTATTAATTCCGGAAATCATCATTGATGCTGCAATTTCCTTTAATAAAATCACCACTTCTTTTTACAGTATAGTGCATCAAATGGAACCCTTTGGCCCCGAAAACATGCGGCCCATTTTTATTGCATCCAATGTAATGGACACGGGCTATTCTAAAATTGTAAAAGAGCTTCATATCCGTTTTGTTTTGAAACAGGGCAATACAACTTTAACCGGTATTGGTTTCAATATGGCTAATAAATTTGATTTAGTAGAATCAAAAAAGCCACTCGATATTGTATTTACAATAGATGAGAATGAATGGAACGGACAAACAAGCCTGCAAATGAAAATGATTGATATCAGGCTTACAGAAAATTCTGTGCCTGCTGAATAATTCAGCAGCAGGAATAAATAAATAAAATCTTACAATTTTGAAATTGATCCGGCACATAAAATACTTTTTCTACATTGGCGTCAACTGGGGATGGAAGATTGCAGCAGTTATTTTACCACAGGAAATTAAAGGTGAAAAAAAATACAATATCAATACTACCGGTGCTGATGAATTAAAAAAACTGCGCCGTAGCGGCATTGATATTTCTCATGCCACTATTTACATGCCGGTGAGTTATTCGTTAATTGAAAAGACACTGGAACAGATTGACGACTCAAACAAAAACCATTTTTTAGATATTGGCTGCGGAAAAGGAAGGGCTTTGTGTGTAGCTGCCCATTTTGGATTCAATCAACTTACAGGCATCGATTTTTCTGAAAAACTTTGTGAAGCTGCAATCAAAAACCTGGACAATACCAAGCTACATCTGCCAACTATAAATTTTTCTATCGTCACCCAAGATGCAGCCACAGTAAAGGTTCCGGTAGATACAGATTGTATTTTTTTGTTTAATCCTTTTGATGAAGTGATAATGAAAAAAGTAGTAGAGAATATTATTAAAAGCCTTGAAATTACCCCCCGCCTGCTCAACATTATTTATACAAACCCCCTGCACAAAAACTTATTTACAGAAAATAATTTTGAAGAAGTTTATCACAGCAAGACTGGAAAATATTTTGAAGTAGCTATATTAAGCTACCGGTATTGATATCAATACCGGTAGCCGTTTCTACTTTTATTAAGCAATAATTAAAGGTTCTTTTTTTGATCCGCTCATCAACTCCACACTTCTATTGATGAAACTCGTTAAGTCATTTCCTTTTAAAAGATCCTGCGACAGCAGGGCAAGGTCTGCAAGATTTCTTATTTGCTTTTTCTGCATTGCATTGTCTGCTTCTTTTAAAATATTATTGTAAACGGGATGATTGCCATTCACTGTTAAAGTAACCTCATCGGGCATGTTAGCATAAAATGCAGCCATGCCTCCACCCACTGCTCCCATGTCTTTCATTCGCCTCATTAATTCGGGCCTGGTGGCTACTACAGGTGGAGCATCCGCACTCAATCCTTTTACTTCCACTGTTACATGCAGTGCAGACTGCTGCTGTTCGAAAAGTGTTTTTAATTTCTCACTTTCCTCTTTACTCAATACGCTTTCCGCATGATCTGATTTATCAATTAAGTTATCCGCAATATCAGCATCCACCCTGGTAAACTGCACATTCTCCCATTTCATTTCCATGGTATTGATAAAGGCGGCATCCACCAGTGTTTCCATCTTCACCACTTTGTAACCCTTTGCTGTGGCGGCTTGTATAAATGCATCCTGCTGAACCGGGTTGGTGGTGTACAAAATTACCTGCTTGCCATCTTTATTTTTTTGCAGTGTTTCTGTTGCAATTTTATATTCTTCCAATGTATAAAATTTTGAAGAGCCTTTCTCCCCTCCTTCAGAGGGGTTGGGGGAGGCCGCTTCTTCCATCACCAAAAATTTATTTGCCTTTTCTGCAAACTTATCGTCCGTCATCATACCATACTTCACAAACAGTCCAAGGCTTTCCCATTTCTCTACAAATGACTGGCGGTCGTTTTTAAAAATTTCTTCTAGCTTATCCGCTACTTTTTTGGTGATGTGGCTGTTGATTTTTTTCACATTGGGGTCACCCTGCAAATAACTGCGGCTAACATTTAGCGGAATATCCGGGCTGTCAATAACACCCTGCAGCAACATTAAAAATTCAGGAACAATATCTTTTACTTCATCCGTTACAAATACCTGGTTGCAGTACAATTGTATCTTATCCTTTTGTATTTCATACGTCTGTTTTATTTTAGGGAAATACAAAATCCCAGTCAGGTTAAATGGATAATCAACATTGAGATGTATCCAGAAAAGCGGCGCTTCATTATAAGGATATAATTCTTTATAAAAATTCTGGTAATCTTCAGCAGTTAATTCGGATGGCTTCTTTGTCCAGGCTGGTGTTGGGTTATTGATCTGTTTGTCTTCAAACAAAATAGGCACTGGTAAAAACCGGCAGAATTTATCCAGGATGGTTTTAATCCTTTCTGGCTCCAGGAATTCCTGGCTCTCTTCATTCAGGTGTAAAACAATATCCGTTCCCCTGTTTTCTTTTTCAAACTCTTCTAATGTAAATTCAGGGCTGCCATCACACTCCCATTTTACACCGGTAGCATCTTCTTTAAAACTCTTTGTAAGTACTTCCACTTTATCACTCACCATAAAAGAAGAATAAAATCCCAATCCAAAATGACCGATGATATTATTTTCATTCTGCCCTTTGTATTTGTCCAAAAATTCTTCGGCACCGCTAAAGGCTACCTGGTTCAGGTATTTATCTACTTCCTCTGTTGTCATACCAATTCCTTTATCAGAAATAGTAAGCGTTTTCTTTTCAGCATCAATTTTTATTTCAATCCTAATCTCACCCATCTCCCCTTTTGCTTCACCTAAGGAGGAGAGTGTTTTTAATTTTTGAGTGGCATCTACAGCGTTGCTCACCAGCTCCCTTAAAAAAATATCATGTTCGCTGTATAAAAATTTTTTAATGATGGGGAAAATATTTTCCGTCTGTACCCTTATATTTCCTTTTTGCATGATGTATAGATTTTTTATTGTACCTGTCAAAGAAAATACCAACTATTAAAAAGTGACAAGATGACAAGGAAAAAAATCGGCGACGCAACAATA
>JANLQY010000060.1:0-16706 GCA_031368105.1 Chitinophagaceae bacterium
CTCCCTATTTACTTTTTTGCCTTCAATGATGCAAAAAGTAACAAAAAAAATCAAGGCTGCATAAAAAAGTCTAAAAATTTGAATGATTGGCTAAAATGAAATTAAGTTCCAACTGTTGAATATGGCCAGGCTTTAGTGCGACTTACGAACAAAGTACAAAGCCTAACAGTTGTAACATCAATTTCATTTTTTAACGCCAACCATTCAAATTTTCTTAACGCCTTTTTTATGAGGCCACCTTAAATGCAAGAACAGTTTTTGTATGTGCTTATTCTACCTAATCCTATTGAGTTAATTAAAATATTTATCCTATTGCATAATTAAAGTTCAAAAAAGGTATGCTGTACAAGGGAGTGACACAACGATGACGCCACAAAGAACTAAAGCTGGTATCAAAATAATTAACTCAGACAGCTTCGTAGTTAAATTATTTTTAATGATCAAATCAACAATTAAAACATTCCTCAAAAAGCATTTCTTAATTTATAAAGTTAGAAGCAGGTTTACTCCTACAGTTCAAATAGCACAACGGCAATTGTTTTTACAATACCAACATAATTTCAGGAACAAGCAACCAGTAAATTTACAAGACACAGGTTTTAAAGTTTTTTCTCAATATGAAGAAGATGGATTGTTGCTTTTCATTTTTGCAGTGATTGGCATGCAGCATAAAACTTTTGTTGACATAGGCTCAAATGACGGTGTAAACAGCAACTGCGCCAATTTTGCCATTAACTTTAACTGGCATGGTTTATTTATTGACTGTGATAAAGATGCGATTGATATTGGCAAACAGTTTTATAAAAAATATCCTGATCCCTGGGCATACAAGCCTGTTTTTATTTGCGAAAAAGTATCAAGAGAAAATATAAATGATATAATAACGGGTGCAGGATTTGAAGGTAAAGTTGATTTGCTTTCTATAGATATTGACGGGAATGATTACTGGATATGGGATGCGATAAATATTATTTCGCCCAACGTAGTTGTTATAGAAGCAAAAATTGAATACGGTATGAATGATGCAGTTGTACCTTATAATGCTGATTATACGCACCTTAAAAAAAATCCTCTGTATAATGGCGCTTCTCCATTTGCTATAAACAAACTTGCTAACAGGAAGGGGTACCGATTAGTAGGTGCTAATGCTTATGGTCATAATATGATTTTTTTAAAAAAAGATTTGGCCGAAGATTATTTACCCGAAATAACAGTGGAGTCTATTTTAAATCATCCTAAAACTAAAGAGAGTTTAAAAGAGTTTGAGCTTGTGAAACATTTTGATTTTGTGAAAGGATAAAAAAATGGGATGCTTTATTCAGCATCCCATTTATATTTTCACTAATTATGATTACCGCATTAAATACATTTTACCATAACCAGCTTTGAAGAATTTATCTGTGTTATCGCCTTCGGCTTTGTATTTATCAAGCGACTTCCCATTCATATTTGTTATCACTCTGTAGAGGTAAACACCATTTGCCAGTTTGGATCCATACTGATCTGTACCATCCCATTTAAAGTCGGTAATGTTTCGGCCAATATGCAGATCGCCTAATTCGGCTTTTGTTATATCCCTCACTACTTTACCGGTAATGGTCAGGATTTGTATCCTGATATTTTGCGGTACTTCACTGCCCGTGATGGTAAACACAAATGCAGTGGAGGTAGTGAACGGATTTGGATAGTTGAGCATATTGCTGATCATGGGTGTATTGATAACGTTGAATGTGACCCTGTAATCAATATTGCCTGCCTTGTTACCTACTTCATCCCTGCCGTCTGAAACGATCAGTTCATAAGGTTCATCTTTACTGTCTTCAGGAAAGTAAGGAGTAAAATCAATGGTGGCTGTATTATCACCGGCAGTTAATGTAGCTGGTGTAAACCTTAATGAATCTCCAAAATAAAACCTGCGTAAGCTGCCATTAGAATTAGGATAACGGACGCTTACTTTTAATAATGAAGTATCTGATAAAGCAATAAAACGGTTCTCGTCTTTTAGCTTAATGAGGATATGCGGTTTGGATGCCACTATATCCCTGTTTAAAATATGCACTCCATCAAAACTTACATCCAGCAACGGATTGGTTTTATCTTCATTGACAAAGAAATCTTTGTAAATAAAATTATTGTAGAGGTATTGTTCGGGCTGATCATTATCAGGATTTACCATTACATACAGTGTATTGAGGCCGGGATAATTCCTTGTATCAATCGTATAACTTACTACCAGCGTATCGCCGGATAACAATGGTTTCTTTTTTGGCAACACTATGGTGTGTGGCACATTGTTTCGGTCGGTAATAACAAACTTAACTTTTAAACTATCAAAAGCCACCGGGCTGATATTTTTAAATGCCAATGCAAAATCAATTTTTTCTCCCTGCTCTACGGTGTCTTTCATTTTAAATAAAAGATTGGGAGCCACTGCACCTTCTGGTATATAATCTGCATTTATCCTCCAGTATTTTAATTGTACCGGAGTGGCATTTACATTATCGGTGTTGACCATTTTGAGTTTGATATAAGGATAAGTGGCAGCACTGATAAATGCCAGTGAAGTATCGGTAGCCGGGCTTACAGTGGCCAGTAAACTCTGGGTGCCGCTTGTCTTGATACCATACACTTGTATATTGGCAAAATCTCCCGGCAATGCATCTACTGATTTTCCCCGCCAGTGCAGTGAGGTCCAGTTTTTTGCAGGGCCAAAAGTAGGCGATTCTATTGTGCCGGATTTATATTTTGAAATGACGGGGAAATTACCTTCCAATTGTTCATTGGCCGCAGTTGCCATCACCTGACGTGGGGTATAGGTACTATTATTTTTGCGGTAGAAATATATAAAGCCAAGGTTCCGGGTAAAGCTGTCAATTTTTGTAAACCCAATTGATTTTAATTTGTGATACAAAGATTTGCCAGAACCCAGGGTGGCAGTGTCTGCCTTCCAATTGTCGATAAAGGAATTATTGGATGTCCAGCCCAGGTTAGTAATGGATACATACATCCCATCGGGGATGCTGTCTAAAAAGTCCATTGCTCTTTTTCTATACAAAGGATCGCCATAAGGAAATTCAAAAAACTTTCTTACAGGGTCAACACATATTGGCCAACTTCCAAATCGTCCTTTGGCTGCTGTTACATTATAATTAACCCATGGTTCAAGTGTGGAAGTATCATACACCAGGAACTGCAAGGAACCATATTTACAACCATATTGTTCAAACTGGTCAAAATCTAATACCACGCTTATCCTATCGTAACTGGTAAAAGGATATAACCCTGTTTTTATCTGCAGGTTACGGGTAGCTCCTTTAAAACGGAACACCCCGTCATTATCCAGCCCGATGGTATTGCCGTAAGTGCTTTTTTTATGCTGATAATAATGCGATTGGTTGAACCCAGTACTGCTGTTGGCAAGATAAATAAATGAATAACTGTTCCATACCTGCGGTGCATTGTTCAAAGGCACCATGGAAGTTCTCCAATAATAAACGGTGCTGTCAGTAAATGTAATGTTGTTAGGAACAAATTGTATCACACCTCCTGCACCAGCAGTATTGTATTGTTTTTTAAAAGGGGAATTGAATAATTCTGTAGTATCAATCTCCATGAGGTATTGCCGCTGGCCTGCCAATGGGTTGGCAGTAGATGCAGAGTAAGTAATATTTTGCTGTGTAACGATGGAATAATTATAGGGTGATGCCGGACGTACTTCATCTTCTAAAATATAAAAATCCCTGTTGATTGAATTATTGGTTTCGCATGATTCATTTACCCTGTTGTCTGCATCTAAAATAATGCTTAGTTTATTCAAACCCTTATCAGTAGTGGGATTGATGGGCACCGTTAAAACCATGGAGTCTGCATTTACCGGGGCTGGTACCAACTGGTTATAAATAACCTGTATGGAGTCATTCGGTAATCTCCTGGTGATGGTTACCCTTATGGAATCTTTGGTAGCCCTTCCTATATTCATCAGTTTTACACTTAATGAAAAACTATTATCGGCTACTGTTGGCTGTGTAGGACTGATTTTTACCAGGGATTCTTCAATAACATAATCTGGGTGGGTGAAAGAATTTAACCTTATAGCCGGGTCGCCATGAAGGTTCAATTCTTCGAGGTGTATCCTGGTATAAAAGTCAAGTGATGAAGGATTGCTGCCCAAATCCTGTAATACTTTTTTTATCTGGTTGCCAATGCTGTTGCCATACAGGTCTTTGGATGCTGCATGATACAACTGGTTGTTATAAAAATTTAAAAACGGTGGAATGCCAAGATGCGTAGAAGCTAAAAATCCGATACTGCCCCTTTTTTCTGCCAGCACATATTTTTCTGAAATAGACAAGATGCCATTGGCCCTTAAAGGATCGAATGTAAAGAAGTTGCCGGCACTGCATCCACTAATATTAAAGAATGGATATTTACCCTGGTTGTTAAATAACTCCGGGGTGGTAAGGTTAAATGCTAATGTATTGGCGGAAGAATGCCCAAAATAACCAATCAAACTTACCCCTTCATCAATCAGTTGCTGGATCCGTTCTCCATTTGCCTGCTCTACTGCAGAGGCAGATGTTTTTTTAAATGTTTCTACCCTGGCACCAAAAAGGCTGTCTTCAATAATCTGTTTATAATTATTCATGTAGCCTTCAAACTGTGCATCCTCCAGGCTATCGGCACCACCGACAACGTGAATTACATTTTTCATCCATGCCTTATCAGAAATATTGCAACTGGGGCTGGCCTGTACCTGTTCGTATTCTATCACTTTATCCAGGTAATGTTTAATTTCTGTACCATTGATAGCAGACAACCTGCCAATCGGTATCAGTGGCACATTAGTATTTGGTGCACAACTCAGCAGCACATCTGATGCAGGCCATCCAAAAGTAGGCACCATATCCAGTATATTCACCAAAGGGTTGCTTTCATTTTGTTTGTAGTCAATTGAAGTAACTCCCCTGCCTATCATAAAAACATAAGATGGTTTGGGAGTAAACTGCTGATAGGCAAAGCGGATGAAATCTCTGATTGCAGAAGGATGCTGACGGATACCAAAAGCAAACTGATCGGTTAATTCTTCTATCGAAATTACTTTTGTATTAAAGCTGCCACCCGCCGCAGATGCCCTATACTGCCTGTACTGATCTACATAATTATTTCCATTGCCATCATTGTATAATGCGGGGTTGCTGATGATTAAATAATTTCCCTGGTTAGCAGGTTGGTTGTAGTTAACAAAAGTTCGGCTGGTGGCAATGGTAACAGATGCAAAATTATCCACCTCCTCATTTACCAATGTAAACCTGCGTACAGCATCAGTAGAAGCTGGCAAGGCAAATTTTACTTTCCCTGCTTCTGAAATATCACCGATATATTTTTTACCATCATTTTCACTGTACAGTGCTGGCGGCGTGGTGCCATAATTAAAATTATCAATCACCAAAAAATTGCCTGCTGTAGATGGTTTTAATTCAAAGTAAAAATTTTTCTGTCCGTTAAAATTAAATCTTGCAGGAAAAGTAACGGCCAGCGTAGATACCACCACCCTGTCATTAATATTTCCAGAGGTCCCATTCATGGCTACCTGCAGGTAGCTGGGACTTTGCAAAAGCGTTAGTGGTAAATTATCGATCTGCCTTTTTACAGTATCAAAATAATTCATGGGGGTATTTAAAATAACGTTGTCAAAAAATTTCACCCTCAGGTTTCTTGTGTTAAGCGCATTACCCACTGCGGCAATATAAAAGGATACACTGTTTGCAGGGCCGGCTGTGTACACATTCATATTTTCAAATAATTTGTACAAATCAAACCCAGGCCCTGGTGAAATATCATAGCTTGCCCAGCCTTCGCCTACATCATAAGAAGAAGAATATACATACTCTCCTACCTGCACTGCATAACCACGGTTGTACTGATTGCGATAGGCTGCAGCCATGGTACGAAAGAAATAATTATCTGCCGGCAATGTATTACCGGCTACATCATTAGTAGTGTTCTCATACCTGAGATTGCCGGGGAAAGGATTAACTGTAAGAAAATAAGCGGCCGTATCAGTATGCAAACTAAAACTGTCGCACAACTGGTAGCCGGGCTTTATGTATAACTGTTTATCCGGAATACCATCATTCCTTTTACCCAAAAATTCAATGTAATCATTGATGCCAAAAGGCCCTGAAGGAACAGAAGTATACAACCTTACCTGCTCGCCATTGCGCCACAACTGAAAATATTCTGCAGGCGTATTGCTTAACCCCAAAGAAGCAAGCAATGGCTGGTTGATGTGCTGCAACCCATTTTTGGATATTTTGAATTTGTAATAGGTTTTGTTGTAATCAATCCAGCTGTTATTGAGCTGTGCTTTTGCAACAGTACCGGTAAGTATAAAAAGGGCGATAATTATTTTTCTCATTAGATGATATGATTGAGCTGTTATAATATTAGTTTTCTTTTTTGGCCAGGTTGAACCTCAATGAAAATACATGTGTGTATAATGGGTTACTCTGGTTGGCCAGGTTTGAATAAGCATAGTCAAGTGTTACGTTTTTTATTTTTACACCTGCTCCAAGACTGGGCTGGTATATCCATACTTTCTTTTGGTTTAATGTATCACCATCTGCCAATGCTTTTTGAAAATTGGTAACGCCTGCCCTTACATAAAACACATCACTGATGCTGGCTTCCAGACCAATACTTGGGTCGGCGCTTACTGCACTGCTGCTTAATATTGTATTTCTTTTTCCGTCAAAAGTGAGGTTCAGGTTAGCCTCTGCCAATAGTTTTACAGAATTGCTGATATCAAAATTATAACCTCCGCCAATTACCAAACGGGGAGCTGTAAGCTCTGTTGACTTTACAGGAATATCATTTTTTGTAAGGTACAGTGCTTCTTTTTCTTTGTCAGTAAACTTAAAAGACCAGGCATTGAAAGTGGTGGTAATATCACGGGCTACTATTCCAAAACGCCAGTTGTTGCTGTGCATTTGTAATCCTGCATCAATACCAAATCCCCAGGCACTGGCAAACTTTCCAACCACACGGCGAATCACTTTAGCATTTACGCCAAAGCTCCAGCGTTGATCTTCTGTTTCTTTTATGGTCTGTGCAAAAGACAATAACAAAGCATAATCAGCCGAAGAAAAAGTTTGGATGTTATCGAAGTTGATACTTCCATCGGGAGCTACTAAAAACAAGGTATTGGGAATGTCATCCACTGCAAATCTTAATAAAGAAATACCGAGTGTACGCCTGTTATCCTGAACCGGCACAGCCACAGCGGCATAATCAAACTTGCCTATGCTGGCAAAATATTCCGCATGCATAATGTTGATAGACGGATTGTCTTTTACCCCTGAAAGCCCGGCCGGGTTCCAATAACCTGAAGTGCCATCATCTACCGATGCTACCTGTGCACTGCCCATTGCAAGGCCACGGGCACCGGCGCCGATGTTTAAAAATTCGTTTGAATATTTTCTGAACTGGGCCGAAACGGCTGCAGGAACGAGCAGTATGCCCAATAGAAAAGCAGCAAGTTTATGATTCATATTTTTGTTTTCTCTGGTTGTTTTGTAATTGGAATTGGATAATAATAACCCGTAAAACGCTTTTTTACAAAGTAAATTGTGCCAGTTTTCCATTATCTGGAAGGCTGGGCAAAGATTACAAATTTAACGGTATTGGGTTTAAAAAGGTTTGAACAGTTTTTCATAAAAAATGGTTGGTTGAATATAAAGACCCGTCTTAAAATGAAAAGGCTGCATGATTTTTTCTATTAGGTGAGTTTTATTTATTAACCAGTTTGATTCATTTGCAAAAAAAGGGTGAAATTATTTGTGGATACCAATCGCCATTTCTCAATTTTTGTAAGCACATTTGCAAAAACTACGCTTCAATATTTTAAATAACGGTATGAAAAATTTAATAGCAGAGCTGCAATGGCGGGGAATGGTGCAGGACATAATGCCCGGCACTGAAGAACAATTGAATAAAGAGATGACCACCGGCTATATTGGTTTTGATCCTACTGCCGACAGCCTGCATATTGGCAACCTGGTTCCCATCATACTATTAATTCATCTTCAAAAATGTGGACACAAACCCATTGCTCTGGTAGGCGGTGCCACAGGCATGGTAGGCGACCCTAGCGGCAAAAGTGAAGAAAGAAATTTACTGAGCGAAGAAACATTGAACCATAATATAGCCTGCGTAAAAAAACAATTAGAAAAATTTTTAGACTTTAAAACTGGCGAAGCCAATGCAGCTGAGATGGCCAACAATTACGACTGGTTCAAAGATTTTACTTTCTTAAATTTTATCCGTGATGTAGGCAAGCACATTACTGTGAACTACATGATGAGTAAAGACAGCGTAAAGAAAAGGCTGGAAGGTGACAATGGAATGAGTTTTACTGAATTTACTTACCAGCTGGTGCAGGGCTACGATTTTTATTACCTGCATAAAAACAAAAACTGCAAACTGCAAATGGGCGGCAGCGACCAGTGGGGCAATATTGTAACCGGTACCGAACTGATAAGAAGAAAAAGTGGTGGAGAAGGATTTGCTTTTACCTGCCCTTTAATTACCAAAGCAGATGGTGGAAAGTTTGGCAAAAGTGAAAAAGGTAATGTATGGCTGGATGCTGATAAAACATCGCCGTACCAATTTTACCAGTTTTGGCTCAATGCTGCGGATGCTGATGCTGAGAAGTACATTAAAATATTTACGTTTTTATCAAAGGAGGAAATTGATACTTTGCTTACTGCTCACAAAGGAAATGAGCATCAGCGCCTGCTGCAGAAAAAATTAGCGGAAGAAGTTACCTGTCTTGTACACAGCCGGGATGATTATGAGTTTGCAATAAAGGCTTCTGAAATTTTATTTAATAATGACACGGCAGAAATATTGCAGCAACTGAATGAAGAACAACTGCTGCAGGTACTGGAGGGGGTACCAACAGTAAATATTTTAAAAACAATATTGGATGAAGGTATAGATGTGGTAAGCTTTTTGGCAAATGCCAATATTTTTTCCAGTAAAGGCGAAGCAAGAAAAATGGTACAGGGCGGCGGTGTCAGCATCAATAAAATAAAAGTGGGTACAACAGAAGAGGTTATTAAACATGATAAGCTCCTGAATAATAAATTTTTATTAGTGCAAAAAGGCAGAAGGAATTATTACCTCGTGGTGGCAGGGTAAACGCAACCCCGTCAGCGGTTGAAAACCCTGACGGCGGTTAAATAAAAGCACGCTGTTTATTTCCGGCGCTTAGTTCTATGCAAATAAATCAAATGAAACCAGGATAATTGTCAGCGCAATACTAATTAAGCCTATTAAAAATATTACATCTGCGATACGCTCTAACTTACCTGCCGGTTTTCGTTTTCTGTCCTGATAGACAGGAAAGATAAAATACAACTTACCACTAAAAAAATGGCTGTCAGCCCGGTGATTTCATCAATGATGGTGGCTTGTGCAAATTTGGATATTTTAATAGAAGTCAATACTACCAAACAAAAACCCATCAGGTTAGAGGAAGTGTTTAATATGTGTGGGGATTTTCCTTTTGGCATTCTCAAGTGTATTAAAAACAAAAATAACCATGTTCAATATTTAGTAGAGCATCTGACAGTTTTCTTAAACTTTATTTAGTGGTTAAGGTTAAAAAAAATAATTCTAAAGTAATTCAATCTTCATCATTTTATAGTATCATTACAACCCGAAATGATGTTTTAACCTAAAACATAAACATTGTAATATTAATAAAATGAGGCTACGCTTATACATACATTATTTTTTCATAATCGCATCTTTATTAACCGCCTTTAGAGTTCCTGCACAGTTTGTACAGCAGGGAGGAAAATTAGTGGGGACAGGAAGCATGGCAAGCCCTCAGCAAGGTGCAGCGGTTGCTATTTCGGCTAACGGGAATACCGCTATTATGGGAGGGCTGGTTGATAACAATTATACAGGGGCAGCATGGATTTTTGCTCGTGTTAATGGGATGTGGGTACAACAAGGAAATAAATTAGTAGGCACCGGAGCAATTGGCAATGCCGAGCAGGGCACATCTGTAGCCATTTCTGCAGATGGGAATACTGCAATTATAGGCGGGCCAACCGATGACAGGCACACTTACGGTGCAGGCGCTGCATGGGTTTTTACTCGTTCAAATGGAATATGGGTGCAGCAGGGTAATAAATTGGTTGGCACGGATACAATTGGGGATGCTGGCTTAGGTTCATCTGTAGCTATTTCAGCAGATGGGAATACAGTTGTTGTAGGGGGAAGTGATGATAATAATGGAGCAGGTGCTACCTGGGTTTTTACACGTTCGAATGGGGTATGGACACAGCAGGGAAATAAATTATCGGTTCCGGTATCAGAAAACGCAGTATCACAAGGTGCAAGTGTAGCTATCGCCGGCGAAGGGAATACAGTTATTATAACTGGAGATATACAAAGTGGCATTGAGAAAGCTTGGGCATTTACCCGTTCCAATGGCGTATGGACACAGCAGGGGAACAGAATGAATGTAGGGTACGGCTCACAAGTCGCCCTTTCAAATGATGGCAATACAGCTATTTTCGGAAGCATTTATGATAACAACAGTAAAGGTTCAGCATTGATATTTGTGCGTACAAATAGTACTTGGGCGCAGCAAGGAAATAAGTTAGTTGGCGACCCTGCAAATGGGGGAAATGGTTATTCTGTATCTATTTCGGGAGACGGAAATACTGTTGTTGTTGGGCAACCATATACAAACAAAAGGGATTCGCTTGATGGATTCGGTAATACCATTCAAATAGATACTGGCGCTGCATGGGTTTTTACCCGTACTAATTCGGTTTGGACACAACAGGGTATTGAATTGACAGGTAGTGGAATGAGTGGGTATAGAGCTTTTCAAGGCGAATCTGTGGCCATTTCAGCAGATGCCAAAACAATTATTTCGGGAGGGCCTGCAGATAATGATAATATTGGCGCTTGTTGGATATTTGTACGTAGCACTCCACCTTTAGAGGCTTGCCCCAGCACTAATTTAAATATTACGAGCAACCTTAGCGGCAATAATTACCAATGGAAGGTAAGCACAAACAATGGGAGTATCTACAGCAATATTATTAACGGAACCAACTATATTGGTGCTTCCAGCGCAACACTGCAAATCATCAATGCGCCTTCTTCATTCAATGGGTATATTTATCTTTGCGTAGTGGATGCCACTAACAGTGATACTTCAACCTTGCACATTGTAAATAAGTGGACTGGGGCCAGCAATGCTAATTGGAGCAACCCAGCTAACTGGAGTTGTGGCTCAATACCTGATACCAATACAAATGTGATTATAAACAATGGAACTGTAGTAGTAGATATCAATGCTTTCTGCAACAGCCTTCATATAACGCCTGGTGTAAATTTCACAGTAAACCCCGGGGTGCAAATTACCGTTACACATTAAAAGTTCCAGTCAGTAGCAGGGTTTTCCAAAACATTGATAAATCTTCGACAAAAACTAACACCCATTAGCATCAATCCCCTATTTTTGCAACTCAATAATAAAAACCGATTGCAATGGATTTTCAACTGTCTGAAGAACATTTAATGATTCAAAAAGCAGCCCGGGATTTTGCCGTTAATGAATGCCTTCCCGGCGTAATTGAAAGAGATGAACTGCAACGGTTTCCAAAAGAACAAATTGAAAAATTAGCCGCCCTCGGCTTTATGGGTATGATGGTAAAGACGGAGTATGGCGGCAGTGGTATGGATACCATCAGCTATGTACTGGCAATGGAAGAGATCAGCAAAGTGGATGCAAGTGTGAGTGTTTGTGTAAGTGTAAATAACAGTTTAGTTTGCTACGGCCTGCAGGAATATGCCAATGAAGAACAAAAACAAAAGTACCTGATTCCACTTGCGCAGGGAAAGAAGAACGGTGAATTATACATCGGCGCATTTTTATTAAGTGAGCCAGAAGCTGGCAGTGACGCCACTTCACAGCAAACTACTGCTGAAGAGAAAGACGATTATTATTTACTCAACGGCACCAAAAACTGGATCACCAATGGCAACAGTGCATCTGTATATTTGGTAATTGCACAGACAGATGTAAGCAAAGGAAGCCATGGTATCAACGCATTTATTG
Organism: Chitinophagaceae bacterium; assembly: GCA_031368105.1. Classification (GTDB taxonomy): domain Bacteria; phylum Bacteroidota; class Bacteroidia; order Chitinophagales; family Chitinophagaceae; genus Ferruginibacter. The sequence goes on from JANLQY010000060.1 coordinate 12,149, forward strand.
TAGAAAAAAACTGGCCCGGCGTGGTGGTTGGTGCCAAAGAGAATAAACTCGGCATCCGTGGCAGCGACACTCACACAATTTTATTCAATGATGTAAAAGTGCCAAAAGAAAACCGCATTGGCGAAGATGGTTTTGGTTTTAAGTTTGCCATGAAGACATTGGCCGGCGGCCGTATCGGTATTGCATCACAGGCTTTGGGTATTGCCAGCGGTGCTTACGAAAGAGCGCTTGCTTACAGCAAACTCCGCAAAGCGTTTGGCAAAGAAATTATGCATCATCAGGCCATACAATTTAAACTGGCCGACATGGCAACAAAAATAGAATGTGCCAGGTTACTTTGCCTAAAAGCTGCTTATGAAAAAGATCAGCATTTAGACTATACTCTCAGCAGCAGCATGGCAAAAGTATTCGCCAGCGAAACAGCTATGTGGACTGCAACCGAAGCAGTGCAGATACACGGCGGTTATGGTTTTGTAAAAGAATACCATGTAGAACGGATGATGAGGGATGCAAAAATTACACAGATTTATGAGGGTACCAGTGAAGTGCAGCGGATTGTTATCAGCCGTGCTATTCTAAAATAAAGTTTTTTAAATTTTTTATTACAGGTCATCAGTAAAATGCTGATGACTTTTTTATTATCATTCTTTGCATCTTTGTTCTCTCATTTAAAAAAAATCATAGTGATAAACATAGAAAAATATAAAGAGATCATTGCGGAGTTAAATAGCAAAGTAATGCTTGTTGCTGTAAGCAAAACCAAGCCTGTTGAGGATATACAAGCACTCTATGACTTAGGCCAACGTGATTTTGGCGAAAACTATGTGCAGGAATTAGTTGATAAAGAAGCTGCATTACCAAAAGATATCCACTGGCATTTTATCGGGCACCTGCAAAGCAATAAAGTAAAATTCATTGCACCGTTTGTTTATTTAATTCATGGTGTGGACAGTGTTTCATTGCTGCAGGAAATAAATAAACAGGCTGCAAAAAATAACCGGGTAATTGATTGCCTGCTGCAGGTACACATTGCTACAGAAGAAACCAAGTTTGGTTTTGACGAGAAAGAATTATTTGATTTGAAAATTAGTCAATTTGGAAATTTGAAAATTAAAGGCCTCATGGGCATGGCAAGTTTTAGTGATGATATGAACTTGGTAAGAAGCGAATTTAAAAAACTAAAAACTATTTACAACCAACTCTCAACTCTTAACTCTCCACTCTCAACTCTCTCCATGGGCATGAGCGGCGACTACAAAATAGCCATTGAAGAAGGCAGCAATATCGTACGCATTGGCAGTTTATTATTTGGCGAAAGAAACTACAGCAAATAATGAGTGCCGAAATAATCATCCTTTGTATCGCCGCATTTGCAGCTGGTTTCATTGATGCCATTGTTGGCGGAGGTGGTTTGGTACAAACTCCTGCCACCTTAATTACACTACCGCAATATCCTGTAGCCACTTTGCTTGGCACAACAAAAATCCCTTCGTTTATTGGCACTTCTATTGCTGCTTTTCAATACAGTAAAAAAGTTTCGCTGCAATGGAAATTGCTGGGATTAATGTGCATCATTGCTTTGCTGGCTGCTGCCACAGGCTCCTATATTGTTACGATGGTGAGCAACAGGTTTATGAAACCGGTGATATTTTATGTGCTGATTGCAGTAGCAGTCTACGCTTATACCAAAAAGAATTTTGGCACTGCCATCACAAAAACATTAGACTCAAAAAGAGAACTGCTTTATGGAATTTTATTTGCAGTCATCATTGGTTTTTATGATGGTTTTATCGGGCCGGGTGCAGGAAGTTTTTTGGTATTGTTCTTCATCGGTGTATTGGGATTTGATTTTTTAGAAGCCAGTACTCACGCCAAATTTGTAAATCTGGCCACCAATATGGGGTCTATCATTTTTTTTGCAGGCAGCGGACATATTCTTTTTCAATTTGCCATACCAATGGCCATCTTCAATTTTATTGGTTCTTTTTTTGGTGCAAGGATTGCAATTTTAAAAGGCAACAAATTCATACGAATATTTTTTCTGCTGGTGATAGCCGGTACCATTATCAGATTTGGGTATGATATTTTTATAAAGAAATAAGAACAGGAATACTGCCCAACATTTTGTTAAACCTTTAACGGCAATGTGTAATTTGGCATGGTATTACATCATTTAATTTTTATCAAATATCTTTACGGTATGTATAATGCGGCAATCATCGAAGCAAATTTTGAAGCAGAGAAAAATAAGAAGGCGTTTACTTACACGCTGATTATTTGTGCTACGCTTTTGCTGCTGTTCTTTTTTATTCACTGGCAAATACTACCACTTGCACCACCACCACCGCAAGACCTAATAGAAATCAACCTGGGCAATAATGCAGAAGGTTTTGGTGAAGAACAACCTTTGATAAAAGGTGCAATGGCTCCTGCACAGGAACCTGCACCACAACAACAGCAAACTGCAGCAGCAGATAACACGCCAGCCCAAGACCTGCAACCAGACGATAATGCAGAAGCCGATGCAGCTGCAGTAACAAAGCCAGAAAAGAAAATTACTAAACCAACTATTACTCCAAAAGAAAATACAACCAAGCCTGTAAAAACAAATAATCCTGCACCGGTTACAACAGCTGCACCGCCTAAACCACAGAAGCCAAAATTTACTTACAACGGGCCGGGTAATGGAAACGGCAATGGAGCTGCACAGGATAATGGTTTTCAAAATCAGGGGAATAATAAAGGAGGAAAAGGAGATGCAGGCGACCCTTCGGGCAAGCCTGATAGTTATGGCAATAATCCCGGAGGAAAAAGCGGCGGACCAAAAGTCTTCGGCAACAGGAAGATCATTAAATATTATTCTTTTACCGGCGACCTGGAAAAAGCAACTGTGTATGCAACTGTAAAAGTATCGCCATCCGGCACAGGTACATTCACAGGCTTTGGTAAAAACTCAACCACCCGTGCACAGGCTTATGCCAATGCCATTATTCAATATTTAAAGAATGTACAGTTTGATAAATCAACTGAAGAATCAACTGTAACGGTACAGTTTAATTTTAATGTGCAGTAATTAAAAGAAAGGCTCCACCCGTTTTATATTTGCAGCAATGACTTACCAGCAAACGATCGATTACCTGTATGCACAGCTGCCTGTGTTCAGCCGCATTGGTATTGCTGCTTATAAAGAAGACCTTCACAATACCATTGCCCTATGCAAAGCAGTGGATGATCCTCATACAAAATTTAAGAGCATACATATTGCCGGTACCAATGGAAAAGGCAGTACCAGCCACATGCTGGCGGCTATACTGCAACAGGCCGGATATAAAACAGGACTGTATACTTCGCCACACTTAACCGATTTCAGGGAACGGATAAAGATCAACGGTGAGATGGTGAGTGAAGATTTTGTGATTGAATTTGTGCAGTGTACAAAAGAAATATCGGATACAGTACAACCTTCTTTTTTTGAACTGACGGTGGCAATGGCATTTGATTATTTTGCCAAAGAAAAAGTGGACATCGCTGTTATTGAAACCGGTCTTGGTGGCAGGCTGGACAGTACCAATATCATCACTCCTCTCCTTTCCATCATTACCAATATCGGCTACGACCACATGAATATACTGGGTGATACACTGGAGAAAATTGCTTATGAAAAAGCAGGTATCATCAAGCCCAATGTGCCGGTAGTGATTGGTGAATGGCTCGATGAAACAAAAACAATTTTCATTGACAAATCATCACAAACTAATTCACCCATTCACTTTGCACAGGAAGAATATGCCGTATCAAATATCAGTTCCGGCACTTATCAATTGCAATGCGATGTTACCAGTATGGAGCACCATATCACAGAACATTTTATTCTCGACCTGAATGGCATCTACCAAACAAAAAATTTACGAACCGTTTTATGTGCAGAAGGATTGCTGATGCAGTTGGGATTTACAATCCCCGATAATGCAGAAAAATTCGCATTTGCCAACTCAAAAAAACTCACCGGCCTGCATGGCAGGTGGGATGTGATTGCGGAGCAGCCAACAATTGTGCTGGACGTGGCGCATAATGAAGATGGCATCCGACAGCTGCTGGTTCAGTTATCTGTAATCAGTGATCAGTTTGAGCATTTACATATTGTTACCGGTATGGTGAAAGACAAAGATGTTGACAAAGTATTATCGCTGTTGCCAAAAGAAGCTGTTTATTATTTTACCAATGCCCATATCCCAAGAGCACTGTCTGCAGTAGATTTGCAGACAATAGCAAAAGAGCATGGCCTGCATGGAAAAAGTTACGATGATGTAAACATTGCTATTGCTGCAGCAAAGCAACAGGCTGGCATAAATGATTTAATCCTTGTTTGCGGCAGTGTTTTTTTAGTGGGAGAAGTAGTGATGGCTGATAAATAAATATCAGGTATAGGCGTTTAGGTCGCAACATATTATCTTTGCCTTATGGCAGAACGGGTTAAATTTGTTGGTGTGAACTCAATAACATTCAATCGACAATTTACTGGTGAGGGAGATTGCCTGGCTTATCTTTCCTCTTTGAA
>JANLQY010000074.1:0-1745 GCA_031368105.1 Chitinophagaceae bacterium
AGATGATGTGTATGTAGAAAAAATGCTGCAGGTGCAAAATCAATTTACTGCTGAAGGAAAAACCTGTGCCTTTGTAATTGCTGCGATTGAAACGATCAACAAAAATAATTTTCCGGCGGAGTTAAAAATATTTACAGAGCAGCGGCACTTTGTTACAGACATGTATTGCCTTGCCGCCTGTGATGCCATCATTGGCCCGCCAAGTACTTATAGTTTATGGGCTGCATTTTATGGTAAAATACCATTGGCGTATATTTATAAAAAAGATGACTTTATACAGATCGGCTGCTATTACAATGCCTGTTAAACATCTGGGTTTATTTTTTCGTACTTTCAGTTCATAGTTTTGCAAAAAAATTTCTTAAAACAAACAACTTTCAATCATGCTGGTAAAAACTTTTGGCAGTGCGGTGTACGGCGTGGAAGCCATTACCATTGCGGTGGAAGTAAATATCAATAACCAGGGGAAATCAGAAGCGGTGATTGTTGGTTTGCCCGACAGTGCAGTAAAAGAAAGTATGCTGAGGGTGGAAAGTGCGATTAAAGACAACGGCTATTTTATGCCGAGAACCAGACTTATTGTAAACCTTGCGCCAGCGGATATACGAAAAAGTGGCACAGCTTTCGACCTGCCTATTGCCATTGGTACTTTGGCAGCCAGTGAGCAATTGAACAATCCTGAAAAAATAACCGACTATGTAATAATGGGTGAGCTAAGCCTTGATGGTGAAGTGAGGCCTATTAAAGGTGCATTGCCCATTGCCATACAGGCAAGAAAAGAAAATTTTAAAGGACTGATAGTACCCAAACAAAATGCAAGGGAAGCAGGCATGGTGAACAACCTGAAAGTGTATGGAGTAAGCCACATAAAAGAAGTGATTGCTTTTTTTGAAGATGAAAATTCAATACAGCCCACCCTTGTAAATACAAGGGAAGAATTTGCTTATGCCCAAAGTGATTTTGATATTGATTTTTGCGATGTAAAAGGACAGGAAAATATTAAAAGAGCCTTGGAGATTGCTGCGGCAGGTGGGCACAATGCAATATTGATTGGTCCGCCCGGTGCCGGAAAAACCATGCTGGCAAAGCGTTTACCGACTATTCTTCCACCACTGTCTTTACAGGAAGCACTGGAAACAACCAAGATTCACAGTGTGGCCGGTAAGCTGCCAGAAAATGCAACATTGATTTCAAAGCGGCCTTATCGTTCGCCGCATCATACTATTTCAGACGTTGCTTTAGTAGGCGGTGGTGGCAATCCACAACCTGGTGAAATTTCATTGGCACACAATGGCGTATTGTTTTTGGATGAATTGCCGGAATTTAAACGAACCGTTTTGGAGGTAATGCGGCAACCGATGGAAGAAAGAAAAGTTACCATCAGCAGGGCAAAAGTGGCGTTGGAATTTCCTGCAAGTTTTATGTTAATTGCCAGCATGAATCCCTGCCCCTGCGGATATTTCAATCATCCCGAAAAGCAATGCACCTGCCCACCAGGAGCAGTGCAAAAATATTTGAATAAAATTTCCGGGCCTTTACTAGACAGGATTGATCTGCATGTGGAAGTAACACCCGTTGCATTCAGCGAACTGTCTTCTACACAGCAATATGAAAAAAGTGATAAGATAAGAGCCAGGGTTATAAAGGCAAGGGAAATACAGGAAGAAAGATACAAAGACAATGAAGGCGTGTATGCCAATGCACAAATGAGCAGTAAGATGCTGAAAGAAATTTGTGTCATCAAT
>JANLQY010000082.1:0-96224 GCA_031368105.1 Chitinophagaceae bacterium
GTACAAACTATTTTTTTTGAGGGCAAATTTTATATTCTTAAACTCGGGGTACAATGCATCGTTATCACCCTTCACCAACATGATCTTTTCAAGATCTTTTTGGCTGCCGCCAGCGTAGGCATTGGAGATACTCCTGTACCAGTCAACCAGTTCATTTTTTGTACTATCCATAATGGGAATACCGGGCATTTTATCCGGAGGCAGAGGTGTCTGCATTGCCAACATAGATTTGATAGAACCCAGGGGTACACCAATAAAAGGTTGCTTATATAATTTACTCAACTCTTCAGGTGTCAGGCCAAGTCCTTTTACAGTGTTGATATCATTTAAAACCGCTTTTTTTTTGGTTTCATCACCCAACATTAAAAACACTTTTCCTTCTTTTGTAAGTGTAGTTAAAATTGATTTCTCCGCAGCAGCTTCTGATGAAACTGAAGTGGGAGGTGCAACGGTAACAGCCTCTGGTGGCTTTTGCTTGGTGGCCAAAATAAAGAAAGACAATAATAAGAAGGCAACATCACACATTGCCGTCATGTCAATATTTGTACTCTTACGAGGTAGTTTCGCTCTTCCCATAATGGTTTATTATTTACAGTATAGATTCAGTATTGCTTCAAATCCATACAAGGATCAAAATTATTTATACAAGGAAGCAAAGCTTTGAGTTAATGTAAAGCCGCTTTCATCAATACCATAAGTGATACCATCAATTTTTGTGGTAAAGATGTTGTAGAAAATTATAGCAAATGCGGAAGTACCGATACCTAAAGCGGTATTATACAAGGCCTCAGAAATACCTACAGAGAGCTTGCTTGCAGCATCTCCACCACCTTCGCCTTCACCTAATGCAGAGAAAGAACGAATCATACCCAATACTGTACCTAACAGACCCAAAAGGGTTGCTACCGATGCAATGGTTGATAAGAATACAAGATTCTTTTCAAGCATTGGCAGTTCAAGAGCAGTAGCTTCTTCTACTTCTTTTTGTATGGCCATTACTTTTTGTTCGGTTGATAACTCCCCATTGGCGATCATCTCTTTGTATTTGTACAGGCCTGCTTTCATTACATTACCTACACATCCTTTTTGTTTATCGCAGGCACTAATTGCTGCGTCAACATTTTTATTTGCCAGTTCATACTGCACTTTGCGGATGAAATCTGCATTATTGCCAGTACCAGTTGCTTTAGAAATAGTTAAAAACCTTTCAATAACAAAAGTGAGCATTGTTAAAAAAGTTCCAATCAAAATTGGTACAATGATACCTCCCAGGTACATTTTATTAAGTGCATTCTTAGGCCCGTCATGTGTTGGCCAGAAAAAACCGTCCGATCCTGGTTTTGTAAATCCTGATGGGTTTCCTAAAATAAATCTCCAGATTAAGTAACCGAAGATTATGCAAATTACCGGAGCCAGCAATGATATTGCATTACTTGATTTTTTGGGCTGTACTACTGATGATGCTTTTACAGTTGCAGTTGATTTTGTTTCTGCCATGACGTTCAATTTTTTTTGTGAGTAAAATTTAAAGCGGTTTCGTTAAAACTTTGGATTAATCATCCTGAGAAAAAGCTGTATTGCAACAATAAACCAATCGTTACTAAATTTACTGTTGAGGCACAAGTTAATAAATAAATTGAATGAAACAAACGGCGCTGTTTATTTTTTAATTTTTTTTTCAGGGGGTCTTTATTTTGATTTTTTTCAAAAAATCAATCACAGCAAACGGTTGTTGTTATTCATATCGCAACGCAACTATGGGATCCAGCTTAGCTGCTTTGTAAGCAGGATAAAGGCCGGCAAGTAACCCTACTAAAGAACAGACTATTACTCCTGAAATCACCCATGCCCAGGGCACAACAAAGCCTGTTTTGAGCAACAGAGCAACAATATTTCCAAACAGGATACCCGCCACAATGCCTACTATTGCACCCATTAAGCTTATTAATATTGACTCCCAAAGAAACTGTGCTCTTATTTCTGCAGCCTTGCCCCCCAGCGACTTTATCAATCCTATTTCTTTGGTTCGTTCATTTACTGCTACCAGCATGATATTCATTAAACCGATTGCTGCGCCGATTAATGTTATTAGTGCTATGGCCATGGTAGCATATTGCAGAAAGCCCAGGTTTTTCATCAGCGACTGGGCTATGCTGTCACTTTTATCTACATAAAAATTATCGTCTTCTTTTACATCTAATTTTCTCACCGTCCGGAAAGTTCCCTTTGCTTCTCCAATGGCCACGTCCATCAGCTTCATATCATTTACCATTACAGCAATGTTGTACGATTTATTTTCGGTACCGTAAATCCTGCGGATATTATTATAGGTTGTTAATATCACTTTGTCGGCGTTCATAAAAGCACTGCTGCCTTTATCTTTCAATATCCCAATCACCCGGTATTTATTATTGGCTACTGTAATGATCCCGTCAATTGCTTTGCCGGTATTTTCTCCATATAATTTTTCAGCAATAGTATTTCCGATGACACAAACACTGCTGCCGCTTTCTACATCTGCATCTGTAAAGTTTCTGCCATAAGATAGTTCGTATCCATTTAATGCCAGGTAGTTTTCATCACCGCCGATCACCCTTACATCGGGGTTTGTTTTTTTGTTGTCTGTATTTACAATAATGCCACCGGGCCCCGGTAATGCAATGCCTACCACAGCAGGAAAAATATACCTTTTCTTGAAAGCCCTTGCCTCATCAAATGTTATGATTTTACCTTCGCTGGAAGCTTTTGACTGTAAAGAATTGCGGCTGACTTTTTTTGTTTCTCCCCTGTTGCCGCCACCGCCAAAACGGATGTTGCGTTCTTTGAACCGTAAACTAAAAGCATTGGCCCCCATGGTGGAAAAACTTTTAGTAAGGCTTTGATTAACGGCTTCTACAGCAGTGATGATGGCTATCAATGCCATGATGCCCAATGCGATGATCACCACAGTAATGGCTGTACGCAAACGGTTACTCTTGATAGTATTGTATGATAATAAAATGGAGTCCCTTGTTTTCATCCGATTATAATTCAGTTTAAAGTTAGCAGGTAAAATTATTTGTCCTGCAAATTATTTACAAGCGGTGAAAAAGAATCAGGAGAAAATAAAAAATACAAACCATTGATAGCTTATATTTTCTTAAATCAGGAATGCAGTAAGTCTGTGATAAGTGTCGGAAAAATACCTAATGCAATAATGAGTGCCGCAGTGATGATAAGCAATATTTTAAAAGTGGGTGAAATATCCTGTTCATTCACAACAGTATCATTGCTTTCTTTAAAGAACATTGCCTGTATTATCTTGAAATAATAATAGGCACTAATGGCTGCACACAACACAGCAAAAATTACCAGCCAGTGTTGCTGGCCATTTTTCAACGCTGCCAACAGCATATAAAATTTGCTTTGAAAGCCGGCTGTTAAAGGGATACCTGTAAGTGATAATAAAAATACAGTTGCCGTAATGGCTAATACCGGCTGTTGCTTTGCCAGGCCATTAAACCCATCAATGGTATAGTCATTCATTTTTATTAGAATGGCAAAGATGCCGATGGTAGCTAAACTGTAAGCTGCTGCATATAAAATGAGGCCATCTTTAGCCATGTTATTCAAAGCAAATATTGCCAGCAGCATAAACCCTGCCTGGGCAATACTGGAATAGGCCAGCATTCGTTTTACACTTTGCTGAAATACGGCCGTAAGGTTGCCAATCAATAAAGTGGCGGCAGTAATCACTGCTATCAATCCCTGCCATTGACTTTGCACATTTCCAAAAGCATTTTCGAACAACCGGATAAAAGCAATGAAGCCGGCGGCTTTTACAATGGTGGCCATAAAGGAAGTGAATACTGTTGGTGAACCATCATATACATCCGGTGTCCAGAAATGAAATGGTGCAGCAGATACTTTAAAAGACATGGAGATGAGTAAGAATACTAAACCAACTGCAATCAATACCGGCATTTTTCCTTCGCCAAGGCCTATGTTATTAATAAAGAAAGACCCGTTTGTATTTCCCCCATAAATAAATGCAATCCCCATCAGCATAATGCCGGTGGAAAAAGCTCCGAGTAAAAAATATTTCAGCGCTGCTTCGTTGCTTTTCAAATTCCGTTTGTCGCTGCCCGTTAGTATGTACAAAGGAATCGACATTATCTCAATACCCAGGAACAGGGTAAGTAATGTATTGAAAGTGGCAGCAATGCTGACACCACACAACACAAAGAATAATAAAGCAAAATATTCCGATACATTTTCCCCTACTTTTTCAATGTCCCTTCCGCTTAATAAAAAGAATAATAAAGTGCAGCTCAATGCGATGGTGATAAACGTCAAATTGAATTTGTCGAAATGCAGCATGTCTTTTACATCCACATCAAACAGTGGCTGCAGGGTTACCAGCTCCTGGCAGTTGGCAATAAGTATGAGTACCAGGCCTGCAACAGCCCAATACAAAGGCGTGCTTTTTCTTTTGAAAAAAACACCACCAAACATCATTACCACACCCCATATTGCTGTTAAAATAATTGCATTCATATCCCAATTCCCAAAAGGGAAATTAATTTTAATTTACTTGAATCTTGTTAGTATTGACGAAACGGTATCTTTTGTTAATTCGAAAAAAGGCTGAGGATATACCCCCACTAAAAATATTGCCCCCAGCACCACACTCAATATTAATTTTTCATGCAAGGAAATTTCTTTGATGGATGCGGTTAAAGTATTCTCTTCTCCATAAAAAACTTTTTGCACCATATTCAAAGAATATACTGCTGCCAGGATGATGCTTAATCCTGCTGCTGCAGTGTACCACACATTAAATTTATACAGTCCGCTAAACATCATGAACTCTCCAATGAAAGCATTGGTTAAAGGCAAAGCAATATTGGCAAATGCAATCATCACCAGCATGGTGGTTAGCACCGGTGCTTTGTGTGCAATGCCACCCAACTGCGATATTTTTCTTACGCCTAATTGTTTTTCTATCAATTCAATCACAATCCACAAACCGATAATATTGATACCATGATTAAACATTTGTATCATCACTCCTTCCAGTGCAATTTGTTTGGTGGTAAAAATTGCGGCACACATCAGCCCGATATGAGCAATAGAAGAGTATGCTGCCAGTCTTTTCAAATCATCCTGCTTTAATGCAATCAAACTTGCATATATGATACCGACAACGGATAGCACAATAACTACATTATCAAATTTTACAACTGCCTGCGGAAACATCGGCAGCAGCCAGCGGATCAATCCAAACAATCCCATCTTCACCATCACGCCGCTCAGCATCATCGTAACAGCAGTTGGTGATTGCTCGTAAGTATCCGGCTGCCAGGTATGAAAAGGAAAGATCGGCATCTTGATAGCAAATGCAATAAAGAATAACCAAAACAACCAGTTTTGCTGGGCAGGACTAAGCAACACAGAATGAAATGCAGACATTGCAAAACTATGATCAGATACCGGCGTGGCGGCTGTATGCAAATAGGTATAGATGATGCCCACCAACATTAATAAAGAACCGGCAAAAGTGTAAATGAAAAATTTGAAAGTAGCCTGTATTCTTTTTTCTCCGCCCCAGCGGCTGCATAAAAAATAAACGGGAATTAATGCAAGCTCCCAGAAAAAATAAAACAGTAATGCATCTGTTGCAAGAAATACCCCCATCAGGCCTGCCTGGGACAACAACATCAGTCCAAAAAAGCTATTGGCATTTTTGTAGGAATTTTTATAAGTAGCAACAAAAATAATGGGGAACGATACAGCAGTCAATAATGTAAGCAATCTGCCCACACCATCAAAAGAAACAGAAAAACTGGCACCCATCTCTTTCAGCCATTCGTAATTAAATGACAGCCCACTCAGGTCTTTATTTTTACTGTACACCAAACTCAACAATGAAATACCCAACGTAATAATGGCAGCCAGTAAACTCCATGCTTTAGCACCAGACTCCTTCTTTATAAAAAAAGTAAGCAGCCCAGCTATCAGCGGAACAAAAATTAATAAGTGAGGTATTGTAATAGAATTACCGAACATTAAAATATATTTTACAAAAACAATTGAATAATAAATAATGCTAAAATACCCACTACCATCAGCAACACATAAGTGCCCACCTGCCCACTTTGCAGCAACCGTATTTGCCTGCTGCCATAATTAACGGCCTTGCCTACCCCATTCACCATACCGTCAATTCCTTTTCTCTCAATAATATTATTGAAAAAAGCAGCTATCGACTGAACAGGTTTTACAATCACTGCATCATACAATTCATCTACATACCACTTGTTGGCCAATATTTTTCCAACACCTGTTTCTTCTTTGTCTGTCTTTTCGTATTTGCTGAATTTGTTCCAGGCAAATAATAAAGCAGCCAAAGCACCCACAACTGATATGGCCATCAGCATAATTTCTTTTGAATGCTTTAAAGGCTCGTGAGGATTATTTTCTTTTGCCAATTCATTGCTGTTGGCAAAAATGGGTTCTAAAAATGCTTCCAATCTATGACCGCCATGCATAAATACTTCCGGTATGCCAACCCACCCGCCAACTATTGCCAGTATTGCCAGTGCTATTAAAGGAAAAGTAATGGCAGCAGGGCTTTCATGCAGATGATGTTCCTGTTCATGTGTACCACGGAATTTTCCAAGGAAAATCATTGCATACAAACGGAACATATAAAAAGCTGTCATCAATGCACCTGCTACACCAATGCCCCAATACAAAGGATTTTGTTTAAATACTTCGGCCAGTATTTCATCTTTACTAAAGAACCCGGAGAACGGCGGCATACCGGCAATGGCCAAACAACCCAATAAAAAAGTGATGTGGGTAATGCTCATGTATTTTTTTAAACCACCCATATTACGCATGTCCTGCTCGCCACCCATTGCATGTATTACACTGCCTGCACCAAGAAACAACAATGCTTTAAAGAACGCATGTGTCATTACATGAAATACAGCACCTGTGTAAGCACCAACGCCCAGCCCTAAAAACATATAACCCAACTGGCTAACGGTAGAGTATGCCAGCACTTTTTTAATATCGTTTTGTTTCAGTGCAATGGTAGCGGCTAAAATAGCAGTACCCAATCCAACAACGGCCACAACGGTTTGTGTAACCGGTGCCATGGTAAATAAAATATTGCTCCTTGCTATCATGTAAATACCTGCGGTCACCATCGTGGCAGCATGTATCAATGCACTCACTGGTGTAGGGCCAGCCATTGCATCCGGCAGCCAGGTGTACAAAGGTATCTGTGCACTTTTACCGGTGGCACCTACAAATAATAATAGTGTGATTCCGGTTACATCAAATAAACTTAATTGAGCAGCATTTTGAAATACGGTGTGATAATCTGCAGTGCCTAATTTATTCAGCAACCAAAATACCGCCAGTAAAAATCCAAGGTCGCCAATGCGGTTCATGATGAATGCCTTCTTAGCAGCATCATTGTAATTGTTATTTTTAAACCAAAACCCAATCAGTAAATAAGAACACAATCCAACACCTTCCCAGCCAATGAACATGATGATATAATTTCCACCCATCACCAGCAGCAGCATGGAGAAAACGAACAGATTGAGGAAAGAGAAATATTTTGCAAAGTCTTTGCTTTCTTCTTCATGCATGTAAGAAGTAGAGTACAGATGAATGAGAAAACCGACACCTGTAATGATTAAAAGAAATAAAGAAGAGAGTTGATCAATCTGAAAATCGAAACCAATTTTTAAAGAACCGGTATTAATAAAATCGTAGTAATGGGCAACATATGTATTGCCATTTTTTACCTGGATAAAAACCCAGGTGCTTAAAATAAAGGAACCTAAAATAACACCACTGCCAATAATACCACTCAGTGATTTAGATAAATTTTTTCTTCCCAATCCATTGATCAAAAAACCGATCAACGGCAAAAAAGGAATCAACCAAACTATTTGTAAAACGTTGTTCATGCCCTGTCTCCTAAAGGTGGAAATTTTATACTACACTAATTATTAGATGTAGTCTTTGATTAAATAAAAAGTAATTCAATTTATAATACGCTTGCCTTACTCTCCGCTGGTTAGCGGAGATGGGGGCGTCTTAATTCTTCAACCTGTTCAAAAAATTCACATCCACCGAATGTGTATTCCTGTAAATCATCACAATGATTGCCAGACCCACACTTACTTCTGCCGCTGCCACCACCATGATGAAGAAAACAAATACCTGTGCTTCACTTGCCAGCTTTGGAAAATTAAGTCCCAGTGCAAGGTTGTGCATTTTTGAAAATGCCACCAGCAGCAGATTGGCCGCATTCAGCATCAGCTCCACACACATAAAAATAATGATCGCATTACGTCGGGTTAATACACCCACCACGCCAATGCAGAACAAAGCCACTGATAAAAAAATATAATAATTTACAGGCATAATCAATTTATAATTTTACATACAGCCCCACTCCAATTGTGCTGGATGCAGGTTGTATTGATAAAATATCTTTTATTTTTTTAGTTACCGCTCCATTAAATATATCCACTGCTTTGTAAGCAGCAGCCTTAGTTAAAAATTTTGTAAGCAAGCCGGTTCCAATTGCAATAACACCGGTGGTGATTGCAGCCTGGTAATCTTTGGTAGCAGTAGCTTTGTCTAAAGAACGAATGGTGCCATACAAGGCAAATGCACTGCCGGCAGCAGCAGTTATCCGGTAAATTGTTCTGCCTGTTTTAAAAGTGTTGAACAATTTAGTGGCCTGCGAAATATTTTTTACATTGAAAATTTCACCTACTTTACTGATTGACTTAATCGGTGAGTTGCCCAAAGAAAATTTAGGAGCAAAGCCTTTTTTTACATTCAGTGCTTTACCAAGCAGGTCGTCAATGTTGAATATTTTGTTGATATCAATCTGTGCAGATCCGGTGCAATTGATGAATCCAAATACGATAAGCAATACAATAATTTTTCTCATTATACCTGTCCGGTGGTTTTAATTGATTCTTTTTTTGATATTACTACAGCTCCAATCATGGCACTTAAAAATAGTACACTGCTGATTTCAAAAGGGAAAACATAATCGGTAAACAATACTTTGCCCAGGTTATTGATCAGGCCTACATCACCGTCTTTCATTTGTACTAACTGTTTACCCATATCAGCTTTCCTTAATGCTGCAACTATCAGCAGCAGCAGGCTGCAACCTGCAACAATACCGGCGTACAGCAGATATTTACTTTTTTGCGGCGGTTCACTTTCAGCATTTAGATTCATCAGCATCACCACAAATAAAAACAACACCATGATAGCGCCTGCGTAAACAATAATATTTACAATGGCTAAAAATTGTGCATTCAATAAAATATAATGACCGGAGATGGCAAAGAAAGTAATGATGAGATATAAAATACTGTGTACCGGATTTTTGCTGGCCACCACCATTAAAGCACCGCCGATTGCCAGCACACTTAAAAACCAAAATAAAATTTCTGTTACACCCATTTTTAATTACGAATTTCGAATAAAGAATTTCGAATAAAGAGCCTTTAATGTTTAATGGTAACCCTTCCGCCTTTTGCTTTGGCATACGCTTCCGGTTCGGTAACAGGATTTGGTATCAGCAAATCAGGTTTGCCATAAATAAAACCTTTGCGCTGAAAATTGGCCGGTGCAAAAGTTTCACTTAAATAAATCGCATCCTTTGGGCAGGCTTCTTCACACAAACCACAAAAAATGCAACGCAGCATATTGATCTCGAATTTGGCTGCATATTTTTCTTCCCGGTACAAATGTTCTTCGCCGGGTTGCCTTTCTGCAGCTTCCATGGTTATGGCTTCTGCCGGACAAGCTACAGCACACAAACCACAGGCTGTGCAGTTTTCACGTCCCTCTTCATCCCTGTTTAAAATTTGCAGTCCACGAAAAACCGGGCTGAATGGCCTTGTCTTTTCTGGGTAATTAATGGTTGGCCTTTTCTTAAACATGTGCCCAAAAGTAATCGCCATGCCTTTAAAAATTGCCGGAAGGTAAGCCCTCTCCAGCAAACTCATTGGCCTGCGGTCTACTGCTTTGGATTTATTGGTGAGTGGTTGCATTTATATTTATTTTCCAAAAATATTTTTATTGACCGGGCTTTTGTACTGTTATTTTACATCGTTGTGTCACTCCCTTGTACCGCATCTCAATATTGAGCCATCACAACATTCATTCTTCTAACTAACTGCATTATTAAATATCCATTGATAGTTTGTGCAAATATATTTTTATTGATTTAAAAATGCCAGTTATTTTGTTGTAATAAAACCAGTGCACCTGTTAACAACATATTGAACAAAGCCAATGGTATCAAAATCTTCCAACCCAGGTTCATCAACTGGTCATAACGAAACCGTGGAATCGTCCATCTTACCCACATAAACAGGAAGAGGAAGAACACTGCTTTTGCTAAAAAAGAAAATGTGTGCAGCAGCGCCATCCAGTTTACACCAATGCTCTGAGACAGATGACCATCATTTACAAATGGAATATCATAACCGCCAAAAAACAAACTCACCATCACCGAACTGCTGATGAACATATTGATGTATTCAGCAAAAAGAAAAAATCCTAATTTCATAGAGGAGTATTCTGTGTGGTAGCCACCAATCAATTCATTTTCTGCTTCGGGCAAATCAAATGGTGTACGGTTACATTCTGCAAACACACAAATCAAAAATATCATGAACCCCAGTGGTTGTTTAAACACATTCCAGGCATACCAATGTTCGCTATTCACCTGGTATTCCACCATCGTCTTCAGGCTCAGCGTACCCGTTATCATCAGCAAAGCGATCAGAGCAATACCCATCGCCAGTTCGTAACTGATGATTTGTGAAGCAGCCCTTAAACCACCCATCAAAGAAAATTTATTGTTGCTTGCCCAACTGCCAATCATGATGCCATACACCCCCATACTCACTACTCCAAACACATACAAAATCCCAACGTTGATATCTGCTATTTGTAAAGAAATATCCCTGTTAAAAAAATGCACTTTATCTCCCCATGGAATTACTGCACCCGTCATCATGGCCGTCAACATGGCTAAACAGGGACCAAGAATAAATAAGAATTTAGAAGACAAATTCGGGATGATCTCTTCTTTAAAAAATAATTTTAACCCATCAGCCAAAGGCTGCAACAAGCCGAAAGGTCCAGCCCTGTTGGGCCCCCGTCTGTCCTGCATAATAGCTGCCACCTTGCGTTCGCCAAAAGTTGCATACATGGCAATCACCAATGATGACATCACCACCACTACAATGAGGGCTAATTTTTCTATTACTAAAAACATATCTATTTGTAAAAGCATAATCAGTCAGTACAATGTATCAATGATAAAACCTGTTTATTTTTTTTCGAAAACCGTCGCATCTGCAGGCCCGTTTATTTCACTCAAATGAACGTTTGGTTTGTTCACCTCACTCTCATCATGGATATTCATCAGCAACCTTGGCGCCCTTCCTCCCATCACTTCTTTGATTGTTTCTTTTGGCATTACCAGTCCTGGGTATTTGCCTTGTGAAATAACAGAGTGCCTGCTAATTTTTGTGAGGCCTTCAATTTCCCAATCGCTAGTTTTCTTTTTATCAAAACGGCAGGTATTGCAGATCCAGCCAGGCTTTCCATCATAGCTCTGCACTTCTCCCCATTCATCTTTACGGGCTGTTACCCTGAACACTTCTTCGCCCCTTAACCATAAAGTTGTTTTACCACAACAGCCGGGTGTTTCACAATTCCTGTGAGCATCTACGGGCTTGGTAAACCATACCCTGTTTTTAAACCGGAATGTTTTATCTGTCAATGCACCCACCGGGCACACATCAATCATATTGCCGCTAAATTCGTTATCAATTGCCTTGGAAATGTAGGTTGATATTTCTGCATGTTCACCCCTGTCAAGAATTCCGTGTACTCTTTTTTCTGTCAACTGATCAGCCACATAAGTACAGCGGTAGCAGAGTATGCAACGTGTCATGTGCAACTGAATATAGGGGCCAATATCTTCCTTTTCAAAAGTGCGTCTTTTAAATTCGTACCTAGTGCCTTCTTTGCCATGCTCATAACCCAGATCCTGCAAATGACATTCACCCGCCTGGTCACAAATAGGACAGTCGAGTGGATGATTCAGCAATAAAAATTCAACCACGCCTGCCCTTGCATCTTTTACTTTTTCGCTGGTGATATTTTTTACAATCATGCCATCCATAACAGTTGTTCTGCAGGAGGCAACCAGTTTTGGCATCGGCCTTGGATCGGCAGTAGAGCCTGCAGCCACTTCCACCAAACAGGTACGGCATTTACCCCCACTGCCCTGCAGCTTGCTGTAGTAGCACATTGCAGGCGGTGTAACATCGCCACCAATTTGTCGGGCAGCATTTAATATAGTAGTACCCGGTGCAACATCCAGGGAGATATTGTCGATGGTTACTTTAAAAGTTTTTATTTCTTCTGCCATATTTTATTTTCTTAATCACCAAGTTGCAAAATCGCCACGAAGAATTTTTGCGATGCTTTGCGCCTTAGTGTCTTTGCGGTTAATTATTTTAAGCCGTTACCGGCACATGAATCGGATCTGCATAATGCGCTAATCCAAAATTCCTCAATAAACAGGCATTCGGATTTGTTACATGCCATTCAAACTCATCCCTGAAATGCCTGATGGCAGCGGCTATTGGCCATGCTGCTGCATCTCCCAAAGGACAAATCGTATTGCCTTCAATCTTCCGCTGAATATCCCACAACAAATCAATGTCTTTCATTTCTCCTTTACCATTGTCAATTTTTTTCAATATCCTTTCCATCCAGCCGGTACCTTCACGGCAGGGGCTGCATTGTCCGCAACTTTCGTGGTGATAAAACCTTGCCAGCGTCATGGTATTTTTTACCACACACTGGTCTTCA
This sequence comes from Chitinophagaceae bacterium, assembly GCA_031368105.1. Taxonomy (GTDB): domain Bacteria; phylum Bacteroidota; class Bacteroidia; order Chitinophagales; family Chitinophagaceae; genus Ferruginibacter. The sequence goes on from JANLQY010000082.1 coordinate 12,934, forward strand.
TCCAAAATAATAAATCCGCCGCTGCCCATCATACTGCCTGTGGCAAATCCGCCATCACTCAGGCTTTCGTAGTTCATCAAACGCTTTTCTCCTTTTGCAGTTGTCAATAATAAATTGGCCGGCAAAATGGGAACAGATGAACCACCGGGAATACAGGCTTTTAATCTTTTTCCATTCGGGATACCGCCACAATATTCATCACTGTAAATAAAATCTTCTACAGAAATGGTCATGTCGATTTCATAAATGCCTGGCTTGTTGATATTGCCACAGGCAGAAATTAATTTCGTTCCTGTCGACTTTCCTACACCAATCTTTGCATATTCTTCTCCACCTTCATTCAGGATTGGTACTACTGCTGCTAATGTTTCTACATTATTCACCACCGTTGGACAATCCCACAAACCCTTGATGGCAGGGAATGGCGGCTTGATACGTGGGTTGCCTCTTTTACCTTCCAAAGATTCTATCAATGCAGTTTCTTCTCCACAGATATAGGCACCGGCGCCACGCTGTACATACATTTCACAATCAAATCCGCTGCCCTGTATATTTTTTCCCAGCCACCCATTTTGTTTTGCTTCTGCAATGGCGTCTTCTAAAATTTCTGCAATCCATGCATATTCGCCACGGATGTAAATGTAACTGTTATTGCTCCCCAAAGCGAAGGAAGAAACAATCATTCCTTCTATCAGCAAATGAGGGATGAGCTCCATCAAATACCTGTCTTTAAAAGTACCGGGTTCACTTTCATCTGCATTGCAAACGAGGTAACGTGGCACTCCTTCCGGCTTTGCCAAAAAACTCCATTTCATCCCGGTAGGAAATCCTGCACCACCACGGCCTCTCAGTCCGCTCTTTTTTACTTCCTCCACAATATCTGCCGGAGCCATTTTCAATGCTTTCTCCACGCTAAGGTAACCACCTTCACGGCGGTACACTTCGTAGCTGCGGATACCCGGCACTTGTGCATTTGCTAATAATAATTTTTTACTCATACCTCAATTTGCTTTTAGCAAATTTTAATTTTCTGTTACAAACATTTGCTCTTTAATCTACATCGTTGTGTCAATCACTTGTACGGAATATCTTAATTCAGCCCTACCTGCTGCTGGTATCATTTATCCTTTGGATAATCATGATTAAACATCCAGTGTACACCATACTTATCTTTTGTCATTCCAAATCTTGCTCCCCAAAAAGTATCCTGCATTGGCATTGTTATATTCCCCTCTTCTGCCAATGCAGCAAAAGTCTTTTCTATTATTTCCAAATCACTAAAATTTAAAGATAGGCTTACCATATCCCCCGCACTTACCTGAACATTGGGAGGGCAGTCGCTTACCATAAATTTAAGTGCACCTGCTTCAAATACTGCATGAAGAATTTTTTCTTTCATACTTTCATCTTCGGCCATATTTGCTTCGCCAAATGTGGATGACTGAATTACTTTTCCACCCAATGCTTTTGTATAAAATTCTAATGCTTCTTTTGCATTGCCATTAAAATTCAGGTATGGTACTATTGCTTCCATGATTGAAATTTTTTAATTATTTCTTACCGCATTATTCCTGCATTCTTCAATAATTGCATCCACTTTTTCTTTGGTCAAATGTTCCCTGTAATGCTTGCCCAGCTGCATCATGGGGGCATAACCACAAGCTCCCAGGCACTCTACTGTTTTTAAAGTAAACAAACCATCAGCAGTAGTTTCACCTACTTTGATGTTTAATTTTTCTTTGATGTAGTCAATAATATTATCACTGCCATTGATCATACAGGGTCCTGTTCGACAAACTTCAAATAAATATTTTCCTACCGGTTTTAAATTGTACATACTGTAAAAGCTGGCTACTTCATACACTTCAATTGGTTCAATGCTCAGCAGTGTAGCCACATAATCCATTACTGGTGTATCCAGCCAGCCGCCAAATTCTTCCTGTGCCAAATGCAGCACCGGAAGCAGTGCACTTTTTTGTTTGCCCTGTGGATAATGGCTTATTATTTCATTAACCTTATTTATTTTATCCTGTGAAAAGGTCATACTATTTTAATTTATTACGTTCTTTCAGTTTTTTAACATCTAGCAAATCTTGATCTCCTCCAGCTTTTTCTTTATTTATAATAAGGTCACCAAATCCTATAAAATTTGTTGGAACACCATTCATATTTACCATCCTTTTATTTTTGTAAGCAACATCAAAGTCAACACCATTCAAGTCATTCGAATATCTATCCTGATTGGCGGATACCCTAATTGAGCTATTATATCATCTTTCAAAAAATCCTCTGCTTGAAAATTTAAAGACCCAAATCCAAAATCATTTAAAATTTTTAGAATCTTAGCTGCATTTGCTTACGTTTTATTTATACAAATATCCAAGTCCTTTGTTGTTCTTGAATAACCATGTACACTTACTGCAAAACCACCAATAACAAGATATTCCAATTCATATCTATTACACAGAATAATAAAATCTTCAAAATCCTTTTGAAATTCAGGCATTTTGTTTTTCATTATCTCTTTGTTTAATTATTCTTCCAACCATTTCAATTCTTGGCAGATTGTTTTCTTTTCCATCAAAATAATTAAGTCTCCTCAAATCAAAACATTCTTTCAATAAATCTTCAGCGCTCATTTTGGAGAAATACAAATTGTCATTCTCTTCTGCCTCCTTAAAAGAAACAAATTTTGCAACAATTGCTATCTTTTTATTTTGATTCATGCTGTAATAAAATTCTTTATTCACTAGGCATCCAACTCCCCTGCAATCAAATTTAAACTACTCATCGTTATCACCGCATCACTCAGCATTCCCCCTTTCACCAGCTCCGGATATGCTTGGTAGTAAATGAAGCATGGCCTGCGAAAGTGAAGCCTATATGGTGTTCTGCCGCCATCACTGATGATGTAAAAACCTAACTCCCCATTAGCCCCTTCAATAGGAAAATACAATTCACCCGCCGGAATATCTGTTTCACCCATGATAATTTTGAAATGGTAAATCAGCGCTTCCATCTTGGTATATACATCTTTCTTTTCCGGCAAATAATAAGCAGGTGTATCGGCATGAAACACTTCTGCCTCAGTGCCTTTAAATTCCTGCACTTTTTTATACGCCTGGTTGATCAGGCTAAGGCTCTGCCACATTTCTTCATTGCGAACCAGGTAGCGGTCATAACAATCACCTGTGGTGCCAACGGGCACTTTAAAATCAAACTCTTCGTAAGAACTGTAAGGGCTGTGAACCCGTACATCATAATCAACACCGGCAGCTCTTAAGTTGGGACCGGTAAAGCCATAGTTCATCGCTCTTTCGGCAGAGATAGGCCCACAGCCGATTGTACGCTCCATGAATATCCTGTTACGGGTAAACAGGTTTTCAAACTCTTTCAACTGCTTGGGATATTCTGCTAAGAATTTTTCTAGTTTTTCAAATGCTGTATTTGTGAAATTCCTTTCAAAACCGCCAATACGCCCAATATTAGTAGTAAGGCGGGAGCCGCATACTTCTTCATATATTTCATAAATTAATTCCCGGTATTGCATCAGGTAAAGGAAACCAGAGTAAGCACCGCTATCCACACCAACAATAGAATTACAAATCAGGTGATCTGAAATCCTGCTCAGCTCCATGATGATGATGCGTAAATAATCTACTCTTTTGGGTGTGGTAACGCCTAATAATTTTTCGCAGGTTAAATGCCAGCCCATGTTGTTAATGGGAGAAGAACAGTAATTTAACCTGTCAGTAATTGGTGTGATCTGGTACAAAGGCCTTCTTTCTGCCAACTTCTCAAATGCCCTGTGGATATAGCCTACAGTAGATACTGCCGACATAATTCTTTCTCCATCCAGCTCCAGAATATTTTGAAATACACCATGAGTGGCCGGGTGAGTTGGCCCCAGGTTGAGTGTGGTAGTTTGTTTTTCAATACTTCCTTCCGGCAATAAAATATGATCGTTCATAATTAGTTAATTTGATGATTTGGTGATTTGGTGATTTGCTGATGCGTTAAATTTTTTCATCTTCAAGTTTTCAAATATTCAAATCAATTCATCATCTTCCAAACATCTCATCATCCTTATCCACCCTGCTCTGGTCTTCTAATGGAAACTCTTTCCGCATAGGAAAATAATCCATCTCATCCACATTCAATATCCTGATTAAATTAGGATGGCCAACAAAATTTACTCCAAAGAAATCGTATGTTTCCCTCTCCATAAAATTGGCTGACTGGTAAATGGCAGTGGCACTAAAAACATCCGGCTTTTCAATATCAGTATATACTTTAAACCTGATACGAACATTGTCTGTCAAATTGTGCAGGTGATAAACCACCATCAATTCTTCTCCTTTTCTATCCGGATAATGTACCGCCTGCAGATCTGTTAAAAAGCGGAATTTCATTTCTTCGTCATCAAATAAAAACTGCAGCACTTTCAGGTTAAGCTCTTTGGGTGAAGTAAAAGTGAGCATGCCGTAAGGCTCAATAAAATCAGTAAGGGATTCACCAAATTTTTCAGTTAGTTTTTTTTGTATTGCTTCGCTGGTAAGTGACATTGATTTATTAGTTTAGTTCTTGCATTGTTGATGGTTTAAAAACAATTTAACCATTTAGCAATACAACTCTATTGTATCCCGTAAGCATCCATCAATTCTTTATATTTATCACCATTCCTTCTTCTCAAACTTTCCTGCCCCACCAGTTCCTGAATTTTTAAAAAACCATCCAGTATAGCTTCTGGTCTTGGAGGGCAACCTGGTACATAAACGTCCACCGGTATTACCTGATCAATGCCCTGCAATACAGAGTAAGTATCAAAAATACCACCGCTGCAGGCGCAGGCTCCAACTGATAAAACCCAGCGTGGCTCTGCCATTTGCAAATATACCTGTCTTAAAACCGGTCCCATTTTTTTTGAAATAGTTCCCATCACCATCAGTAAATCGCACTGGCGTGGAGAAAAACCCACCCTTTCGGAACCAAACCTTGCAAGGTCGTAGTGACTGGCCATGGTAGCCATAAATTCAATTCCGCAGCAGGAAGTGGCAAAAGGTAATGGCCAGATAGAATTTTTACGGGCAAGCCCCACCACTTTTTCAAAAGAAGTAGCCATGAAACCGTCCCCCATCAAGCTTTCGGGGGCTTCCACCATTTTTACTTTATTATTAAATTGTACCGGACGTGACATAATTATTTATTTGATGATTTGTCAATTTGAAGATGTATACAGTTTAACATTATATCGATCTGAATTGTTGGTTTTAATTTCCAAATATTCAAGTCAATCCATCTCCAAATTGTATTAATCTTCCCAATCCAAAGCTCCTTTCTTAATAATATATATAAACCCTGTAATAAAAAATCCTACAAACATTACCACAGCTAAAAATCCATTCCATCCAAGCTCCCGGAAATTTACTGCATAAGGATAAAAGAAAATTACTTCCACATCAAACAAGACAAACAGGATGGCTACCAAAAAATATTTAATGGCCATTGGCTGCCGGGCATTGCCTTTTATTTCGATACCGCTTTCAAAATTCTGGAGCTTATCGGTACCATTTCTTTTAGGCCCAAATTTATGGGTCAGTATCATCATGGTGGCTATAAAGCCAATGGCAAAAATAAGCTGAATACCTATGGGCAAATAATTTGCAGCACTGTTTAAATCGTTGGCCTGTAGTAGATAAAATTGCATACCGCAAAAATAAGGCAGCGTTATCAAATAACAATCCTACATTTTATAAAAAAGAAAACCCCCATTTTATAAAAAATGGGGATTGCTTTATTTCTTTTTAGACTTTACTTTTTTTTTGGCTCCGGAGCTTTTGCACCTCCATTTTTTTCAGCAGGCTTACCTGCTGCAGGCTTGGCCCCGGCAGGAGCTTGCTTTGGTTTAGGAGTTGGAGCATTAAAGTTCATAGCAGTAATGGTTGCTTTATTACCTACAGTTTCTGCATCATTTGGATCAAGCACCAGCACTTTATCACAATTACTTAATGCTGAAGCCTTATCTTTTTTATACACCGAATACACAATAAAATACTTATAACTTCCTATCAGTTGTGGTTTGTATTTTACGCTGTCTTTAAGTCCTGCTTCGATTGCTTTTTCAAAAAAAGGATTGGCCAATGCCAATGCAAATGTGGAATCTATTGCCCAGTTTGCCTTACCTGCCATGTAATATCCAAATGCATCTTCAGGAAATTTTTGACTGTACACATTAAATGAATTAATAGCTGCTGCATAATCTCCACTGCGGAAATAATTATAGCCTGCATTGTACAGGTCGGTCTTTGTTGAAACTTTCTTAATACTTACTACTTTACTATACCAGTCTGCGGCTTCCTTAAATTTCTTTTTCCCAACAAAATAAGTGGCCATATCTTTCATTAATACAACTTTACCAGCCTCTGTAGTATCGGACAGTATTGCTTTTTCTATATTTTCAGCAGCCAACGCTTCATTACCGGGAAGGGTATCTTTCAGCAAAATTTTTGCATAAGTTTTTCTATCCGTAGGTCCTATCTTTTCAGGCGCCTGCTTTGCAAAATAAATATCAAAATATTTTTTTGCATTGATAGAATCATTCAGCCTGTCATATGCATAAGCTTCCAATCCATACAAATTGGGATAAGGGCTGGCACCTTCTGTTTTGATACATTCTTCTGCTTTTGAAATAGATTCAGCAAAAAATCCCTGTGCATATTTCATTGAAGCAGTGTAATAACAATTTTTAGGGTCATCATCTGTATTGGCTAAATATTTTTCTAAATATTGTGCAGATTTACCAACATTGGTAAGATAATAATACTGATACAGGAACTCATATACCGGGCCATAACTGGCATCTTTGGCAATGGCTTCGTTATAGTATTTCAGATAAATTTCTTCCTGGCCAAAACCCTGTGTCTGGTAAATTTTACCAATCCTGTAAGATGCCCTGGCATAAGCTGGATTGAGCTCCAGCGCTGATTCGTATGCTGTTTGTGCCGGCCCTCCCTGTGTTAATTTTTTATACGCATCACCCAGGTTGGCAAATACATCAGGGTCTTTCATATTTTTTAAAGTAGTGGCCAGCTTCAATTTTTCAACAGCATAATCGGCATCACCTTTTGGTGCATTTACATTGGCAAAACCAATGGCATTCAACACTGCTGCATTTTTACTTTGGCTAAGGCTAAGAGCTGTTTCAAAACGGTTTCTGGCATCCTGGGTTTTATCTTCGAGCAATTCTATGTGCCCCATGCCTGCCAGCAACAAAGGACTGCTGCTGTTAGCCATCAGTGTTTTTTGATACAATGCTTTTGCACCTGCAATATCTTTATTATCATCCGGCAAAATCATGGACTGTCCCAACCAGTACACTGCATCCAGGTTATTGGGATTGGCAGCCACCAGTTTTTCAAACACTGCTTTTGCGCTTTTATACCTTTCGTAATAGAGGAATTTTTTTCCTTCATCAATTGTTTGTGCCTTTAAAAAAGTAGAAACAAACAAAGAGGTTAACAACAACACTCCCAATTTTAACTTGCTCATTTTATTTTTAATTTAATACTTTACAATGTTATCAATTTTACCTGCAATCTTACAAAATAAACTTACTCTTTTTTTAATTTTTCGTTTATTATTACGTTTCTCACATTAAAAGACATTTTTGCCGGCCACAGGTAAGACCTTCTAAAAACCAACTGCCCCCGTTCGTATTGCAGAAATCCTGCAAACCCTGATCCCAGCCCTGAATAGTTTTCTTTGAGTATGTAATACAATCCACGTACCAAAGGATATCTTCTTGTCATCATTCCCGCCTGTGTGGGTTTTACGTAAGGCGAATCTACACAGAGCTCACATTTCACATAGCCAATTTTTACTTTTCTTAACATATTTACCTGCGAACTGTCTTCAGGATTGCCTATCCAGCTTATGCCTACCATTCCAATGGCATTGGTATCGGTGGCAATATATTCCAGCACTTCCCGGCTATTTTTAACTGCCTTTACTTTGTTGTTGTCAAATTTTTTCCTTTTCAAAATACTGTCAATCACAAAACGGATAGCACTGGTGGAATTCAGTCCGTCAAACACCACTTTTTTATTATTGACAGCTTCCCCGGTAAGCAATTCCTGTAATCCATGCAAAGTAAAAATGCTATCCTTACTTTTAATATTTATTACTATCGCTATCGCATCAGAAGCAATTTTTTCACTACTGGGTACATAGTGCAGGGTATCTGCAAAATACTTTGCATCTTTATAAGTAAGCCCCCTGGTTACTATCACCATCCTTGTGGCAGAATCGTTGTACAAATCTTTTAAACATTCTGCTTCCGGCTTGTATGCTGCATTGATCTTTGCCCCTGGAAAAGAACCTTCAAATACTTTTATCTGTTCCTCTATCACCGGCCTGAAAGATTCATCTACACTGATATTGATAGTGCCGCTGGTGGGAGTATCCAAAGGGCCCTGTTGCTTTGTTTCTTTACAGCCTGTCAATAAAAAAATATAAAAAAATATTCCTGCCAGCAGTCTTGTTGTGTGTTTCAATTGTAAGCGCTTCATCAGTCGTTAAAATAATTTTTCTGGTATCCCCTGTAAATCCTGAAAGCTCCGTATATCCAGCATATAACAGCAAATATTTTTATTAAAACAGGATCGTAGTTGTCTAAAAAACGATAAGTATATTTTGTAGGGAACATAAAAAACATACCTGCTATCACCAAAAAAATACCCATCCCATAATTGCTGATGGATCGCATTTGAGAAATGCCCTTCTGCCTTTCGGTCATTTGGTCTTTTTCAAATTCTTCTAATGCCATGTTTGTTTAACGGTTTAGGAGTTTAGTATTTACAATCGTTTTTTTTACTTGCTTTTTGGGCTTACAAATTACAGCATTTATTACAAAAATTATTCCGTGGAGGTAAACTTTACCGGTATAGTGTAATAAACGGGTACATTTTGCCCACCTTTTTTTCCGGGATTCCATTTAGGCATTTTTTCAACACCCGTACTACTTCGCTGTTAAACATTTCGCCACCATCTTTTGCCACAATAAAACTTTGCAGGTTACCGTCAAAATCTACTACATATTTTATCCTCACTTTTACTGTTTCTTCTTCTTCCATATCTCTTGGCGAACGCAGATTTTTTTGTAAAAACCGTATCAGTTCTTTTTCACCGCCGGGAAAAGAAGCCTGCACATCAGGGTTGTTGGTAGGCGCATTGCTTACCACTACAGGATCGGTAGGTTTTGGTATATCGGTTTCTCCGGTGCCGCCTCCTTTAGGTCCGGGGTTTCCTGTGCCAGGTCCGTCCATTGGAATATCTGTATCACCGATTGTCATCTTGCTGATATCCTGAAAAATTTTGGTGGAATCTTTATCTGGCACTATCTCCATATTGTCAGTAAAATTAGCTTGCGGTGCGGCGGAACTAGTGGAAGTTTTTGGTTTGGGTTTAATAATATCCGGTTGCTTATTCAATGGTTGCTGTGCAAGAACTATCCCATCTTTTACATCATAGATTGGTGAAGTTATTTTTTTATCCGGCAAAAATGTAAAGGCAGAAAAAAGTATAACCATGCCAAACATGATGAGCAAAGATGTCTTGATTCGGTTGGGATAAAATTTACGGAGGATATAAGCACCATAGGTTTTATTTCTTTTATCAAAAAGGATATCAAGCAGATCGCTTTTTAAAATTGTTTCGCTGTTCATTGTTGTTGGTTTTGAAATGAAAAAATAAAATTCAAAACCGGCGCCGGTAATAGTTAGATGCAGCTGAAAAGCTATTCCATAAAATAATAAAGCACGGAAAATATTTCAGCAACGGTACGCTGATAAAATAGAAAATAGTTTTTGCCTGAAGAAAAATAAATTTTGAAAACAAAACTATAATCAGCTGCTCTTTGCTGCAGTGGCATGCTGCATAATAACATGGTAAATATGATCAGGAGAAGCATACTTGCTTAGAAAGCCATTCATGCCGGCCTTTTTAATATGCTGTATCATCGAGGTTTCATCATAACTGGTAAAGGCAATGATGGGAGTGTATTGATTAAAACTGCGGATGGCCAATGTAGCTTCCACCCCATTCATCTCTGGCATGTTGATGGCCATCAAAACAACATCAATTGGATGCTGCTTCATTTGCTCTACCGCCTGTTTACCATTTCTTGCAACATAAACAGTAAAGCCTTTTTTAGTCAATACAATTTTCATTGCCTCCTGCAGCAATAAATTATCTTCCGCAAGTAAAATATGAATGGGGTTATTAGAAGAAGGAAAAAAATTAGTGTCGTTGCCTTGCAGATGATTCATTGTTTAGCCAGTAGTTTTGTTTGGCAAAAATACAAAGTAAGCAAACAGGATGAACAGCGTTTTACAAAATGGTGATAAAGGGGCAATTAATGTGAATGAAAAAGCTGGAAGGCAACAATCACCTCATTCTTACTCAACCAGTAATTTACAAGCGGCTACCTACATCTGCCAGCAGTAAACTATATTTGCGCCATGAAAATCCTGATGGTGTGCCTGGGTAATATTTGCAGGAGCCCTTTGGCAGAAGGTATTTTACAAAAAAAAATAGACCAGGCTGGGCTTAACTGGCAGGTGGACAGTGCCGGCACCAATGGTTATCACATTGGGGAAGCGCCGCACCGGCTGTCGCAAAAAGTGGCACTTCAAAATGGCATTGATATCAGCCGGCAGTTGAGCAGGAAATTTGTGAAAGAAGATATTGAAAGATTCGATAAAATTTATGCGATGGCAGATGATGTGGTGGATGAAATGAAAATGATTGCCAGGAATAAATTTGATGCAGCCAAAGTTGATTTGTTACTGAATGAAAATTATCCCGGCCAAAACAGGGATATACCGGATCCATGGTCGGGGCCAGAAGGCGATTACCATGAAGTGTATGAACTGATAGAAAAAGCTTGTGACGCATTGATAAAGAAATACGATAAGTGAATGGTGAGTAGCACCTAAAATTTAACAGTACCATTATTGACCATTCACAATTGACCATTGCAACCGCTGAAATTCCAATACTATAAAAAATATTTTAACCTTACACGTCTAAACAAAATGTCAAAACCATCCTTACCGCAGGGCACCCGGGATTTTTCCGCAGAAACCGTACGCAAACGAAATTTTATTTTTTCTGCCATCAAAAATGTATTTGAGATCTATGGGTTTGAACCATTGGAAACACCAGCCATGGAAAACCTGGATACGCTGATAGGAAAGTATGGAGAGGAAGGTGATAAGCTGATGTTTAAAATTTTAAACAACGGCATCAGCAATCCTAAAAATATAGAGAAATCAAAAGCTGGTTTTGAAAAAGTATTGGAAGGAAAAAGCAGCAGCGACCTTACAGAAAGAGCATTGAAATATGATCTCACCATTCCCTTTGCCAGGTATGTAGCGATGAATCATGGCAAGCTTACATTTCCTTACAGGCGCTACCAGGTGCAGCCTGTATGGCGTGGCGACAGTCCGCAGAAAGGCCGCTACCGAGAGTTTACACAATGCGATGCAGATGTGGTGGGAAGTTATTCTTTGGTAAATGAAGTGGAACTGGCTTCTATTTATCATGATGTATTTACCCGGTTAAAAATTAATGATTATGAACTAAGGGTGAACAGCAGAAAAATTTTAACCGCACTGGCAGAAGTGTGTGATGAAGAAGATAAAGTGGTGGCCATTACAACAGCGATTGATAAACTGGATAAGATTGGGCTGGATAAAGTGAAAGAAGAACTGAGACAAAAAGAACTGAGCGAAGACCAGATGGAAATTATAGAATCGTACCTAACGATGCAACATGCAGAAGCTAGCACCGCAACAACCAACCAGGATAAATTAAAATTTTTAAGAAGCTTTTTTTCTGACTCCGCAACAGGAATGAAAGGAATAAAGGAGCTGGAGTTTTTAATCAATAACCTGCCGGCTGAAAATAATATTTCGATAGACCTTACGCTGGCAAGAGGATTGAATTATTACACAGGAATTATCTTTGAAGCCAAAGCGCCTGATGCTGTAAAAATAGGCAGCATTGGTGGTGGTGGCCGGTACGATGATCTTACCGGTTTGTTTGATGTACCCGGCATACCCGGCGTGGGCATTAGCTTTGGCGTGGATAGGATCTATGATGTGATGACAGAATTAAATCTTTTTCCGGAAGAAGTGCAGAGCGGCACCAAAGTGATCTTCTTTAATATGGGTTCGGCAGAAAGCCAGTTTTCTTTTGGCATCATGCAGGAGCTGAGGAGCAAGGGCATTGCCTGTGAATTGTATCATGAGTTTACCAAGATCAGCAAACAATTTAATTATGCTGAAAAGAAAAACATTGCTTACGCCGTAATTATTGGCAGTAAAGAAATAGAACAAAAATATTGTTTGGTTAAAGATTTAAAAACAGGCCTGCAGGAAGTGGTGGTGTTTGGAAATTTAGCAGCATATTTCAGTGCCACTTCACCCCTAAAGGTGAACTAAGGCAAATGTTCAAAACTTTGAAGTAATTGCTGAGTTGCTGTGTGCCGGAGTTATTGATGCCATGAAAAATAAAAAGTACAAGAGTGCGACGCCAATGAAACTGATTAAAGAAATATTGTTGGGCTAAAAAATAAAAATAATTTATACATCAAATCAAAAAATCATGCAGGTACATTTTAAATATTTAATGATTGCTGCAACCATGCTGTTGCTGGCATCTTGCACAAAAAAAAATACACAGGGGAAATTAATTCCTGCAACGGCATCTATTGTAGTGCTGGTAGATGGTAAATCATTGTCTGAAAAATTGCCCTGGGATGAAGTAAAAAATAATCCGCTGTTTAAAGAAGCTTACGGCGACAGTACTTTGCCGGCGGCTGTAAAAAAATTATTGGACAACCCTGCCAGCTCTGGTATTGACATTGCAAAAGACCTGTTGTTCTTTGTACAGAAAGACAGCAGTGGCGGATACATTGGCTTTGAGGGCAGCATAAAAGATGAAACCATTTTTAAAAATTTTAATACCGAAATAACGGAGAATGGATCGGCCAGCGAAAAAGATGGCGTGAACTTTATCAGCAAGTTTCCAGTGAGTGTGGGATGGAACAAAGAAAAATTTGTGTATGTTTTTGATGCGCCGCAACTGGCACAGATGGATCAGTTATCAAGAAGAATGATGAATGATTCAATTGATATCAGCAACCACAGTCCAAGAGATATCGGCGCTACCTGCAAATCAATTTTTGCATTAAAAGAAAGCAGCTCTTTAGCAGAAGAAGAAAAATTTACAAAGCTGCTTACCCAACCGGGCGACATACATTTCTGGATGAACGTGGAAGAGTTAAGTAAGAACAGTGCATCGTCTGCAGCACTGGCGATGGTGAATTTAGAAAAGCTGTACAAAGGAAGCATCACCACGGCTGCAGTGAATTTTGACAATGGAAAAATTACTGCCAATACATTCAGCTATGCCGGTAAAGAGCTGACCAGCCTGTATAAAAAATACAGCGGCGGAAAAGTAAATGAAGACATGCTGAAACGTATGCCGGGTAAAGATGTAGTAGCAGTAATAGCCATGAATTTTCAACCGGAAGGCATCCGTGAATTTTTAAAAATGCTGAACCTGGATGGTTTTGTAAACCTGGCAAAACCTACGTTGGGTTTTGACCTGGATGATTTTGTGAAAGCAAACAAAGGTGATATCATGATTGGCCTGTCTGATTTTAAATTGGTAACTGATACTTCTAAATATCTTTTTAAAGATGAGGAAGCCATTGGGCAGGTAATGCCCAAACCAACATTCAACTTTATGTTTGCTGCTTCCATTGGTGATAAGGATGCATTCAATAAACTGGTGAACGCAGGAAAAAAAGCTGGTAATGCTTTTGTAAATGACACCAAATTACCAATCAGCTACAACAGTAACGGCACTTACTTTGCATTGGGTAATTCAAAAGAAAATGTTGACAAATATATTGCAGGTGGCAGCAGTAGTAATTTTGATTTTATCAGTAAAATAACCGGCCAGCCTTTTGGTGGTTTTTTAAATATCCAGTCGCTGATGAGATCGCTGCAATCAAAGGCCAGTAAAGACTCTGCATCAAAAGCACTGTTTGATGTTTCACTAAAAACATGGGACAATGTTTTGTGGAAAGGAGGTGAGTTTAAAGATGGTGCCCTTACCCAATCCTTTGAAATAAATTTGATGGATAAAAATATCAACAGCCTGAAACAGCTGAACCAGTATGCAGCCAAACTGGCTGAAGTGCAGATAGAAAAAAAGAGAAAACAAAAACAAGACATGATGGCTTTTGAAGATTCGGTATTACCCGGAAATTTAAAAGATTCTTTGGCTTCACCAAAGGCCTCAGGTTTTAAAGAAAAATAATTTTTAGTTACTTACATCACTGCCAGTTCAAAAATTGACTGGCAGTTTTTTAATGCCAGCTTACATGCAAATTACACTGCAAAATATTCTTCCTGTTTTTTTCAAAAACAAAAATGTGACCGGCTCACAGGTATGGAACAAGACAATAGTTTTTAATAAAGGTGAGCATGTACATATTGTGGCGCCCAGCGGCAGCGGCAAAACTTCGCTGATACATTTTTTATACGGCCTGAGAAAAGATTATACCGGGCAAATTGTTTTCAATAATGATAATATCCAGGATTTTGATGCAGAAAAAACAGCGGCTTACCGGCAGCAGCATGTGAGCATTGTTTTCCAGGACCTGCGGTTGTTTACAGAACAAACAGTATTACAAAATTTAGAAATAAAAAGAAAGCTTTCACCTTTTCATACAGAAAATAAAATAGCTGAAATGGCAAAGCGCCTCGGCATAGAAAGCAAGCTGCACAAGCAATGCAGCACCTGCAGCTATGGCGAACAGCAGCGGATTGTTATCATCAGGGCACTGCTGCAGCCTTTTGATTTTTTATTGCTCGACGAACCCTTCAGCCATTTAGATGAAGCCAACAGGGCAAAGGCAATGGAGCTGATAGCAGAAGAAGCTGAGGCAAGAAATGCTGCCATCATTTTAGCAGATTTGAAAGAGATAGAATATTTTAAAGTGGAAAGAATGCTGATGGCTTAATGACTAAATGGTTTTATTGCTGCATTGAGAAATGGTTGATTAATCAATACATTTCAAAGTAAAATAAATTAAACTAAACAATTCAATTGCTAATCTGCCAAACCAACAATAAAACAATTTAACAATACAACACTTCAACTTTACATGCCACTCACTTACAAAGATATTTCCCCCTTTTTATCTGCCGGTCAAAACAGGCTCTCCCGGTGGCTGAGTTATATTGGGTTGGCTGTGGGCGTGCTATTGCTGTTGTGTTCTATCCAGATGTACATCAACATCAATCATTTGCTCAAAGAAAAAAATTCGAGAAATGATGGTTATGATTATATCTCCGTTACCAAACTGATCACCAATGAAAACATGGCGGAAGACCATAGTTTTAGTGAAGCGGAAATAGCAGATATGAAAGCTCAAAAAATTATTGATGATGCCACGCCGTTGCTGGCAAATAAATTTTTAGTAAAAGCAACCGGCAGCAGTTCTTTACCATTTACCACAGATCTTTTTTTAGAATCAATTGACAACAGTTTTATTGATACCATCCCCGCCAACTTTACCTGGCAGGAAGGACAGGACATGGTGCCGGTAATCATGTCCGCAGATTATCTTGAATTGTACAACACGGTATTTGCACCCAGCAAAGACCTGCCGCAGTTTTCTGCAAAAAGTGTTTCTTCGGTAGTGGTGCAATTGGAATGCTACACACCGGCCGGCACTACAAAAATTTTCCGGGCCAATGTGGTTGGTTTGAGTGACCGAATCAATTCTGTGCTGGTGCCAATGAATTTTTTAAATTGGGCCAATCAGCATTTAGCCAACGCAACCAAAACAAATCCTTCCAGGGTTTTTATTAAAACCAAAGATGCCAACAGCCAGGAGCTGCTGAATTATTTACAGCAAAAAGATTATCATGTAAACAAAGACAAAACAAAATTTGGAAGGGTAAAGCAAATACTGCAGGCCATTGTAAGTGGCTTATCCGGTTTTGGTGTGCTGGTAATTTTATTGGCAATGATGCTGTTTTCTTTTTACCTGCAACTGATGATTGCCAGAAGCAAAGACAACCTGCAACTGTTGCTCACACTTGGTTATTCACCAAAATGGTTAAGTAAAACGGTTGTAAAAAAATGGATACCGGTGTATGTAATCATTGTGTTATCAGCATTAATTATTACTGCTTTTTTTCAATGGGGTTTTCAGCAATTTGCGATGAATGGAAGATATGATCTGCCGGTATTTATTCACTGGGCGGTGATAGTTGTTGCAATGCTTTTATTGATTTTATCTGTAGTAATTAATTACAGGCTGGTGAGTAAATTATTATTGAAACTGAATTGATTTAATTGTAATTTTAAACTAAAAATGCCGGTAGCATTACGCAAATATTACAGTGAAGAAGAATTCTTAGCATTGGAAAGAATGTCTAAAATAAAAAATGAATATTACCGTGGGGAAATATTTGCGATGTCAGGTGCATCTTATCAGCATAATCAGATTGCTACTAACATAGTAATGGATATTGGAGGATTTTTAAAAGGAAAAGATTGTAATATTTTTGGCAGCGATTTAAGGGTATTTACCCAACTACCGTCATTTTACACCTACCCTGATGCAGTAATTATTTGTGGAGACCCTTCATTTCTTGACAGGGAGTTTGATACAGTACTTAATCCAACCATACTTTTTGAGATACTATCTCCTTCCACACAGGAATATGACAGAACAATCAAGTTTGATTTTTATAAAAATATTCCAACATTAAAGCAGTATGTGTTGATTGATTCTCAAAAAATTATTGTACAAATATTTACTAAGCAATTTGATAAATCCTGGAGCTTGGATGAATATCATTCTTTAGAAGACGAATGGACATTATCTTCCATTCAATACAAAAGCATCATCAAAACGTTGTATGATGGAGTAAAATTTTAAAATAACTATAATCCTTCAAACACTACAGCTGCTCCCTGCCCTACTCCCACACACATTGCAGCCAAACCATATTTACCTTTTCGCTTTTTTAATTCGTGCAGTAAAGTAGTGGAAATTCGTACACCGCTGCAACCCAGCGGATGGCCCAATGCAATGGCACCGCCATTTACATTTACTTTTTCCAGGTCCAATCCAAGGTCGTGTATGCAGGCGATTGACTGCGATGCAAAAGCTTCATTCATTTCCACCAGGTCAAGATCGCTGACAGACAAACCAGCTCTCAACAATGCTTTATTAGTTGCAGGCACCGGGCCAATACCCATCACCGAAGGATCAACACCAGCCACAGCCATGCTTACAATTTTTGCCATTGGAGTGAGGCCATATTTTTTTACTGCTGCTTCACTTGCCAGCAGCATGGCCGCTGCTCCATCATTGATACCACTGCTGTTTCCGGCAGTTACGGTTCCATCTTTTATAAAGGCCGGTTTCAGTAATGATAATTTTTCCATCGATGTAATTCTAGGATGTTCATCTTTATCAAAATCAAAACTATCTTTTCCCACCTGCACCTGCACTGGCATTATTTCTTCTGCAAATTTATTCTCTGCATAAGCCCTGGCATATTTATCCTGGCTCTCCAGCGAAAACTCATCCTGTGCATGCCGGCTGATATTCCATTGCTTTGCTACATTCTCTGCTGTCTCCCCCATGGTGTAAGGATAATAAACTGCAGACAAATTTTTATTGACAAAACGCCAGCCCATGGTGGTATCAAAAATTTGCGGTTCTCTTGCAAAAGCAGCGCTGGCCTTGGGCATTACAAAAGGTGCCCTGGTCATACTCTCTACGCCGCAGGCAATAAATAATTCCCCATCTCCACACATGATAGCCCTTGACGCATCCATGATAGCCTGCAGGCCTGAGGCACATAAACGGTTCACTGTATTGCCGCTAACAGTAGTGGGTAGCCCGGCAAGCAATGCAGCCATCCTTGCCACATTTCGGTTGTCTTCACCACTCTGGTTGGCCGCCCCGGCAAGCACATCTTCAATAGCATTTACATCAATAGAAGGATTTCTGCTGACCAAATTTTTGATCAGCATTGCCAGCAGATCATCTGGCCTGATGCTGCTTAATGAACCACCATATTTCCCAATCGGTGTCCGGATGGCATCAATTACGTAAACTGTTTGCATAAAAAAATATTAAAAACCTCTTTTACAAAGAATGAATTAAAGATTACATTTTCCCTTTTTAGCAGGCAATGTTACTCTCATTTTTCTGTAAAGAAATATTGCTTCTTTTACTGAATGAAATAAAACTAAAAAAATAAGGTAAAACAAAGAAAGTAAATAAATAGGAATTGCTGCAATCTTAAAAGCATCAAAACTAAAATCTGGTAGTTTTTTTTAATAATGGTAGGTTATTAAAAGATGATAATTTATTTGATGAACGAAAAGAGTGACCGCCTTGAAAGAATGGTAAGATGCTGTTTTGCTCCTATCCCAATATTCTGAAATAGTGCGATAACAAGGCAGGATGAGGCTATAAAACCAAAGAGAGGCCGGTCAAAATAGTCTTTGTTGAAAATAGAAAGAATAATAAATACTATCCACGCTAGTGAAGCTATTCTAGCTAAAATGGTTCCTGATTTAATTAATAACACGGTTCCGGCAATGATGACAATCGCCAATAAAAGATAAGGCCCCCAGGTAAAAATCCCATTCAGATAATTATAAATATCTGCGCCAAAGTAAGCTGATGTAAACAGGCTTACAGCGGCAATCATTAAATAGATACCAGTATCTTTTTTATTTTCACTTGCCGGATTAAATGTCTGGTAACTGCATATAATAAACGCAAAAAATGCAGCGATACTTGGAAACCAGTTTTGCGGCTTGCCAATATCGTCGGCTTTGTTATGCCATGCATTTGCATAGATGATAAACATGAGCAGCCCCAAAGAAATCAACAGGAGAAAGCCAGAGATAAAAAAATTCTTTTTGGGCATTGAGAAGTCAAGTTGAAGAGTCTTTTCGGATGTGCCGGTATTGTTGATGGCGGTTTTACTGATGGCATATATTGTAAACGCATACAGAAAACAAAAGGCTGCCAGCAACTCAGATCCTTCTTCTAATAAAAGTAAATAAGCTGGTCGGTGCCAGTCAGAATGATGACCGGCCAAATCCCAGGTGTAATGTTCATATTTTTCCTGGAACGGGTTACTCAAATAAAGTAAAATACCAATGATAGTAAGTATTAATGCCTTTTTATGTTTCCTGAATTCCAGTTGAAAAAACATGATCATGAAAAGCACTACCAGCCCGCCTAAAGTGTAAAAGAGATACCAGCCTGCCTGGTTATCGGTTCCCCGTTTTTTAAAAATGGCAAGCGCCCCGATTGTTTCATGAAAGGAACCCATTTCATCAAACGAAAGCATAAAAAAAGCACCGGCAATCATTAGCCAGCCATAATTTAAAATAAGGCTTTTAGGGTTGTCAATATGTTGCTTATCTGCCCAGTAACATATTACTGCCATGATGGCGACTAAAAATAATAACATGGAGGAATACCAGGCCGCAACCACATTTTCAAGGGCAAGATTAAGTTCCATTAACAAGAATTGGGTGGTCTGCCTGTGAATATATAAATGCTGCTCATGGTGTATCCATGTTCCAATCAAAAAGAAAATACTCGTAATGATCACCCACTTTAGTACAGTGTTTATTTTACGAACCGGAATATTAATACTGAATGTTAATTGGTTTGTGGCAGCCATAGTAAGATATTGAGTTGGGGATAATACAAATGTAGTATTATGCCCTAATAGAGCAAACTGGTTTATTCAGCTAACGAAATATAGATTGGTTTATTTTTGCCGGCTACATTTATTTTCACCGGAAAGATTTGGCTTTCATAAGAGGAACCACTGTAAAGGCTGCTATCAAATTAAGTAGGTACAAAAATATTTTATGCCCGTGTTGAAGGATAAGCGTTTTGTATCTTTACGGCATGAGTGATACAAAACAAAACATACGCCACCTGGAATTAGAGGAGCTGGCGGCGTATTTTGCATCGATTGGCGAAAAGAAATTCCGGACTAAACAGGTGTATGAGTGGATATGGAAAAAGAATGCCCGGGGCTTTGAAGACATGACCGATGTATCGAAAGAATTGCGTACCCAATTAGCAGAAAAATTTTCGTTTCTGGCACTAACGGTAGATGCTACCCAATTCAGCAGCGACGGCACCATCAAGTCGAGGTTTTCCACTTACGACGGACATAAAATAGAAGGCGTATTGATACCAACAGAAAAAAGAAATACGGCCTGTGTGTCTTCCCAAATTGGCTGCAGCCTTACCTGTAAGTTTTGTGCCACCGGCAAAATGGACCGCAAACGCAATTTAGACTTTGATGAAATTTACAACCAGGTAGCCCTCATTAATGAACAGAGTGAAAAAACCTATAATAAAAAATTATCCAACGTGGTGTTCATGGGCATGGGTGAGCCTTTGCTCAATTATAAAAATGTATTGAAAGCCATTGACCGACTTACTTCCAACGATGGCCTGGGCATGAGCCCAAAAAGAATTACGGTGTCCACCGCAGGTGTTGCTAAAATGATAAAACAATTGGGCGATGATAAAGTGCGTTTCAACCTGGCACTTTCTTTACATGCGGCAGATGATAAAAAGCGGAACGAAATAATGCCCATCAATGAAAGCAATCATATTGATGTGCTGATAGAAGCGCTGAATTATTTTTACGACAAAACAAAAAACGACATCACGTTAGAGTACATCCTTTTTAAAGATTTGAATGACTCCATTGAAGATGCCGACCACCTGATAAAAATTTACCGGCAGATACCAACTCATCTTGTAAATGTGATTGAATACAACCCGATTGAAGGAGCCAATTTTACCAAGCCCGATGAAGATACTACCCAGCAATTTACTGACCATCTTGTAAAACACCGGGTAAACGTAAGGGTGAGAAGAAGCAGGGGTAAAGATATTGATGCAGCCTGTGGGCAGTTGGCAAATAAAGGTTGAGTTTAAAGCATCAACAAATATTGTGAGGCAGTAAAATAACTAACCTTATATTGTGACATATTAACCTACAGCAATATGTCCACCAACAACCAACCCTTATTCCTGGGATACCTGCATAGTTTTCGGGGATTTGCCATTATTAATATTGTAGCCATTCATGCCATTGGATTTGCCTTATATGCTTCCAACAATAATAGCTTCAGCCCCAAAGACCCGTATAGCATTGCCAATGAACTGCTGTTTCATAACGGTACTATTTATTTTGCCGTCATCTCCGGTTTACTTTTCTCCGTTGTATTAAAAAGTAAAGGGTATAAAAAATTCTATAGCAGTAAGTTTAAAAATGTACTGTTGCCCTACCTTTTTTTAACGCTGTTGTTTTCCCTATTTAACCCAACACCCACTAATTTTTTTGCTTTGCATACAGATTTTATGCTCTACCTCAAAGGGGCACTCCGCAATTTTATATACGGCAAAGCACAGTTTCCTTACTGGTATATACCGGTATTGATTTTTTTATACCTGGTAACGCCCTTGCTGGATTATATAATGAACATAAAAAGATGGGGAACAATGTTGATGATGCTCATTGTATTATTACCATTAGGCATATCAAGAGTGGAGCTGATTAAATTGGATAAAGGCGATTTCCTGAGTTTATCAACCATGATTTATTTTACGGGTGCCTATGCTGCTGGTATATATTTTGGCGCCAACCCCGAAGAGCGGTTTAAATGGGTAAAGAAAAATATGCTGCTGTTTATATTGATTACAGTACTCTCCTCTGCAGCGTTAATTTATTTTGAAATAAAAAATGTTGATCAATTTGGGGCATGGTCCTTACGGGGTACATTGTTTTATATTCAGAAAATGTGTTTATCAGGGATATTTATTATTGTATTTAAAAACCGGAGTGAACGGCAACCCCGTTGGTTGGGACAGATTGCCAATTATGCTTTTACCATTTATTTTCTGCATGCCTTTTTCCTGTTCATGCTGTACGGTCCATTGATGCCTTTATCAACCTTGCATAAAATAGCCCCGCTTAATATATTCCTGGTTTCCCTTATATTTTTAACCTTGTCCATTGCATTGAGCATGTTAATTGGCTGGGTATTTAAAAAATTGTTGGGTAAATATTCAAGGATGCTGGTAGGCTCGTGATTGTGTTGAAAAATTACTTGCCGTTTTATGGCGGCAAGTTCCACGGCTTACCCACAAAACCACAGCTATGCGTAGCTGTGCCTGGTAGCTGTTTTTATTGTACCGAGTTTGCAACTCAGTACAATAAAAACCATACGAAGCATATCATTAATTTTTCTCCGCCGATGTTAGTATCACATCACCACAACACAATAACTTAACTGCCCCGAAGGCCGATGTTGGTATTATTCATTTAATAACCGAATGACAAAGAACGGAGTCCTGCGCCTGATCGGGTATTTTGCGTAATTTCCACAACCCTTTACCACATAGTATAAGGCTGTTTCCTGCATGATAAAGCAGCATTTCTTATTTGGCAGGCAGCTATTTCCTGTATGGTAGCCCAGCATTGCCCAGTCGGTAAAGGGTCGTTTATTGCATGGTTAGCGGGTATTTCTTGTATGATACCGGGGCATTGCCTGCATGATAAGGCAGCATTTCTCATAGGATACCCCATCGTTTCCTGCATAGTATACGGGCATTTCCTGCATAGTACAGCATGGCTTCCTGGATGGTAAATGGGCATTTATCAGTACGGCAAAGCACTGTAATTAATAATTATTATGCCCTGCCGGCAGCTTATATTGTTGCTTTACTGGTTATTTATTGACCGTAAATGTACCGGTTAATGAATGCTGGCCTATTTATTTTTACAAAAATTAAAAAATATTTTTTGTACTGCATGGAGAATGATAGGTAATGTGTTTATGAGTAAAAACATATTGATAATAAGTAACTTATATAAGCTTTACAGCAGGCTGCCATTGTTGTTGTATGCTATCATATCCTGTATTTTAGGGTACTGTATGATAACTGTAACACAATAAAATTTGAACGAAAAAGTTTATATAGCATCCACCCTTAAAAAAACAATCACTTAAAAATTAAATAATATGCAAAAGCCTATTAAAGCGCTGACTAATTTTAGCAAGTATGCTGATCCTAAACTGGCATTAACAGGCAAAACGATCCTGCAGTGCATGACGGGTAATACTAATTTTACCAATCCCACGCCTTCCCTTGCTGCACTGCAGCAGGCATCCAACAACTTTGGCGCAGCCATGCTGGATGCGGCTAACTTTGACCGTAACAAAATTGCCATTAAAAACCAATACCGCCTGCAACTGGTAGAGCTTATGCGCCAGTTGGGCTATTATGTAAATATGGTAAGTATGGGAGATGTGCCCACGCTTACCAGCAGCAGCTTTCCGCTGAGCAAGGTGCCAGAACGAATACATATTACCGCACCTACGCACCTTACTATATTGCAGGGGCTTAACTCCGGTTCATTGATTTGTAAAATACCTGCCGTAAAGGGTGCTAAAGGCTATTTCTACGAAATATCGGCAGACTGTTCTTCTAATAATGCCAATTGGCTGAGCATACCCAATGGCCGCATCAGTTATCAATTCAACAATTTATTACAGGGCCAAAAATACTGGTTCAGGGTGGCTGCTGTAGGCACTCATAATCAACTGTTGTACAGTACAATTGTATTTCAATACGTAATTCAGCGCAATATGGAGGTGGCTGCTTGAGTATACGATAAAGAGTATACAGCCTGTGCGGTAATGTGTTGAACTTTATGGATAGCCTTGCCTGTGCATTGTTTGTTGGTCAACAAAGTCAACAGCATTTTGGGATAGCTGGCTTCTTTTAATGACATACTAACAATTGTTAAAGGTTAATTTATTTATTGTAATTTATTCAGATCCAGTTGATCAATAATATGCAAGAGCAGGTTAACTGAATTGAAACCACAACATTCCTTCGACATTGCCCAACACAAAAACACAAGCCCCTCACTTTGCAGCAAGGGGCTTTTAAAAACACAAACTATACTATTGTTTAATCAGGTTTTTTTCCATCTAAAAAAGTGTTGATGGTACTGATTGTTGCCTCGTTATTTTCGTCGTTTTTTACGGTGTAGTTGCTGTAAAAACTTTCTACATCGGCAATGGAATTGTGCAATTCCATATTGCGGCGAAGGTAGGCTGGTACTGTTTCAAACTCATTGTTTGGATCGGCTGCATTAATGTTGAAAGATAAGTTTCGCAATTTTGCAATACGGTCTGCTGCCCGGCGCCTCAGTTCCTCCGTTTCGTCCTGCAAAGCGGGCTCCTCTACTTTGGATAACATGATGGGCTGCTGAATTTGTACTGGTGGCTGTTCCTCCGCCGCTTGATGGGATTCTTTAACCACCATCTGCATTTCAAATACAGGTTCGTCTGCCTGCACTGTACTCTGCAAAGGGGTTAGTTCTTCCGTAGTATTGGATTCTGGTTGTGGCGTGTGCTGCTCATGAACATATATTTTCATGGGCTTTGCCAAATATCCACCTGCCGACGAAACAGGTGTGCTAGCTTCTTTAATCTCGAGGATGATTTCGTCTGCTGGTGCTGGTTGCTTTGCTGCAGCAGGCTCTTCTTTTATAGCAGGTGGCTTCACTTCGGGTACTTCAAATATGATTGTTGGCACCTGGTCTGCTGCCGAAGAGATTTCAAAAAATACCGGAGCAGTGGCCGAATCAGTTTCGGCCAATTTTTCCGGTATAAATGCTTTCATTTTTACAGATTGTATTTCGGGGGTTTGCAAAGAATCATTTACCACGGGCATTGCAGCTGTGGTTAATTCCATTACTATCTTTTCTGGTTCGGCTGGCGTTATTTCTTTTATTTCGGCCAGCGGTTCCATTATTATTTCTTCTTCTTTCTTTACTTCAGGCATGTCAAACTGAAAGCTTGGCTGCTTTGCTTTTACTTCTTCTTTTACCGGCATTTCCAAATTCATTACAATCTTGTCTTCCTTTGTTTGTTCTTTAGGCTGATTGATTGTTTTTGCAAATGGGTCTTTGTGTTCAAAGCCGGTGGCTATTAAAGTAATGCCGAGGCTTGCTCCCAACGTACTGTCGTAACCAAGGCCGAGGATCACATCGCTGTCTTCACCTGCCTGGCTTAAAAGATAAGCCTGTATTACTTCTACCTCATCCATGGTAAACTCATGTTCGCCTTCGGCAGAATTGATATTGATGAGTATCCATCTGGCACCACGGATATCATTGTCATTCAGCAGCGGAGAGTTCAGTGCATTTTCAATTGCCATCTGTGCCCTGTTTTCGCCTTCGGCAGAAGCACTACCAAGAATGGCTACCCCGCCGTTACTCATCACCGTACATACATCAGCAAAATCCACATTGATCTGGCCGGTGCTGTTTATAACATCTGTAATACATTTTGCTGCGGTAGCCAATACATTGTCTGCTTTGGCAAATGCTTCTTTCATTTTTAGATTGCCAAACTGGTGACGCAGTTTATCATTACTGATCACCAGCAAAGTATCTACATGGTCTTTCAGTAAAGTAATTCCTTCCTCTGCCTGCGCCAAACGCTTCTTGCCTTCATAAGCAAAAGGAGTGGTAACAATACCCACCGTAAGGATACCAAGGTCTTTACAAATTTTTGCCAGGATGGGTGCACCACCGGTACCAGTACCACCGCCCATGCCTGCTGTGATGAATGCCATCTTGGTATTCACTTCCAGTATCCGTTTTATTTCTTCCAGGCTTTCTTCTGTAGCCTGGCGGCCAATGTTAGGATTGGCACCAGCTCCCAGCCCCTGCGTTAAATGCGGGCCTAGCTGTATTTTGTTTGGTACTTTACTTTGAGCAATGGCCTGTGCATCGGTATTGCAGATAATAAAATTTACGCCCTCAATATTTTGAGCGTACATGTGATTTACTGCATTGCTACCACCGCCGCCTACACCAATTACTTTGATGATGGACGATTGCTCTTTAGGCAGATCAAAATGTATCATAATTAAAAGTATTGGCCCCCTCATTCTCCGCTGGTTAGCGGAGAATTTAAGAGCAGTTTTTAAATCTCAATCACTTCATTTTTATTCAGTTAGTATTGAATAAAAGATCAGCGGTTGAATTGAATTAATGGGTTAATAATTAAAAGAACTAAAAGTTTTGAACTCCTGCCTTAGCCCTTCCTTCGGAGAGCCTGTCCCGATTTTTATCGGGAGGTTGGGGAGGCTGCTACAATTGTGCATCCCCTTCTTCTTTAAACAAATCAATCAAACCGTTTTTGAAAGAGTCCATAAAAGTTTTCAGCGATTTACGCTCTTTTACTTTTGACACATTCAACTCTTCCATTAATACGGTTTCATCTTCCGGCAGTGCATCCACCACTTCGTCTACTGGTGGCTGTTGTAGAGAATAAGGAACATTTACTTTCCTGAATTGCTCTTCAAACTGCTTATTCTTATTCTCATAATCATTGTAGCCTTTCAGTATTAAGCCGATACAGGTACTGTACATTGGCTTGGTCAGTTCATCAATATGGCCGCTTGCCAAATGCTCGTTTGGATAACCGATCCTTGCATTTAACCCCGTAACATATTCTGTTAACTGAATTAAATGTTTTAACTGAGAACCGCCACCAGTCAATATTACACCGCCATTCAGCAAACGGGTATCCAGGCCAACCTGCTTTAAATGATAGCTTACAAAATCCATGATCTCACTCATACGGGCCTGTATAATACCTGCCAGGTTTTTTACACTGATCTCTTTTGCAGGCATCCCACGCAAACCCGGGATGGTGATAAATGCATTGGCTTTTGCTTCGTCGCTTAAAGCACTGCCAAACTGAACTTTCATTTGTTCGGCCTGTGTTTTTAATACACCCAAACCATTTTTAATATCGTTGGTAATGTTTTCGCCACCGAAAGGAATTACTGCAGTATGCTTTAAAATACCTTCATAAAAAACAGCCAGGTCGGTGGTACCGCCGCCAATATCTACAATGGCTACCCCAGCTTCCAAATCCTGGTCGCACATTACCGCTGCTGCTGAGGCCAATGGCTGCAACACTAAATCCTGCGTTTTTAATCCTGCTTTCTCCACACTTCTGTTGATGTTGCGGATAGCATTTTTATCGCCGGTGATGATGTGAAAATTAGCACCCACTTTTACACCACTGTATCCAATGGGGTTGGGAATATTTTGAAAATTATCTACCGTAAATTCCTGCGGAATCACATCAATGATCTGATCGCCGGCAGGAATGTAAGTGCGGTACTGATCTGCAATCAGGCGGTCAATTTCATCCTGGTGAATTTCTTCTTCTGTAGCCTGTCGCACAATGTCGCCCCTTGTTTGCAAACTTTTAATGTGATGGCCTGCAATGCCCACATACACTTCGCTGATAGCAAGGTTTGGATTGGAGGCATAACAATTTTCCAATGCAGTTTGAATGGCTTTGATGGTCTGGTCAATATTCAGTACCATGCCGTGTTGTACACCATTACTGTTGGCCCGGCCAAAGCCTAAAATTTCCAGTTTGCCATATTCATTTTTGCGGCCTGCTATTGCCGCAATTTTTGTAGTGCCAATGTCGAGGCCTACAATAACGGGGTTGTTGTTTACCACTCCGTTATCAAATGCTGTTGTTTGTTCGTTGGTCATAGTTGTATGTTTGTGTTTTGTGTGTGTACCCCCATCCCCTAAAGGGAGGCAAAGGGTTTTATTTTAGTATTGTTTTTTATTTTTTTACCAGCTAAATTTCTTTGTTCATCATCGTTGTGTCACTCCCTTGTACCACATAAAGAATGGCATCTTTTTCTACCGCTCCACTATCGCTTTTCTTATTCAAAAAATTTTAGTCCTCTACTGCTAAACTCCTAAACATCCTAAACCAGCTTCTAATAATCATTCTGCTTCGGCATCACTGCTTTTGGTTTTATTGTTGGTTTATTTACTGGCTTTATATTGTTTGTTACTGGTTTTACTGTTGCAGTTTTTGGCTTTGCAGTCACCGGCTTTTTTATTGGAGCCTGTGGCTGAGGCTTTGCTGCCGATTGATGATTTTGAACTGCAACTGTTTTTTTAACAGGTGGCTTATTAGGTACAACAGGTTTGGTTATCACTGGAACGCCCAATGGCTTTGCCGTTTCTACAGCAATAAATGATTCTGTATTGTCATCCCGCTGTATAGATTGCTGTATCAGGTTTACATCAGTTGTATTTCGTTCATTATCCTGTACAATCATTTGCAGGGAGTCATTTGCCAGCTGCTCTGAATTATAAGCAATCAACTGCATCAGCTGAAGTGTACGCAAAGAATCTGCTGATTTATCTTCTGCACCTTTTCTTTTTGCCACCACCTGTCCGGCGTATTCCACATTCACCGTACTGTAATAATCCCAGCCTGATTTTGTTAATACTTCTTTGTAAAAAAGCAGCAGCTTATCAAACTTCTCTTCTGCATTAACAGCATCACCAAAAACAATTACTGTGTTACCGATTTTAGGCAGCAATTCAAAAGTTCTTTGTGCTGTAATATCCACTTGGTCTATCATTGCCATGCGGAAAGAATCTTTTTGTATGGCCATACTGATGGTAAGAACTTCTTTCAGCAAAGCACTGTCAGCCCTGGTAAGCACCGCTTTATCTGAAGGGAAATTGGTAAAGACCGGCAGCCTTGCAGAAAACTTTTCACTCAGCGGCAACATGGTAACAGAACTGTCAATATAAAAAGTAGTGCCGCTATTTGTAAACAGCCTTGCTACCGGTTCTCTCTCCAGCACATCTACCTGCAGCCTTGCATTGTTATCAAAGAACAGCTGTACTTTTTTTACCCAGATATTTTTTTGCAGTTCATTTTCTATTGCCTTTAAATTAAATGACCCAACGGGCTGTCCTACCGGTGAGCCATCAATAAATTCATTCAGTGCATTCAGGATATCATTTTTATCTACAAAAAAATTATTGCTCACACCTTTTATGTTC
Organism: Chitinophagaceae bacterium; assembly: GCA_031368105.1. Taxonomy (GTDB): domain Bacteria; phylum Bacteroidota; class Bacteroidia; order Chitinophagales; family Chitinophagaceae; genus Ferruginibacter. Next base: position 42,021 of record JANLQY010000082.1, read on the forward strand.
ACTGTAATGCCGGAGCATTGTTGTTTTTCTTCTTTGCGGATGGCAGCCACCAGCAATACTACCACCGCAGCACATACCGCCACCCACAGTGTGGTGAAAGTCCATTTTAATATCGTTTTTTTTGCTACCATTTTGCAAGCCTGCACGGCTTAATAAATTTTATTCAACAAGTTTTTTAATTCTTACTTATCAATATTTTTTTAATCGGTTCTACTAAAGTGTCAATGTCACCGGCACCTGCTGTTATTAATAGTGTGCCTTCAAAACCTTCTTCAATGTGTGCTTCTTTTTCCTGCTGCAAATGTTTTAACAGGGCTTCTTTGCCCAGTACCATTTTATTTTCGCTGTGCATCCTGTCTAATATCATTTCACTGCTCACACCTTCCATAGGTAATTCCCTTGCAGGATAAATAGGTAACAGGATGGCTTCGTCTGCCATGTCAAGCACTTCGGCAAATCCATCTGCCAGGTCTTTTGTTCGGCTGAATAAATGTGGCTGAAAAACAACCGTACATTTTTTATTACGGAACATTTTTTTGGCGCCGCTTATCAATGCCCTTAACTCTTCCGGGTGATGGGCATAGTCGTCAATCATTACAGTATGCTCATCTTTCAACAGGTATTCAAATCTTCTTTTTACTCCTTTGAAATCTGCAACAGCAGCTTTTATTTTTTCTTCCGAAATATTTAAGTGAGCTGCTACTGTTATTGCTGCCACTGCATTTTCTATGTTGTGCATGCCGCCCATGTTCAACTCAACTCCTTTTATTATCCTGTCTTTTATCTTTACATCAAATAGGTAGCTGCCGTTATTAATTTTGATATTCTCAGCAAATGCATCTGCCTTTTCATTTTGCACATCATAAGTAATATGCTGACTGGCTTTTAAATCAGCATTTCTCTTTAAGCCATATTTGCTGATGAGCAATCCGCCTGTTTTTATCCTGGCAGCAAAATCTATAAATGCATGCTCCATATTTTCTGCAGTACCATAAATGTCCAGGTGATCAGGATCCATGGAACTGATGATGGCAATATCAGGGCTTAATTTCAAAAAACTCCGGTCGTATTCATCTGCCTCTGCCACACTTACATTTTTTTCGCTTGCCCAAAAATTACTGTTGTAGTTAACTGCAATGCCTCCTAAAAAAGCATTGCACCCATAACCGCTGTGCCGTAAAATATGCGCCAGCATTGTGCTGGTAGTGGTTTTGCCATGCGTACCTGCCACACAGATATTAAAAGAACTTCTGGTGATGGCACCTAACACATCGCTGCGTTTTGTGACCGTGTAATTATTTTGCAGATAATAATTCAACTCTTTGTGATCCTTTGGAACAGCCGGGGTATACACCACAAGCTTTGCATTTTTATCTAACAATTCAATGCTGTCTTCGTAATGAATATTGATTCCTTCTGCTGCTAATTGTTTGCACAATGCTGTTTCTGTTTTATCATAACCGCTTACTGCAATTCCTTTTGAATTGAAATATCTTGCCAGTGCACTCATGCCGATACCGCCGATGCCGAGGAAGTAGACACCCCCATCCCCTAAAGGGGAGTTATTCAACGAGTCTACTATTTCTGCTACACTTTTCATTCTTTATAAGTATACTTTTTTTTTAAAAAGTTCATTTTATAACTTCAACAACCGGCATTTTAACTTCCAGATTTTCATCCGTTAATCACCCTATTTCCCAGCCAACATTTTTAAATTTGACATCCTTGCCTTACCCCCCTTCAGGGGATGGGGGCAATTTCTTTTAGTATTTCTCTTGCTATCATTTCATCTGCATCTGTTATTGCCAGCTTGCTGATGTTAGATATTAATTCGTTTTGCTTGTTTTCATCTTTTGATAATTCAATAATCATTGGCACCAGCTTCTCTGCTGCCTCACTGTCTTTTATCATCAGCGCTGCGTTTCTGTCCACCAGTTTTTTTGCATTCACCGTTTGATGATCTTCAGCTGCGTAAGGATAAGGCACAAACACAGCCGGCTTTTTCATCACACACAATTCACCTACACTCATTGCCCCACTCCTGCTGATAACCACGTCTGCTGCTGCGTAAGCATATTCCATTTGGGTGATAAAATCATTGACCCAAATATTTTTTCTGCCTGCTGCTCTTTCTCTTCCCTGTGCAGCATACGGCTTACCAGTTTGCCAAATCAATTGCAGGTTATTTTTTTCAAATGCTTCAATGTTGCTGTCCAATGCTTCATTGATTGTTTTAGCTCCGAGGCTGCCTCCAATTGATAAGATTGTTTTTTTTTCGGGGTTCAATCCAAAGAACTGAATGGCTTCTTCCCTGCTTAGCCTGTTGCCGGTAATGCTTGCTCTTACCGGGTTTCCACTGATGATGATTTTATTTGCCGGGAAAAATTTTTCCATGCCGTCAATAGCAACAAAAATTTTGGTTGCCTTTTTTCCTAACAGCATATTGCTTTTTCCGGCGAAAGAATTGCTTTCGTGGATAAAAGTTTTGATGTCCTGCGACTGAGCAAACCGCAACACCGGAAAACTGGAATAGCCTCCCACACCGATTACTGCCACGGGTTTAAACTTTTTGAAAATGGTTCTTACCTGCAAAAAACTTTTCAACAGTTTAAATGGCAACCCAATATTTTTAATCAAAGAACTTCTGTTAAACCCTGCTATATCCAATCCTTCAATTCTATATCCTGCCTGCGGTACTTTTTCCATTTCCATTTTTCCTTTGGCGCCTACAAATAAAATGTCCACCCCGGGCTGCATTTTTTTGATAGCATTGGCAATGGCTACTGCCGGAAATATGTGGCCCCCGGTGCCGCCGCCTGCGATGATGATTTTCACTCCAGCCCCCCTGCCTCCGCTGGTTATCGGAGGGTTCTTTGGAAGCGCTTTATTTTTATCATCATTCATTTATTCGATTAGTTCGCTTTTATTTTTTTTAATACTGCCTGCGTTTTACTGCTGCGTATTGGTATTCTGTACAAGAGTGCGACGCAACGATGTTTAATTAAAGAACTTCTGCCGGCTTCAAAAATATTTTCTTACCCTTCAGCGGCTACTGCATTTTGTATCGCCTGTGCTTTATCTCCTTCTATCTTTTCTACGTTTCTTGCCACACTTAATATGATACCGATTGATAAACAGGTAAAGAGAAAACTGCTTCCGCCCATGCTTACTAACGGCAACGTGACTCCCGTATTTGGGAATACATTTACATTCACTCCCATGTTGGCTATCGCCTGTATCACCAGCGTAAAACTCAATGCCAGCGCCAGGAATGCCCCAAATGCAAAAGGGCACTTCTGGTACAGCCTGATACATCGGTACAAAAACAATAGGTAAATAAATACAATGAAAGTGCCGCCCAGCAAACCATACTCTTCTAAAATGATGGCGAAAATAAAATCGCTGTAAGAGTGTGGTAAAAAATTTCTTGCATTACTTCTGCCCGGCCCACGGCCAAACCAGCCTCCGCTTGCTATTGCAATTTTTGCCTGGTTTATCTGGTAGAGTTTTTCATTCTGGTCTTCTTTATTGCTGTAAATAAAAGTTTGTAACCTTCCAATCCAGGTAGGTATGCGGCCTGCGGATAAAATTGACGGAAGCTCTTTTGCTTTGTGTTCCTGCTTGTCATAATATTTAACGGCAATGGTGATGAGCAACAATGCCGGAACCATTGCGATACCAATAGTAGCTAAAATATGTTTTGCATCTACACGTCCGATAAACATTAACAAAACACTTGTACCGGCAATTAAAATAGCCGTGGATAAATTGGCCGGCGCTATCAGCAAACAAATAATTCCTACAGGAATAATGATTGGCAGGAATCCTTTTTTAAAATCTTTTATCACCGCCTGTTTGCGGCTTAGCTGTCGGCTCATGTACATGAACAGTGCAAGCTTTGCCAGGTCGGATGTTTGAAAGGTCATGTTGATGACCGGTAGTTTTATCCAGCGGCTGCCGGCATTTAACTGCACACCAAAAAACAAAGTGTACAACAAAAGCGGAATGGATATTAAAAATAATATCAGCGCTATCCTGGAATAAATGGTGTAGTTAACCCGGTGTGCAAAATAAATAACGAGTACGCCTAAAATAATAAATGCAAACTGCTTGAATAAAAAACTTTCTGTACTCTTACTGTACTTGTATGCCAGTGAACCGGTGCTGCTGTACACCACCAGCAGGCTTACCAAGGTGAGAATTACTACAATTGCCCAGATCACTTTGTCTCCTTTAGTTTTACTAACGAGGTTGGTTGGCCCAAGTCCTTTAATTGAGGAACTGAAAGCCCCTTCGGTAGTTTCGCTGAAACCGAATAGTTGTTTTAATATCGTTTTAGTTTCTGACATTTTTATTCTAATGCGCTTATTAATTTTCAGTCTGCCTTTTATTTTACCCCACCCCCCCATTTTTTCGGGACAGCCTCTCTTCTTAAGGAGAGGGGAGAGTTACAAATCTTTTACTGCCTGCTTAAACTGGTTTCCCCTGTCTTCATAATTTTTGAACAGGTCAAAGCTGGCACAGGCCGGGCTTAGCAAAACCACATCGCCTTTGTTGGCAAAATGAAAAGCTGCCTGCACTGCTTCCTGCGCTGTTTCTGTATTCACCATCAGCGACACAATAGAACCAAACTCTTCATGGATCTTCCTGTTATCTGTACCCATGCAAACAATTGCTTTTACTTTGTCTTTTACCAGCTCATGCAAAATCGAGTAGTCGTTACCTTTATCTACACCGCCCAATATCAATATGGTTGGTTTGTTCATACTTTCCAAAGCAAACCAGGTGCTGTTTACGTTGGTGGCTTTACTGTCGTTAATAAATTCTACTCCACGGATAGTGCTTACCGGTTCCATCCTGTGTTCAAGGCTTTGAAATGTTTGGAGTGATTCTCTCACATGTTCTTTTTTAATGTCAACTGCTACTGAGGCAATGCCTGCTGCCATACTGTTGTACTGGTTATGTTTTCCCTTCAGGGCAAAATCCTGGATGCTCATCTGCATCTCTTCCCCTTTCCATTTGATGTGCATTTCTGCGTTGGTAATGTAGGCGCCCTGTGGCAGTTCTTTGTTCATGGTAATGGGGTATAAGGTTGATTTAATGGGATACCTGTTAATATTGTTTCTTGTTATTTCATCATCGAGGCAATAGATAAAAATATCTTTTGGCTGTTGGTTGCTGGTGATACGAAACTTGCTGCTGATATAATTTTGCATGTCGTATTCGTACCTGTCTAAATGATCTTCGGTAATGTTGGTGAGCACAGCCACATCCGGCCTGAAATCTTTTATATCATCCAGTTGAAAAGAACTTACTTCCACTATATATAATTCTTTGGGTTCTACTGCCACCTGCTTTGCAAAAGAAAAACCAATGTTGCCCACCATGGCACAATCGGCGCCACCTTCTTTACAAATATGGTAAGTCAATGCAGTAGTGGTTGTTTTTCCATTGGTTCCGGTGATGGCAATTATTTTACTGTTGCCCTTGTAGCGGTAAGCCAGTTCTATTTCACTGATGATGGGAACAGATTTTGCCCTGATCTTTTTTACCAGTTCATTTTTTTCTGGAATGCCGGGGCTCTTCATTACTTCGTCCGCATTCAGTATTTTTTCTTCTGTATGCTGCTGTTCTTCAAAAGGGATGTTGTGGTGAGACAGTTCATGTTTGTAATTTTCTTTGATGATGCCGCCATCACTTACAAATACATCATACCCCTGTTGCCTGGCCAGCAAAGCAGCACCAACGCCGCTTTCACCTCCACCGAGTATGACCATTCGTTTTTTCACTTTGGTTTTAATTGGTTAAAAAAATTGTTTGATCAATAAAAAATGGTTCTTCAACAGCATAGAATTTAACAGGTCTATACGTTTGCTTCTGTTTGGATAGTTAGTTATTAAGGGCGGATAAAAATTGGTTCTTCAAAAGCATAGAACTTAACGGGTTCGTTTTCGTCAAGTAGTATTGCTGCCGGGCAGCAATGGTTTTTCATCAGTATAGGAATATATATAGTATCACTCCCGTCCGCCACGGACAACAGGAGCTGGTTATGCTTATCTCAATTTCAATGTTACAATTGCCAGCACCACACACAAAATCGTTACAATCCAAAAACGCACTGCAATCTTACTTTCATGAAATCCTTTCTTTTGATAATGGTGATGCAGTGGACTCATTAAAAATACCCGCCGCCCCTCACCATACTTTTTCTTTGTGTATTTAAAATAACTCACCTGTATCACCACACTTAAATTTTCTACCAAAAACACAAAGCAGAAAATTGGTATCAGCAATTCTTTACGAACAATAATGGCCAGGGCTGCAATGATGCCACCCAATGCAAGGCTGCCGGTATCACCCATGAAAACCTGGGCCGGGTAAGCATTGTACCACAGGAATCCAATACATGCCCCAACAAATGCTGCAATAAAAATGGACAGCTCTGCCAGGTTGGGTATGTACATGATGTTGAGGTATTCGGCAAACTTGATATTGCCGCTTACATAGGCAAATACACCAAGACATATTCCGATGATGGCACTTACACCTGTTGCCAAACCATCTAATCCATCCGTGATATTAGCACCATTGCTTACTGCCGTTACAATAAATATTACACTGATGATGTAAATGATATAAGTGTAATCTTCCCAGCTTTTTGGCAGCAGTTTGGCATAATTAAATTCATGTGTTTTTACAAATGGTATAGTGGTAATGGGTGTTTTTACTGTCACAAAACGATGTGCAATACCATCCACCAATACAGTATCTTCTTTTAATTTATGTTCTCCCCTTTGTATAACAACCTGACTACCCTTTTCTGTAACCACTTCTCTTTTTACTGTTACACTGGGGCTGAAATAAAGCGTAACTCCAACAATGATTCCCAGCATTACCTGTCCAAAAATTTTAAATCTGCCTGCCAATCCATCACTATCACTTTTTTTATAAACCACTCCTTTTTTTTGTGCCAAACGTTTGGCCCTGATCTTTAAATAATCATCAATAAAACCAATGGTACCCAACCAGACAGTACACAACAGCATTAAGCGGATATACACTTTATCAAGATTGGCCAGTAACAGTGTAGGTATAATAATGGCCAGTATGATGATGAGACCACCCATTGTTGGTGTGCCTTTCTTTTGCTGCTCTCCTGCAAGCCCGAGATCCCTTACACTTTCTCCCAACTGTTTTTTCTCCAGGTAGGCAATCAGTTTTTTTCCGTACACTGTTGTTATCACCAGGCTCAGTATCACAGCCAGCATTACCCTAAAAGTGATGAATTGAAATAATCCACTTCCGGGAAACCTGGAGGTTGTCCAGTGTTGTGTTAGCCAGTCGAATAAATGATACAGCATAAATTTGATTTGACGATTTGGTGATTTGGTAATTCGCCAATTATCCTTTACTTATTATTATTTCTCTTTTATTTTTCTAATAACTCAAACATTTCACTCAACACCTTCTTGTCATCAAAATCATATTTCACTCCTTTGATGTCCTGGTATTTTTCATGTCCTTTCCCAGCAATTAATACAATGTCTTCTTTTGCAGCAAGGCTCACAGCGGTTTTGATGGCTTCTTTCCTGTCGGCAATAGAGATGTATTTTTTTCTTGCCACCACACTTACACCGGCTTCCATCTCTTTTAAAATCTGCAGGGCATCTTCACTGCGTGGGTTATCAGAAGTAAAGATTACCCGGTCGCTGTATTCACATGCCACCTCTGCCATGATGGGCCTTTTTGTTTTATCCCGGTCGCCGCCGCAGCCTACTACCGTGATGATCTGTTCATGACCCTGCCTCAAATTTTTTATCGTAGCCAGCACATTCAGCAATGCATCCGGCGTGTGTGCATAATCAATTATTCCCACCACTTTATCCTGGGCACTTACTGTATAATCAAATCTTCCTTCTGCACCTGTAAGACTGCTCAGTGTTTGTAACACCATTAGTTTATCCTGACCTAAACAAACAGCGGCTCCATATACTGCCAGTAAATTATAAGCATTAAATTCTCCGATCAACCTGAAATAAACTTCCTGCTCATTCACCATCATGTGCAACCCAACCAAACTATTTTCTAAAATCTTTCCTTTATAATCAGCCATTGTTTTAAGGCTGTAGAAAAACTTTTTAGCAGCGGTATTCTGCAGCATCACCAACCCTCTTTTATCATCCAGGTTGCTGATGGCAAATGAGGAGGATGGCAGCAAATCAAACCATGATTTTTTTACCCGGATGTATTCATCAAAAGTTTTATGATAGTCTAAATGGTCGTGAGTGATGTTGCTGAACAAAGCACCGGCAAACTGTAACCCTGCAACACGATGCTGGTGAATGGCGTGGCTGCTGCATTCCATAAACACATACACACAGCCAGCAGCCTGCATTTGCTTCAGCAATTGATTAATGCTGATGGCATCCGGTGTGGTGTGGGTAGATGAAACTACTTCTTCACCAATTTGATTTTGCACAGTACTTATTAAACCACATTTATATCCCAGCGCTGCAAATAATTTCCATAATAAAGTAGCGATGGTTGTTTTACCATTGGTTCCGGTAACTCCTACTAACTTCAATTTCAAAGAAGGTTCACCATAAAAATTATGGCTGATAAATCCTGCCGCTACCGCACTATTTTCTACTTGTATATAAGTAATATTGTCTTTTATATCGTCCGGAAAATTTTCACACACAACCGCCACCGCTCCATTATCAACAGCCATATCAATAAACTGGTGACCATCTGCTGCATATCCTTTCACTGCAATAAAGCAAGAGCCAGCGCTGGTTTTACGGGAATCAATTTGCAGATCATTTACCACTACGCCAGTATTTCCCTTTACAGACCGTATGCTTACTTTATATAGTATATCTTGTAAAATCAATTTAGAAACAGTGTAATGGTTTGTCCTTTTTTAAATGTTGTTCCCGGCAATATTGACTGACTGATTACCCGGCCCCGGCCGGTAGCAACCACTTTTAATCCTTTATTTTCTGCTAAGTACACAGCATCTTTCAGTCCCATGCCTGTTACATTTGGTGCTGCCATAGTTGCCCCGGCAGCATCAGCAGGAAACTGCAGCATGGCCATATTATTTTTCAAACTCATGGCACGCCAGTAACCTCCGTTTGCTGAATCTGTAAAAGGAATTTTCAATGTTCCAAAAATGGAATTCAGGTCATTCTTCATTCCATAATAATTATACAGCAGCGTATCAGTTACAGAAGGTGTTGTATATTTTTTATTGCTTAAATAACGTCCGTAAATTTTATCGCTGATCTCTTTAAACACAGTGCCAGATACATCTGCACCATAAATCAACTTTGATTCGTTACTGTTTTGAATCACTACCGCCATGGTATATTTTGGCTGGTTGGCCGGAAAATAACCGATGAAAGAAGCCTGGTAAATTTTATTCCCTTTGTTGTATCCTTTGTTATCCAATGCCGTTACTGCAGTACCGGTTTTTCCTGCAATGGAATACGTGCTGTCAAATAAAATCTTATGTCCTGTTCCACGCAAACTGTCCACCACTGCACCCAGACATTCTCTCACCTGCGCCAAAGTTTCATCACTGCATATTTTTTCTACCAGCACCTGCGGTTGAATTGTTTTGATATCAATACCATATTCCTTAACAGCTTTTACCAAATACGGCTTCATCATTTTTCCATTATTGGCTACTGCATTGTACAGCATCAGCATGTGCAATGGTGTTACCAATTCTTCATATCCATGTGCCATGTATGGTATGGTGGTATTGGCCCAGCTGCGGTTGGTTGGTTTTTTAATAGTAGGCCTTCCGGAAGATGCTGTAATATCTATGCCCGTTAAAGTATCTAACCGGAACGTATGCAGGTGATCAATAAATTTGGAAGGCTGAGTGTGGTAATACTGATCGGCGAGTTTTGCAAATGCCACATTACTGCTGTGTGCAAAAGCATCCTTAACAGTAACAGCACCTGCACCCAAATGCGAATCTTTTATTTTTAATCCATAAAAATATTTTGATCCTCCCTCACAATCCACAATAGAATTTTTATCTACATATTTATCTTCTATCAGGGAGATCAGTGTTGCCAGTTTAAAAATAGAACCCGGCTCTGTTGCTTTGCCGATGCCGTAATTCAAGTCTTCTATATAAGTACCATTCGGTTGTTTACCCAAATTAGCGATGGCTTTTATTTTTCCGGTGGCTGTCTCCATTACAATAGCGGTTCCATGCAATGAATTATTTCCCACCAGCATTTTCATCAAAGCATTTTCGGCCACATCCTGCATGTAGGTATCCAATGTGGTAACGATGTCTTTCCCATTTTCGGGTTCCACTTCCACTCCTTCCACAGGCATATAAGCACCTGCAACGTACCGCATCAAACGCTGTCCTGTAATGCCTCTCAGCAGGCTATCATAACTTTGTTCTATACCAACATTTTTCGATGCATTGTCTCTTGATAAACCAATCGTTCTGTTGGCCAGCAACACATACGGGTTGATACGCTTATCTCTCAGGTCAATAATAAAACCACTTTTATTTCTTCCCTGCCTTACCAAAGGAAAGTCACGAAGCAGTGCATATTCTACAAAAGAAATTTTCTTCTTCAGTGGATAATAGCGATCTGTATTTTTATATGCTAACTGCATTTCTTTTTTATAATCGGCAGCTGCTTTATCTTTAAAAAGCTTTGCCATATTAAAACTCAGGGAGTCAATATTATTTTTAAAACGTTGCCCGTCTTTCTCTCTCAAACCATCGGCTCCAAAATCTACATACACATCAAAAATGGGTACTGATGTACTCAGCATATTTCCATCTTCACTGTAAATAGTTCCCCTCTCTGCATCCAGCGGCATAAATTTTAAATGCAAACTATCTCCCATTCTTATCCAATATGTACCTTCAGAATGTTGTATATAAAAAGCCCTTCCTAACACCACGGCACCCAGCAGCACTATCCCGATAAAACAGAGATACACCCTCCACAATATGTCTTTTTTTACATCCATGCTGCTACCGAAAAATTTTATTTATTTTTTGTTACCAACGTTTGTTCTTTGTTCAGCATCGTTGTGTCACTCCCTTGTACTGTATACCAATATTGAACTTTTCAAACATCAAACTCTTCCACTTCCCCAAACATTTTACCTTCCCCTTCCTTTAAGTCCCTTCATGGGTTTGGTCTATCAAGCATCACCGGTGGCTTCGTCAATTCTTTCAAACCCAATGGCTCTACCGCTTTTACCAGCTCACTTGCCTTACTTCTGAAAATCACTTCACTTTTGATGGTTTTGTATTCATACTCCAGCTCCTTAATATGTTTTTCTGTCTGCCCTGTTCTCCTGGTGAGTTTATCTGCAAGGTGTCCATTGTATATATACAGGACTGCCAAAAAAGCCAGGAACAAAAAAAACGGGATATTTTTCACCACCCACTGGTGGTTGAATACCCGTTTCCACTCAAATTTTTGAGCGGCTGTTTCTTCCTGTTGTGTTGATTTTAATTCAGCCATTATATAGCAATCTCTCAGTTGGTTTGTTTTGGTTGTTTGGGCTCATCATTGCTGTTAGCAACAACTTTTCTCATACTGGCTTTTTCTCAGCTACCCTCAGCTTGGCACTCCTGCTCCTGGGGTTAAGCTTTAATTCTGCTTCACTGGCTGTTATTGGTTTTTTATTCACCAGCAGCAGCGGACTGCTCATTTTGTTTCCATACACCTCATCCACTTCGGCTTCGGCAAATGTGCCTGCTCTGAAAAAATTTTTTACAACCCTGTCTTCTAAAGAATGAAAAGTGATAATGGCGATACGGCCTGGGGGTTTCAATAGGGTAATGGATTGTTGCAATAATTCTTTTAATGCACCCAGTTCATCATTCACTTCAATGCGTAATGCCTGAAAAACCTGTGCAAAATATTTTGGGGGATTCCCTTTCACCACCGCCTGCACTGCCTGCTTGAACCCACTGATTGTTTTAAGTGTTGTGATTGCTCTTTGCTGTACAATTGTTTTTGCCAATGTTTTTGAATTGGTTACTTCGCCATACTGTTCAAACATTTTATGCAACTGGCTTTCTGTAAAATTTGTAAGCACATCAGCTGCAGTAAGTGTTTGGCGTTGATCCATTCGCATGTCCAGGGCTGCATCAAAACGAATAGAGAAACCCCTTTCCGCCTCATCAAACTGGTGACTGGAAACTCCCAGGTCAGCCAATATGCCATCCACCTGATTTATTTTATGCAATCGTAAAAAGCGCTGCAGGTGACGAAAATTTTGCAGTATAAAAATTACCCTTTTATCATCGGACAAATTTTTCTTAGCATCATCATCCTGGTCAAAAGCCAGCAGCTTTCCATTTTCGTTTAAGCATTGCAGTATGGCACGGCTGTGTCCACCACCGCCAAATGTGCAATCCACATAAATACCATCCGGTTTAATATTCAATCCATCAATGGATTCTTTTAATAAAACCGGCGTATGATAACTCAGTGATGAATTGGCTGGCTGCTCTGCGGTTGATTTTTCTTCTGAAAGCTTTTTGCCCATATCAACTGTTTAACAATTTAACCATCCACCTTTTTATTCATCACTGCATTGGCCAACTTACTGTAGCCTTCCGGTGAAAAAGATTCAAAGAGCTTTTTATATTTATTACTGTCCCAAATTTCAATTTTGTTTACTGCCGATACCAGCACCACATCTTTATCAAGCCCTGCATACTCAATGAGTGTTTTTGGCAACAGTAATCTGCCTGCACTATCCAATTCTACCTGTGTGGCACCGTTCAAAAACGAACGGCGGAATTCCCTAACTTGTGGATCAAAATCATTTAGTTTACTGATGTCAGCATACACAGGTTCCCAGGTTTGCATTGGATATAAAGTGAGGCATTGCTCAATGCCCCTGTTAATAACAAACAGGTTGGCGCTGTCTGCTGCCAACTGCTTTTTAAAAGCAGCCGGTACCAGGAACCGCCCCTTGGCATCCAACGTAACTTCATATTCACCCAGAAAACCAATCATTTAAGGAAAATTAAAATTTATTCACACAATTCTACACAAAATAACAATTTTTGACATTCAAATAGTAAAATTTAGTAAAAAACTTTTATCCCCAACATAACAGGCTGTTAATCATAACTTTATTGAATCAGTCGTTTTTGGGTGTTAATTAGTGTGGATAAGCTATGAAATATGTGGATTAGTTGTGATTATAAGAAATTAAAATTAGGCACACACTCTCCTGTGTTTTTTATAAAACACATTTTTTCCGTAACAGAAAAATTGCTAAAAACTAGGTTTTGCTAAGTGGGAAACTGAGATAAAATGAAGTCCCTTTTCCAGGAATACTCTCGGCCTTGATACTGCCGTGATGGGCATCTACCATTGTCTTTACATAACTTAATCCGAGGCCAAATCCTTTTACATTGTGGAGGTTGCCGGTGTGAGCCCGGTAAAATTTTTCGAAGATCCGGCTGACAGTTTCTTTATTCATGCCGATACCATTGTCTTCAATTTTTACTTTAAAATGGCTGGCAGTATTTTGTGTGGTAAGAATGATCAGCAAATTATCTTTTGAGTATTTTACTGCATTATCCAGCAGGTTGCTGATGAGGTTGGTGAAGTGAACTTCGTCTGCCATTACCAAATCTTTTGCAGCTGCTAAATTTATTTCCAGCTTTCCCTGTTTTTCTTCCACCTGCAGGTGAATATTATTTAAGGCACTATTAATGAGTTCGTGTGCATGCAGTTTTTTTAAATTCAACTGTACTTCCTGCTTATCCAGCAAAGCCGCCTGCAGTATGGTTTCCACCTGCTTGTTCATCCGCTTGTTTTCTTCTTTGATAATGCCCGTGAAGTAAGTCATCTTCTCTTTGTTTCCAAAAACTTTGTCATTTTTTAATGCATCCACCGCCAATGAAATAGTGGCCAAAGGTGTTTTAAATTCATGCGTCATAGTATTGATAAAATTAGATTTTATCTCACTCAGTTTTTTTTGTTTTAGCAAAGCCCTTACGGTAAGAAAAAATGCACACATGATAATAATGGTGAACAATATAGCACCTACAATAAGCCAGGTCATGGATTGCCAAATAAAACTTTTGGCGTGTGGAATTAGTATCACTAATACTTCCTGCGGTGATATGCCTTCTGTATTGCTACCGCTTGGAGATTCCAGCGGAATGGCCTGCTTTATATTATTGAGGGTGTCATTCTGCATTTTATAAAAATTTTCCGACACCAATTCTTCGCCAACAATAGAGAAGGAACTAATGGAAAATTCAAAAGGCACTTTTTTCAGGTTCTGTTTATCAAATGCCCGTTGAATAATTTGCTTTATTTCGTCCTTGGTAAATTTTTGTGCAATGGTAGGAGCAAAAAATTCCATTTGCAGTCTTTCGCTTGGAAAGATGGACTGGTTTTTTTTGAGCAATGGCGGAATGAGATTTCCTTTTTCCTGGATGAGGTCTTCGGATACCTGGTAAGTAGCCATCACCAGGTGTTCATTAAATTTTTCTCTCTGCGATTCCAATGCTCCTTTTAACCAGAGTATCTGAAAAAAAATCAGCCCCAGCAGTGAAAGTAAAATCAGTATGGTGATGATGGGGAAAATTTTCTTCATCCGGCAAAAGTAAAACAGTGAAAAGTGTTTAGCTAAGGTAATTGTTGTAAACAGTAAATTTAACGAAGGTTTTAGAACTTCTGTTAATTCTAAAAATATCTTACCCGGTTTCATCAATAAAAAGAAATAATCAATTATTTTAGGGATATGGTTTCACCTGCTCCCGGCATATTATTGATTGCAGATCCCTTTTTAAAAGACCCCAATTTTATGAGGACTGTAATTTTTTTGTGTGAACACCAGGAAGAAGGCAGTTTTGGATTTGTACTCAACAAGCAATTTGACCAAACTCTGGATGAACTGATGGATGGTTTTGATGGACACAAAATACCCGTGTATTATGGTGGGCCTGTACAGATGGATTCCATTCATTTTTTACACCAATATCCCGATAAAGTTCCTGGCGGATTGGAAATATTGAAAGGGGTGTATTGGGGTGGTGACTTCAGCATACTGTCGGCAATGGTGAAAAATGAGGAAATTGATTTAGATAAAGTCCGCTTTTTTATTGGCTACAGTGGCTGGGGAAATGGACAGTTGACGGAAGAACTGACTGAAAAAAGCTGGCTGACTGTATCGGCTACCCGAAAATTAATTTTTCATGAGCAGCCTGATAATATCTGGAAAGACAGCCTGAAACATTTGGGCGGCGAATATGAAATGATGATAAATTTCCCAATAGACCCTCAACTAAATTAATGTGGCGATTGCCGCCGCAATAACTGCACTCAACTTTTCATCTGCCTTTACTGCAACAGCAATAATGTTTTCAATATTTACAGGCTGTAAATTATCAGGATCGCATTCATCACCCTGATGGGAAAAGTAATTTGCTGCATACTGTACCCTTCATAATAATGAAATCTTCCCTGCATGACAAGCACGAGTACTTCATTTAAAAAACCGTAGATCAAATTGCCTTTGTGAAATTCTACTTTTGCTTCTGGAAAATTTGGTATGTCTTTATACGGCACAGCCACCCTGATGTCAATTTTATTTATCAATACACCAAGCCCAATACCCAGCACTATGCCTGCAATGGGTTTATCAATTCCTTTTTGCTGCAGAAAAGCTGCACATTCATTTACCATTGCCAAAGAATAAATCATACAAAAATTTATTTAAAGTGAATGTACATCAATTGAAATAAAAAATTTAGTGACGGGTGGCAACAGTAAATTTTAGTTTTGAAACAAATACTTCCTATTTTTATCAAAGTTCCTTTTACCTAAAAAACCCAGCTTGCTTTATTCCTTTTTTAAAATATACTCCAAGCTGGCAATTAAAATTTATTGCCGAAAAATACTCTTCCGTAATCAGCAATTACTAAACAGCAATGGCCCGCTGATATTAGCCGTTAACCATCCCAATTCTGTTTTGGACGCAGTGATTATAGATACTTTATTTCATCAACCAGTGTATTCATTGGCGAGAGGGGATAGTTTTAAAAAGAAATGGATTGCTGCAATATTAAGGGCTTTAAATATTTTGCCCGTGTTCCGGGAAAGAGAAGGCAAAGAACATCTTCACCGCAATTATGATACATTTGATGAGTGTCTTAGTTTATTTAAAAATAAAGGCACCGTACTAATCTTTACAGAAGCACTCTGTGAAAATGAATGGCACCTGCGGCCTCTAAAAAAAGGTACTGCAAGACTTGCAGTTTCTGCCTGGCAACAGGGTATTCCGGTAAAGATTTTGCCCATCGGATTAAACTACAGCAGCTTCCACTTATTTAGCAAAAATGTACACATCAATATCGGTAACCTCATCACACAAAATCAACTGGTAAACAGCCTGAATGAAAATGGCAAATTGCTGAATGAAGTAACTGACAGTATTGAATTGCAATTGAAAAAACTGGTGTATGAAATAGACAGTGCAGATAAAAGAAAGCAGGCCGATGTATTTACTGTTCCCGTATCACCGCTGAAAAAAGTTATATTAACTCTTCCTGCATTTGCAGGTATCATTACACATTGCCTTCTTTATATACCAATACAAAAACTGGTATGGAAAAAAGCAAGACATACCGGGCATTATGATTCGATTGTAACAGGATTACTTTTTTTACTTTACCCTCTTTATTTGTTGGTATGGGCATTGGCCATCAGCAGCATTACCGGTACTTGGTATGGTTTACTTATTTTTATTTTACTTCCTTTTTTTGCATGGAGTTATGTGCAGGTAAAACAGCAAACAGATAATTGATTTGAAAGGAAAGCTGTTGTTGTAATTATTTTTTTATTGACCGCTTAATAGATCTTTTTGCAGGTGCAGGCATTTGCCAGGTATCTTCTACAGCTCGCCACAGCATGGGGTTTACTTTTTTTATTTCGCCTGTTATCATTACTGGTGGCTGCAGTTTTTTTTGCAAATCACCGCTTATTAAAATTTTTATTTCTTTACCGGATATATCATCTCCTAAAAATTTACTTTCTTCTTTTTCATCAGCATTCGTTATTGCAATTGTAACAATATAAAAACCTTCCTGTGCTGCATACTTTTCCACTGCCGTAACATTACCGGCTATCAATGCTGCATTGAGAAACATTTGTACCATTGAACTTTTTATTTTTTAAGCTGTAAAATTAAATTTTATTATTTGTCAAAATAATTGTTGAAGATCAAAGAAGAAACTTCAATTTACATTAATGAAATAAAAGCTGTACCAATGCTTTATAACTTACTGCCTATTCATTACACACAACCATTGATACAGCTTTACAACCCCCGGTTACCTTTTCCCTCCTTTCGATTTTGATTTACTTTTAGCTGCTGCTAAAGCTGGGCCGGTTTTTACAAACATATCAGCCGTAATAGTACCGGCTGTATTTTTTATATTTCTGACAGCTACATCTGTTTTAATGTTGCCGTAAGATTTTGAGTTTGGCTTACTGCTGCCACTAAAAGTTTTTTTGTTGGATGTTCCAGGCCATACATCACCGGTATCACCGCCATTAGTACCGGCCTCTAAATGTTTTTTTCCATCAGCCTGCACCAGGGCTACTTTATAATGCTGTTCATTATCATTACTGTCAGTGGCATCGTCTATATGATAAATCAATAAGCCTTCTCCGGGTAAAAATTTATCATACTTTTTCTTTGTCCTGTTCTCAACCAAAAAATATTCGTTGCCGGAACTGCCATCTTTCCAAAGCCGGTAAATGGTATTGGAATCTTTTACATCCGGGATGGCAACTGCTTTTTTGTTACTGCTCAGCGTAACTGTATTTAGCCAGTTTTGCTGTGCCTTGCACCAGCCACAGGGATGTGCAGGTGTAAGCCCGCCATTGTTCCAGCTGCCACCTGCCATCAGGCACCAGCTGCCGATACAAACAATTGTTATTTGCAATACCCTTAAATGGTTATGAAACTAAATACCCAAAAACAAAAAACCCGTGCAGAAGCACAGGTTTTTTTACAAGTAATTAATAGTGGTAAAAAAGATTACAACTCTTCAGCACCTTCCACCAGCACAGTGGTTTTATTGTTGAGGATTTCGGCAAAGCCGCTCTGAATGTTGTATAAAACAGTAGATGATTTATCAGTTAATATTTTCAGCTTGCCTGCTTTCAATGCACTTACCATTGGCGCATGTTTGTCTAATACTTCAAACAAACCGCTGATGCCCGGCAATTGTACGCCATATACATCGCCGCTGAAAATTTTACGTTCTGGTGTTAATATTTCTAATGTCATTGTTTTGATTTGATAATTTGATGATTTGGTAATTTGGTAATGGCCTTTTAATCGGCACATCATCAAATCTTCAAATCACCAAATCAATTAAGCCTGCGCTGCTGCCATCAACTTCTTACCTTTTTCAATTGCATCTTCCAAAGTACCTACTAGGTTGAATGCTGCTTCCGGGTACTCATCCACTTCTCCGTCCATAATTGCATTGAAACCACGGATGGTATCTTCTATTGGAACCAACACACCTTTTAAACCGGTGAACTGCTCTGCCACAAAGAATGGCTGTGATAAGAAACGCTGAACCTTACGGGCTCTTGATACCGTTTGTTTATCATCATCACTCAATTCATCCAAACCAAGGATGGCAATGATATCCTGTAATTCTTTATAACGCTGTAAAATTAATTTAACCCTGTTGGCACAGTTGTAATGTTCGTCACCTACAATGCCCGGTGTTAAGATTCTTGAAGTACTATCCAGTGGATCTACCGCAGGATAGATACCCAAATCCGCAATCTTACGGCTTAATACTGTGGTAGCATCTAAGTGAGCAAATGTTGTTGCCGGAGCCGGATCGGTTAAATCATCCGCAGGTACATACACCGCCTGTACAGAGGTGATAGAACCATTTTTGGTAGAAGTAATCCTTTCCTGCATCAATCCCATTTCTGTTGCTAACGTTGGCTGATACCCCACCGCACTCGGCATACGGCCAAGCAATGCTGATACTTCAGAACCTGCCTGTGTAAAGCGGAAGATATTATCTACGAAAAATAAAATGTCTTTTCCCTGCCCGGTGCCTTCACCATCACGGTAATATTCTGCAATGGTCAGACCACTCAACGCTACCCTTGCCCTTGCTCCTGGCGGTTCGTTCATTTGACCAAACACAAAAGTTGCTTTACTTTCTTCCAGTGCTTTCATATCCACAGCGCTCAAATCCCAGCCGCCTTCTTCCATGCTGTGCTTAAATTTTTCACCATAATTCATGATACCTGCTTCGATCATCTCTCTCATCAAATCATTTCCTTCCCTTGTTCTTTCTCCCACACCTGCAAATACGGAAACACCACTGTATGCTTTTGCGATATTATTAATTAACTCCTGGATCAATACTGTTTTGCCCACACCGGCACCACCAAACAAACCGATCTTACCACCTTTTGCATACGGCTCAATCAGGTCAATTACCTTGATACCTGTAAACAAAATTTCGTTGGCAGTACTCAGGTCTTCAAACAATGGCGGCTTGGCGTGAATGGGACGGCCACCTACTTTGCTTACCTGTGGCAAACCATCAATGGCATCGCCCGTTACATTAAATAAGCGGCCTTTGATGGCTTCGCCTACCGGCATTGAGATGGGGATACCGGTATCCACCACCACCGTACCACGAACCAAACCTTCGGTTCCGTCCATTGCAATGGTACGAACGCTGTCTTCGCCGAGGTGCTGCTGCACTTCGAGTACCAGCTTATCGCCATTGGTACGGGTAAGCTCTAAAGCGTTTAATATTTCGGGAAGTTTGCTGCCGCTGTCGAACTGAACGTCTACAACAGCGCCGATGATTGATTTGATTTTACCAGTATTGGCCATAAATAAAGATTTTTGCCCCCATCCCCTAAAGGGGGGCTTGGATTATTTGAATACAAACATCAAATTATTTTGATAAGCCTCTAAGGGAAAGTGGCTTTTGATTTTCGGCGGCAAAGGTAAGGGTTGGGATTTGAAAACTGAAATTGGATGTAGGATTTTTTGTGACAGGGTTTTGAGCCTTGATTGAACGGCATTGGCGACGCTCCGTTCAACAGATGAATTGCTATTTGTCTTTATGAGAAAAGAAGATGACAGAGTCCTGCGCCTGATGGGGAGTTCTTAGACAGGATGGCTTTTGCCCGATACAAGGATTGCCAACGCTCAACCCCACCCGACACCCTTGCGCCAATCGGGGCGAAAAGTTAAAGGCCAATTGAGGTAGTTACAGTTAGTGTAATAGATAGATAACCATGGGTCTATTTTGTAATTTGCTTTATGGCAACATCGCCATTATCATTTGCCTTTTTAATTTTTAGATAATACCTTTTTAATAAGGAAAGTTTGTTGCCATCAAGGCTATCTATTATAGAAATCAATTTCGTATTTTCTGTAGATAATTTTGATTTTAAAAAATCTGCATTGTTCATTATTGCGGCTTTAATGTTATAGAAGAAAATGAATTATTTGATAATGAAAAGTTGCCATGCCATTTATTCCCCTTTTTATCTAAAGCAATATAATAGTAGGTCCCAGGATAACTAATAAAAGAAGATAATTCTTCACTCCAGCCTCCAGCCAATTTAGGCATTAACTTCATACATACATAGTGATCGCCATTTTCCCCATAAATAGCAGGGTCTTTATTGTAAATTACAGCAGCAACACCCTCCTCGATTTTATCAGAAAAATTAAATTTGAATGTGCCGAGCAATGGTAAACTAGCAATTTCAGTTTCGTCAAGTATGTAATCTATAAAGTAAACCTCGTCTGGCACTCCTTTCGAATCTTTCCATTTATAATAGGTCTTGCAATTTTCTATGGCATTCCCAGATAATATTGAAGGTTTCACAAATTCAACTGTCTGTGTAAAACTACATTCAATAGTTTTTTGAAGCTTATTATTAACAACATAACCATAACCTAATTGTATAAGTTTTTCTATTTGCTGTATTCCGCCAGCTTTATTTATTTCATTAAAATCTTTAGCTAGTGACGAACTCATTATAACAACACTGTGCCATCCATCTTTTACTTTTGATGGTTTATTTGGGACTGAGTTATAAAAGTTTGTAAATTGAGTATATTGTTGTGCCATTTTTTCCATTGTTGCTTTATATTTTGCAACTCCATCACGTGAAAGGGTTTGATTATTTTGAGAAGCTGCAACTTTTTTATTTACCTCAATGAAGGTATTAATGGTATTCATTATACTCACAACTGGAGCTAAATAAGGTGTTATTGGTGTTATTGTAGGCATCCTTGAATAAGGGTTTTCTGTAGTGGTAATATTTTGAGAACCCTTTGAGTTTTCAACTTCTATATAACCATAGATATTTCTTTTTATTGTGGCTAATTTCTGTCCTTGCGGAAATCCATTTGAAGATTCAAACACTTCAATTTGTCCAAAGGAGTTTCTTTTATAGATATAGTCTTGTGCAAACATTGTGTGTCCAACAAGTATTGCAAATAGTGCAGTTAAAATTAATTTTTTCATAATAGTTAGGGTTTTTGTGATAATTGCCACCAACTCATAAATAAGCGAAAGTGTTTTTTATTTTGCTCAAATAAAATTGATTTATAAATCTATACATAAAAAACAATATTAAATACGAAAGTGAACACTTTTGCCTATTTGGTTATTTAATAACATGGCAATACTAAAAAGCCCAGACAGTGTTGGGTGAGGATAACGACCTCAGGATATTAATGCCCCGTCACCGCCAACTTAAACCCAGCCTTAACGGTAACTGAAGTTCCCGACAAAGTACTGAGTGCATGACAGAAAGCATTGGAGTTTACAAGAGGATAATTGCTGGCGGCGTTTTTAATGATGACATCAATATATTGTGTTGGAACAATGCCACAGCTCCAGTTGCGGCTGTCTTCCCAGGCGGTACTTACAGTGCCTGTCCAGGAGCTGGTAAATTTTAAAGTAATGGGTGTGCTGTAGAAAGTAACTGTTTCATTTGTTTGAAGACAGCGGTATTGATAACCATAAAAAGAATCAGGGATATTTTTCAGGATCAACAAATTGCTGCCGGTGCCGCTGTACACATTGTCATTGGCAATATCAATAAAGCCGCTGCCCTTATTTACCTGCCATTGGTAAGTGTAGCCGGCAGGTGCCGGAGTTACAGAAAAATAAGTTGCTGCAGCCGGGCATATTTTTCTTTCGGCAGCAGTGGGGCAAAGACTGTTGTAAGATAAACTGGCAGAGTCCACATAAAAACTTGTGTCGGTGCCAATGTTCATTTTAAAACGGTACTTAATAATTACACCTGTTGTGTAAGCATCCAGCGAATCAGTATAATTAAAAATACGGTTGGCAAAACTGCCGGTAAAATTTTGTGTGCCGACAGCAACATAATTTGTATCCGAGGGCAATTGTCTTTCTATCACCACATTCATATTTGCCGAAGCCTTGATGCTGTAATCAAATACTGCATTGCAATTATTGATGGCCGCCGATTGGGTATGCAGCTTTTTAATAAAATTTACAAATGCCATTTTTACATCCGGCACACCATAACCGGTACGGTCATCGGGGCTTATAAATTTATCTGCTGACTGATGCAGCCCATCAATAATATCAAGATTTTTTAATTCAGGAAATGCCTGCCACAAACAGATAGATACTCCCGCCATAATGGGGCAGGCAAAAGAAGTACCGTTACCAAAAGAAGGCTGCCCCGAATTAGGATTGGCAACAACTGCATTTATACCAACAGCTGCCACATCTGGTTTTATCTGTCCATCACTGTTAGGCCCATAACTGCTGAAGCCTGCCACCTGCCGGTTGATATTGACAGCCCCTACCGTAAGGGCACTATCGGCATCGCCTAAGGTAGTTACATAATGCCAGCTGCTGTTGCCTTCATTGCCTGCTGCTGCCACCACCAGGATTCCTTTACTGGCAGCAAAGTTGGCAGCACGGGCAATGATGGTGGTGTTGCCCGTCATGTCTGCATAAGTATGATTGAAAATGCTGTTGTCAAAAGTATTGTAGCCAAGTGAAACGGATAAAACATCCACACCCAGGCTGTCTGCCCTTTCTGCTGCGGCTGCCC
This sequence comes from Chitinophagaceae bacterium, assembly GCA_031368105.1. GTDB lineage: Bacteria > Bacteroidota > Bacteroidia > Chitinophagales > Chitinophagaceae > Ferruginibacter. The sequence continues at coordinate 65,171 of JANLQY010000082.1, forward strand.
AGTTTTGTTCTTCCACGGGGTATTCTGTTGCTACATCTTCGGTGCGGTATAAATAGTAAGCAGCCGCAGGTGCTGTGCCGATAAAATTGCCGGGCATGTTAGCGGCAATGGTGCTGAAGCATTCCATTCCGTGGCTGTCATCATCAGCAACAGTGCTGTTGTTGGATACAAAATCCCAGGTGCCTAATATTTGGTTGTTGATTCTTGCACTGTCAAAAGTGGGTAATGATGAATAATTAAAAAAACCATCATCAATAATTGCCATTTGCATACCCTGCCCACGGAAGCCCTGGTTGTGTAAAAAATCTAAGTTGTGCAAATGCACCTGGTTGTAAGAGGATCCATAATTGTAAAAATCAGTAACGTTTTGAACAGCAACCGGGGCGGCAGGTGTAAGCCTGAGTGGCGGATCCAGTTGTTTGTTTACGAGTTGCGATGCTCCGGATAACCTAGCCCCGGCAGGCGAGGAAGCCAACACAAAACTGAAGGAATTTATTTTGGCCAATGCGGTGGCATCGGTAGTGGAAATACAAACCTGGTTGAGCCATTTGCTCACATTAAGAATTGTGACACTGCCTGCTAAACGGATGCTGTCAATATATCCCGGTGTTATTGGCAAATCGGTTTCATCTATTGCAATACTATACTTTGTTCTGCGGTCAATGGCACGTTGGGTGATGAATTGAGCCGGATTAGCAACAGAATAAGGCGTGCCGGTTTTATTTTTTAAGCGGATAATGTAACGGGAAAACTGTGCATGACTTTGCAAAGCGGCAACAGCAAGAAAAATAAAAAACAGGAGTAAGCATTTCTTCATTGTAAAATCTTCTTATCAAAAAGATTGTAAATTTAAGATAACGGCTGTTAAGTTATACAGAGAATTACAACGATGCATTTAAGACAATTCTTTCGCTGCCCCGATGACTTTATAAAATATACAGGCTGTTGTTGCACAGTCTGTATATAATTACTTTAGGATTTAGGGATGATCCAACGAATACCAAGATTGATATTATTAAAACCATTCCAATTGGCATTGGCTGAAAAATCTTTTCGTTTTGAAGTGGAGGTAACTGAACCAGACTGGCTGAGGTTATCTGTTTTTTGAGAGTAATAATTAATGCCCAACAAATTACTAAGACTTGCCTCCAGCCATACTTTTTTTCCTGCCTGGTAAGTGATGCCCGGTGAAATACCAAGCCCGATTCCCCAGCTGCTGCTTTTATCAGTTTTAATTCCCTGGCTGGAGCTTTCACCATTACCAAAATTTCCCAATAGAGCAGCCTGTCCAAACAACATCCATTTACTGGCTATTGGAAAATACTGCCGGTAAAAAATACCGACCCCATAATTATTGTTGGAGCCTTTTGAGACATTGTTACTGGTATTTTCAGAACTATTGCCTCCGGCAAATAACTGAACACCGATAATTTTGTTTTGCTGGATTGCCGTTCCGATTTGCGGTGATACAGACCAGCCACTGGTTTTACTGGTATTGGTAGTACTTCCAAAACTATTATCAATTGTAGTACTGTTTACATTGACCGACCCGCCGGTAAAGAGGCTGCCTTTTGAAACCTGTGCATGTGTTAATTGAATGAGTAAGAGGCTTACAAAAGCCAGAGTGATTTTTTTCATGTTGGTTAAGTTTTTTACCAAGAACATGAAACGGTTTTTTATGCTGCACTGCCATCAACCGATTAACAAAAATTTGTGAATAGGCGGTTTATTAAGCAATCAATTTATAAACCAACACTGCCAGTACTGCACCGGTAATTGGCGCCAGCACCGGTATCCAGCTATAACTCCAATCGCTATCCCTTTTATTTTTTATGGGCAAAATAAAATGTGCCAGTCTCGATCCAAAATCACGGGCAGGGTTAATGGCATAGCCGGTACTGCCCCCTAAAGACAACCCAATAGCCAGCACCAGTAATGCTACGGGTAAAGCATCCAAAGAACCCAATTTAGATTCAGGCGAACTTAAAAATAATACGCCCAGCATCAACACAAATGTGCCAATCATTTCACTTAAAAAATTATAAAATGGATTTTTGATTGCAGGGGTAGTGCAAAATACGGCCAGCTTTAAATCTTTATTTTCTGTCTCATCAAAATGTTGCCTGTAACTGATCCATACCAAAAAAGATCCAAACATGGCACCCAGCGTTTGTGCAGCGATGTACAATGGCACATTGCTCCAGTCGCCACTTTTCATTGCAAGGCCAATGGTAATGGCAGGGTTCAAATGTGCACCACTGGCGGCAGCACTTGCATACACACCCACAAACACTGCCATGGCCCAGCCCAAGGTTATTACAATCCATCCACTGCCATTGCCTTTTGTTTTACTCAACACCACATTGGCCACAACGCCATTACCAAGCAACAATAAAATAGATGTGCCGACAAATTCAGAAATAAATGGAGTCATGTTTTTGAATTTTGAGTGATGAATTATAAGTGGTGAGTAAATGCAATTTTTATTTCTTCATTACAGTAAATAACCAGCTGCTAAATTTTTAAATGTATTGATTTGATCATGTTCCCATGTTTCATCTTTATCCATTTCGCCGGCCATAATTTTTGCAACTGCAGGCGCTGCTTCTATTGCCGCTTTGGCATCTAAAAACAATAAGCGTATCCTTCTTGCCAAAATATCTTCCACTGTTATTGCCATTTCATTTTGTATCATCCACTTTACTTCTGCTTTACTGTAAGGATATTGCGGATGGATTTTTTCCTGTAATGAAATCTCTTCTTCCATCATTTTTTTTATCAATACTGCATCACTGCCGTAGATTGATAACCAGCTGTCATCATTTTTTATAACCCATCCATGCAACCGGAGATTTTTTGTTTTGCAATCTGCCCATTTTAATCCTGCATGATGCACTGCTTTATCCACTGCATGTTCTGCCATGCTGCGGTAGGTTGTCCATTTACCGCCAGTTACATGTATCAAGCCAGAAGGCAATACTGCCACATGATGATCCCTTGGCATTACTGCTGTTTTTTTGGTATCACTGCTTTTTGCCAATGGCCTCAGTCCGGCAAATACTGAAAGCACATCACTGTAACCAATAGCCGAACTTGCGTAGCGGTTAAAATGACTGATTACAAAATCAATTTCCTCTTTCAATGGCTTTGGTTCAGTAACAATATTTTCAACAGGCGTATCCGTAGTACCCAACAATAATTTATCATGCCAGGGAATGGCAAACAACACACGGCCATCATCTGTTTTAGGAACCATCAATCCTGTTATACCTTTAAAAAAATGTTTGTCTACCACCAAATGTATTCCCTGCGATGGGGCAATAGTTTGTTCTTTGTGACCTTCTGCCAATTGTAATAATTCATCTGCAAATACACCGGTGGCATTAATTACAACGGTTGCTTTAATTTCAAACTGTTCATTACTTAATTCATCTTTTGCAATTACTCCTTTAATGATTTTTTCTTCTTTAATAAAATCTGCTACAGCAATATAATTGATTACCGTGGCTCCGTGCTCTGTTGCTGTCTGTGCAAGGTTTACTGCAAGCCGGCTGTCATCAAACTGACCGTCAAAGTACAATACGCCGCCATTTAATTTTTCAGCTTCCAGGTCTGGCAGGTTTCGCAAAGCTCCTTTTTTTGATAAAAATTTTGTTGGCCCCAAACTCAATTTCCCTGAAAGCAATTCATACATCCACAAACCAAAACCATAATACCATTTTTGCCACCATTTATAAAACGGCACAACAAACGCCAGTGTGTGACAAACATGCGGTGCATTCTTTAACAGCCTTCCTCTTTCTATCAAAGCTTCTCTCACCAATCTTATGTTGCCCTGCTTCAAATACCTGACACCACCATGCACCAACTTGGTGGCACGGCTGGATGTTCCTTTTGCAAAATCATATTTTTCTAGTAACAAAGTTTTGTATCCACGGCTGGCAGCATCTACTGCACAACCCAAGCCGGTAGCCCCGCCGCCGATGATGATGATATCCCATTGGGAAGCATTGTGTAGTTGTTGTATGGATTTGTCTCTTTGCATTCACCTCACCCCAGCCCCTCTCCTTAAGGAGGGGGGCTGGGGCTTTTACAATTTGTTAGCGTATTATATTTTTGTTGCAGTAACAGCTGTTAATTTACCCTCCTCACCTCTTGCCTACTTGCCTCTCTGCCTTTTTACCACTTACTTAAAAACTAATCGTTGCCTTCACCGCCTGCTCCCATCCTTTTTTTAATTGTGTTCTTTCTTCCTCCGGCATGGCAGGAGAAAATGTTTTATCAATCTGCCACTGTTGTTGTATCGCATTAATGCTGGGCCAGTAGCCTACTGCAAGGCCGGCTAAATAAGCAGCACCCAAAGCAGTTGTTTCTGTAACCGTTGGCCGCAGCACTTTGGTATTCAGCATATCGCTTTGAAACTGCATCAGCAGATCATTCACCGTAGCGCCACCATCCACTCTTAATTCTTTTATTGAAATACCGGAATCATTTTCCATCGCCTGCAGCACATCCATAGTTTGATAGGCAATGCTCTCCAGTGCAGCCCTGGCAAAATGTGCAGCCGTAGTGCCTCTTGTAATACCGGTGATCGTTCCTCTGGCATCCTGTTTCCAGTAAGGAGCACCAAGGCCGGTAAATGCCGGAACAAGGTAAACACCACCGTTAGTATCCACCTGCTTCGCCAATGTTTCTATTTCTGCTGAAGTTTTGATGATACCCAATCCATCCCTAAGCCATTGGGTGACAGCACCGGCAATAAACACACTTCCTTCCAGTGCGTATTGTGTAATGCCATTTACTTTCCAGGCAATGGTGGTGAGTAAATTATTATTGGACTGTACTGGTTTGTCTCCTGTGTTCATCAGCATAAAGCAGCCGGTGCCGTAGGTATTTTTTACCATGCCCGGTTCGGTACACAGCTGCCCAAACAAGGCTGCCTGCTGATCGCCTGCAATACCGGCGATTGGAATTTTACTGTTGCTGAAAGCACCGGAAGTATATCCAAAAATTTCGCTGCTGCTTTTAATGGTTGGCAGCATATTGCCCGGCACACCCAGTATATCCTGCAGTTGTCCATCCCACTGTCCGGTGTTGATATTGCACAGCATCGTTCTGCTGGCATTGCTTACATCGGTGGCATGTACCTCACCGTTAGTAAGGTTCCAAAGCAGCCAGGTATCAATGGTGCCAAAACACAATTGCCCCTTTTTCGCCTTCTCCCTGGCACCTTCTACATTGTCGAGTATCCACCTTATTTTGGTGCCGCTGAAATAGGCATCAAGCACCAGGCCGGTACTTTGGCGAATTACATTCTCCACCTGTCTTGCTTTCAGTTCATCACAAAAAGCGGCGGTTCTTCTGTCCTGCCACACAATGGCGTTGTAGATTGGTTTGCCTGTAACCCTCTCCCACACCACCGTTGTTTCCCGTTGATTGGTAATGCCGATGGCGGCAATATCCTGCGGTGTCAATCCTGCTTTGCTGATGGCTTCTGCTGCCACTCCCAGTTGTGTACTCCATATTTCCATCGGGTCATGCTCCACCCAGCCGGGCTGCGGAAAAATTTGTGTAAACTCTTTTTGTGCCGTAACAATAATGGCACCGCTGTGATCAAAGATGATGGCCCTGGAACTGGTGGTGCCCTGGTCGAGTGCAAGAATATATTTGGACATGGAAGCAATTTTGTTTTGAAGATAATGGAAAATTTACATCTTTTAAAAAGATGTAAATTTTATCCGGGAACAAAATATGAAACATGGGATTTTACGGATTGCTGCAGAAATTTTTTAGACTATAAGTTTTACTTCACCCTGCCCTGCTCTTCCTCCGAAGCAGTGCTGTGTTCTCTTTTATCTTTCAATTTATTGTTGCCAAAATTGTAAGAATAAGTGGCACTCACCGTACGGAACATAAATGTAAGATTCACGGAGGAGTACACATTTTCCGACGGAATATCGGTGATGCCTTTAAATACCCCGCTGTTAAAAATATTATTAAGGGAAAGTTTTAGCCTGCTTTTATTATCGCCAAATTTTTTCTGCACCCCAAAATTCATCACTCCCATGGCGCTTATTACGGCTGCACCAAATAAACCTTTGGACCGGTAAAAACCAGACAGCTCCATGCTGTAATTTTTTGGCAATATAAAATTCTGGGAGCTGTTGAAACTGAAATTTTTCTGCTCTACACTAAACAGCCCCTTGGCATAGGTAGTTTGTAAACGCTGCCAGTTTCCCTGTATATTGTTTTGCATATTCCACCACTTGGTAACGGTGATGGGGATGGACAAGCTGAGGTTAACTGTTTTGATATTATCTAAATTTTCAGCAGCATAAATCTGCTTGTTATTCGTGGATGTCTTGGGCTGAAACCCAGCGATGGATTCATCTTCATTGGTGTAGGAAACAGACAATACAAAACTCTTATACAGGTAATCTGCCTTATACACATTGGAAAAAGCCGGCTGCAGACCACTGTTCCCTGAAAAGAAAGTATAGGGATCGATGAAGATTACAAATGGCGCCATGTCTTTAAAAGTAGGCCGGGTAATGCGGCGGCTGTACGACAGGTTGATGGATTTATTTTCATTCAGTTTATGACTTACAAAAACACTTGGAAAAAAACGGCCGTATTTTCTGTCCACAATATTTTTTCGTTCGGCACTGCCCAGGTTGGACCTGGTGTACTCATACCGCAATCCTAATTTGATACCGGTTTTGACAGAAGCTTCTATGCTGACAGCGGTATATGCTGCTGCAATATATTCTTGCAGGTTATACTTTGACGTGAGGCTGGTATCTTTTACCCAGTTGTTTTGTGCCTGTGTTTCCACCGCCACATCATTGGTGAAGGTGGAGCTGGTGAGTTTAATACCAACTTCAGCATTTACTTTTTTATTGATCTTCTTTGTATAATCCATTTTGCCCGCCCAAATAGTAAAAGGAGTGAGTTTACTGCTCCGGGTCAGTTCTTCACTCAGTGGGGCACCATTACCGTCAGCATATTTATTAATATAACTGTTGGGATTATTATCCTTGTAATAGAGGTAATCTATATCAGCAGCAATATTTTCCGTCTCACTGAATTTGTGTGAAAAATTAATATTGGCCATGAAATGTTTCCACGCATTCAGTTCTGTATTCACAATAGAAACAAGGGTATCAGGAATGCTGTTTTTTGCAATTGTAAGATTGTTATAGGCTGTCATATCCCACCTGCTTTGAAATCCCCCCACAACGGCACCGATAATAGTTTTGGGAGTAATCTGAATGTCCAACCCAAGATGTGCAATCTGTTCACCGGCATGAGTATGCCGGTTTGATAATGAAGTATTTTCAACTACCGTGTTTTGTTGATTTAGCCGGTGATAAAAATACCAATCCTGTACAGGATTCCTCCAGGTAAAAGAATAATCGCCATACAAATTGATGGTTTTATTGCGATAGTTAAAATTCAATGCCCCAGCCGGTGAAACCCCATTTCCATAACCCATAGTGAGGGAATAAGAACCGTTTAACCCCTTATTGGGATTGGTGATCATTACAATATTGATAAAGCCTGCATTGCCCTCTGCATCAAAGTTTGCAGGCGGGGTAGTAATCAGTTCAATCTTTTCAATATTAGAAGCATTCATACCATTCAGCATTTGTACCAGTGCGTCTGAAGGCATACGGGTCACTTTGCCATTGATCATTACTACCACTCCTTCTTTTCCGTTGAGCCCGATAGAATTATTCTGCCGGTTCACCACTACGCCGGGAGATTTTTCCAATATTTCCAGGGCTGTTCCGCCGGCAGCTGTAATGCTGCTTTTTACATTGATCACCATACGGTCTATCTTCTGTTCAAACATTGGCTTACGGGTAACATGCACCACTGTATTCAGCTCCACAGTTTCTTTGGTCAATTGAATGGTACCGGCATCTGCTTCCTGCTTATTGGTAATGGCAATTGGTTTACTGTAATAAAAATTAAACCCCGAAGAAGAAGCGCTGATAATGTAATTGCCTGGCTGTATGTTTTCAAAATTAAATTTCCCGGAAGCCGGTGTAATGGTTCCTTTAATTAATGCAGAGTCCTTTTCATTCAGCAACAACACACTGGTGCCGGCAATGAATTTATTATCATCTGATTTTATAAAACCATGAATGCTGGTTTGTGCCTGCAATACCTGTGTAATGAAAAGCAATACCATACAGGTGCTTGTAGTTAAGAATGATTTTCTCATAAAAAAGTAGTATTAGGTTATAAGCGAATCTTCCAAAAATTAAAGGAGAAACTTGATAATACCTCTAAATATAAATTAAAATATCAAGTTATTATCCGTTCATTAACAATTTTACACAGGCGTGTTTGTCCAATCGGTTTTCTAATCTTTTATTTTTTATTGTAAAAAAATAAGTCTGCTTTATCTCCATTACAATTCCATTTAATTCAGCAACATCTTTTACCAACTTGATTTTAAAAATTATCTTCAAAAGAGCCACGGGCAGGTTTGTGGGTGATAAACTGGCAGAGAAATTCAGCAGAAAAAAAATGGTGCAGGTTAGCGGCGTACTTATTTTTTGTGGTATGATAATCGCTGTTTTGTTTCCTTATTTAATTACCGCAACCGTCGAATTTTTAAAGGGGTTGCTTAGCCAAAATATTTTTTACAATTTTCACCGCATGTTCTCTTGAGTTTTCTATAAACAGGCTGTGGGTATCCATGCCACCGCAAATTACTCCGGCAAGATAAACACCTTTAATATTGGTCTCATGTGTATCGTCATTATAAACAGGCGTACGGTTTTCATTATCACTTAAACCCACACCCAACTTTTCAAGAAAAGACAGGTTGGGCTGATATCCTGTGGCAGCAATCACAAAATCATTTGGAACTGCAACGATACCTTCGGCTGTCTTAATTAATACTTCGTGATCTTTTATTTCATGAATGGTGGAGTTAAAATAAGCTTTGATGGAACCTTCATTTATCCTGTTTTCAATATCTGGCTTCACCCAATATTTCACCCTTCTTCCAATTACGTCTTCTCTTATTACCATCGTTACTTTGGCACCCTTGCGCCAGGTTTCCAATTCTGCATCCACTGCCGAATTATTAGCACCTACAATCAGTACTTTTTGAAAAGCATAGAAGCTGGGATCTTGATAATAGTGAGTTACTTTGGACAGTTCCTCTCCTTTTACATTCAGCAAAAAAGGGATGTCGTAAAAACCAGTGGCAATAATTATTTTTTTAGCTTTGTAATTTTCCTTCGAAGTGATAACGCTAAACTCATCTCCTTCCTTACTGGTATTTTTTACTTCTTCAAATAAATGAAGATTAAGATTGAAAGCAACAACTGCCCTGCGGTAATATTCCAGTGCTTCATTTCTGCTGGGCTTTGGATTGTTGCTTACAAAAGGAATATTACCAATCTCCAGTCTTTCAGAAGTGGAGAAGAAAGTCATGTTAACAGGATAGTGGTACAATGAATTTACAAATGCTCCTTTTTCTATTATCAGATGCGACAGGCCTGCTTTCTGTGCTTCAATACCACAGGCCAAACCGATAGGACCGCCGCCAATGATGATGATGTCGTAAATAATATTTTTTGCCATGAAGGCAAAACTAAATGAATAGGATGGAATGGAAGAAACTATGCAAAGAAGTTTCATATAGTTAATCTTTTTATTCCATCACCCTGTCTCTGTGATTATTCATTTGCAGTGCAGATCATTTTCAGTAAATTTGTTTGTCAATAAATTATTATGAGTATTACAGAACAAATAGTAATAGATAAAAAAGGAAAACCATTCGCTGTACAAATTCCTATGAACCAATATAAAAAACTGGTAGCACTGGCAGAAGAAATGGAAGACATTAAAGCTTATGACAAGGCTATGAAGCGCAAGCCAGATTTCATCCCATTTGCTGAGGCTGTAAAAGAATTGAAAGTCAAAAGAAAGAAATAATGTACCAGCTTGTTATTGATCGCAATGCCCTAAAGCAATTGGGTAAAATTCCTCCTCCACATTTTAACCGTATTGTAAAAGCTGTCAATCGTCTTAGCTCAGATCCCAGACCGACGGGATGTAAGAAATTAACAGGGAGACCTGGCTACAGAATCAGGGTTGGGATTATCGTATTATTTATACTATGGAAGATAATATCCTTACTATTTTCATAATTGATATCGGGCATAGAAAAGACATTTATAAATAAGTGCTTTTCATCCCACTACTCTTTAGTCTTATTTCAATTGTAAATTACCCATCTGCAGATATTGTTTCAATAAAATCAATTAGCTTAATTTCACGTCCTTATTTTTTTTATTAAAAACGAAGCAATGAAATTTACAGCGCAACAAATAGCCGGATTAGTCAATGGCAAAATAGAAGGTAATGCAGATGTTAGTGCCAGTAAATTATCCAAGATAGAAGAAGGTGTTCCGGGTTCTATTTCTTTTTTATCCAATCCAAAATATAACCAGTACCTGTACAATACACAAGCATCAATCGTAATAGTAGAAGATAGTCTGGAACTTACTGCAGCCGTAGCTCCTACGCTTATAAGAGTGGCAAGTGCCGCCGCCGCATTTGCTACTTTGCTGGAAATGTACAACCAGGTAAAACTGAATAAAAAAGGGATTGCCAAAATGTGCAGCATATCAGCAACAGCCACTTTGGGCAATGATATTTATGTAGGTGATTTTGCAGTAATTGGAGAGAATGCAGTGATTGGAAATAATGTAAAAATTTATCCGCAGGTATACATCGGCGACAATACAGTAATTGGCGACAACACAACTTTATTTGCCGGTGTAAAAATTTATTCTGAAACAGTAATCGGTAAAAATTGCATCATCCATTCCGGCACAGTAATCGGCAGTGATGGCTTCCGTTTTAATCCTGAGAGTGATGTAAAAAAAGTTCCGCAGATTGGTAATGTAATCATTGAAGATGATGTGGAACTGGGTGCCAATTGTGCCATTGACAGGGCAACGCTTGGCTCAACTATTTTACGCAAGGGAGTAAAGTTTGACAACATGATACACATAGCCCACAATGCAGAAATTGGCGAGGGCACTTATTTTGCTGCACAAAGCCTGGTAGGTGGTTCTACCAAAGTAGGAAAAAATTGTATGATCAGCGGACAGGTAGGTATGGTAGGGCATTTAACCATTGCCGACAATACTTCAATGACAGCCCAAACAGGCATCTCCAAAAGTATTACCAAGCCTGGTGAAACCTACATGGGTTCTCCTGCTTTTGAAATAAGCAAGTACCGCAAAATTTATATTCATTTCCGCAATCTTGATAAACTGGTACAGAGGGTGGATGAACTGGAAAAAGGACAGCAGGATAAATTGTAATAAAAAGAAAGGTTTTGGTTTATGATAATACTTATTGTAAATCTTCTTATCAATCAGTTAAAATATTCACCGATAATTTATTGCTGCCTGTTGGCATGATTTTATCCTTTATGGTTAATGAAAAATATTTTTCATCAACCATAAAATTAATCGGCATGTCAATAAATCTTTTAGAAACAATACAACAAAACTTAGCCTACCCTGCATTGCAAAAGATAGATCCCAATACGCAACAGGTAGTGGAAGATACAACCACACCGGATGAAGATAAATTTAGCCAGGCAGCTATCCCTGCTGTGCTTACTGCCTTGTATAAATATGTGCAGTCAGATGATGGGGCAACAGATTTTTTACGGGGCGATTCTTCCACAAACTGGGTAAGCAAAATATTTCTAGATAATAAAAAAGAAGTGGTGCAAACCATTTCATCTTATTCCAAACAATCTGGCGAAGACCCTATTACAAAAATGAACGCCATTGCCGGTGAAGCAGTGAAAGTGGTAAAAGAAAATTTATCTGCCGATGCAGGAGTGAAGGAAGTAAAACTTTTTTTCAGCAACCAGCGGAATACTATTTTACTGTACCTGCCTGCTGCATTAAATATGGGGGAGTTGCTGCATGATAACACACTCGATGATAATACCAATAAAATGGAAGGCCCGATCTCCAGTTTAATGCACAGCATTGGTGCTGCATTTTCTACCCCGGTTACAGAAGAAGAGAATAAATAAACTACTGGTTCAATATAGCCGGAAGGATTTTTACTATTCCTGATTTTTTATTTCCGGCCATATTTTATCAGCTTTCTTTATCAGTTGCTGTTGATCTTTTAGCCAAAAACCCTGTACTTTTTTATCATAGTTAAAATATAGTTTACCGCCTACAATTGTCCAGGTATCAATGTCCGTGGGGGCTTTATGTCCCTCTGATGTACCGTAGGCACAATAGCCGCCATATTGAGGGGCATACTTTTCAGGTGCTGTTTTAAAAGCATCCAGGTGTTCTTTATTTGCAAACAGCCAGTTGGTATTTTGCCAGCTGTATGTAAGTTCTTGATTCCCTTTCACTGCACTGCTGTCAGTAAAAAATGCTACTGCATCATATCCATGAATGGCCTTGCCACTGGTATTAAAAACGGTTGCTTTTTGGGCAAAGCCTGCAATAACTATTAATAAACAACAAGCTGCCAGCATTGATAATTTTTTCATCTGTATATTTTTCTATTGATACGGTGATTTTTATAATCCCTTACAATTAAATACAGTTATTTTTTTTAGATGAAATAATATTTTACTCCAACAAAAATAATTTTAGATTTATGTAAAAGTGTTCAATACACCAGGAAATGCACCTGCTTTTTAGCGCAACAAAATGTGCATTACAATGTGCCAAACAGGTGCAAAACAACAAGCCCAAAAATTTGCAACTGCTTTGTTGCCTACATACCTTTATGTTACAATAAGAGAGCAGAAATTTTGGAAACAAAACGTAAGTTTTCTGAAGGTTGCAAATGATCTGTAAAAAGATGAAATGTAGCCACGAAACCATCGGGTTAGTAAGTATAAAAGTGCAAACTGATATATAAACAAAGCTTGATGGTTTTTTTATTTGCATCATTCAGCCTCCCATTTTTAATAATTAGTTGTAATCCCCAATTACCCCTATAAAAAATCGCTGTAAGCTATTTGCCTGAAAAGCTAACGCAAAATAAACCCTCCATTTATTTTAAAAACTGGATAAAATCATTATTTTATTCTGCCTCTCCTTCCACTTGCAAAAAAAATTCCGCCCTGCTAATTTAGTAACCCCTAAAAAGCAAACCCATGCTCCGTAAATTAATCATTAATGGAAGTGAGAACGATATTGCCAATGACAATTCCCCTTCGAGGGTTTTGAACTGGTAAAGTCAGTAACAGTAAGCAACACCCGTAGCCTTGGCTCCTGAAAAGAAATTGAAGTACACAATGAGGATGACATTGTAGAAATAAAATTTGAAGACAGCAGCACCTGGATTGGGAATGCCACTGAGTTCCAGGAAATATTTAACCTCACCGGTAAAAGAGGAATGGATGAAGATGGGTTTGAAGTACCCTCCGCCCTGCAAACTACCAGCGACCGGAATATCATACAGGATCTTGCCATCAATGTTTTCAATTTCTTTAAGAAAAAACAAACTGCCATTGAGGAAATGCAGTACATGAGCTGGCGCAAAAAGTGGAAGATAAAGTACAGCCACAGCCGGGCCTTTTTTTGCTGGACAATGCGATGAGAAAAAAAATTGCCAGCACCATCACTGAAGTAAACAAACCATTTTTATTATTTATCCACGGCACTAATTCCAATACAGAAGGAGCTTTTGGGGCATTGACAGATAACAGGCAGTATGGCCTCTGGAATTATCTCACTTCCATCTATGGCGACAATATTTTAACCTTCGATCATAAAACTTTTACTCAATCACCTTTGCAAAATGTGGTGGATTTGCTGCAACTGTTGCCTGCCAATTGCTCCCTGCATTTAATCACCCACAGCCGTGGTGGTTTGGTAGGGGATTTACTGGCAAGGTGCAGTTCGTCAAATACTAACCTTGGTTTTAGTGATGTGTAGATGAATCTTTTTGTTGATGGCAGTGAACATAAAAAGAACATGGCCGAAATTAATGCGCTGACAAAAAAGAAAAATATTACCGTATCAAAATTCATCCGGGTGGCAAGCCCTTCGATGGGAACATCGCTGCTGGCAGACAGGCTGGATCATTACCTCAACACGATTTTAAATTTCATCGGCATCAGCACCGGCATTGCTGCCAACCCGGTGTATGCAGGTGTAAAATCATTACTGGCAGAAGTGGCCGCCACCAAAAGCAATGTAGATGTATTGCCAGGCATTGAAGCAATGGTGCCCGATTCGGCATTTATAAAAATGTTGAATAACCCGGCCAATATTATTGAAGCACCACTCACTGTAATCTCCGGCAACTGCACCCTTCATGCAGAACTGAAAGCCCTGCTGGTGATTTTAACCAAGCTGTATTTCAGGCGAAAAAATGATATGGTGGTGGATACCTGGTCGATGTATTTTGGCACACCAAGGAAAAAAGATATCTGGTTTTTCTTAGATGATGCAAAAGGCACCGACCACATTCATTATTTCCGCAGCAAAGATTCGCAGGATGCGATTGTGAGGGCATTGAGTGCCGCCACGGATGTGATAGTGGGTTTTAAAACTTTGCAGGAAGCAGATATTTCCGATGCCAACAGGAATGCTGCATTGCCATTCATTACGTCAGAAGTAAAAATGGATTTGGATAAAATTACCGGCACTAAACCAATCGCAATTATCCTGCCGGGCATTATGGGCAGCAACCTGTACAGGGATGAAGATAAAGTGTGGGTTGATTTCTGGAGTTTTGTAAAAGGTGATTTGATAAAGTTAGACATCACTGCAGGCAACATCACCGCCCCTTCGCTGATGGGAAGCAGCTACCGCAAACTGGTAAAATATTTATCCAACAAATATGATGTACTGCCCTTTGGTTACGACTGGAGAAAATCATTAACCGACGAAGCAAAAAAACTGGATGATACCATTAAAATATTACTGACAAAAAAACAACCCATTCATATTATTGCACACAGTATGGGTGGTGTATTTTTCCGGGAATTTATTTTAGGTGGATCGCAATGGCAGGCATTGAACAATTCGCCAAATTTTAAATTGTTATTTCTTGGTGCTCCACTGGGCGGTTCCTTCTTAATTCCAGAAACACTGAGCGGCCGTGGCGGCAACATCAGCAAGCTCAGCATGATCGATTTGAAACATGGCAAAAAAGAATTGCTGCAGATATTTTCTCAATCCCCCGGCCTTTATCACTTACTGCCGCTGAGCAGTACCCCGTATGATTTTTCCAAAGCAAAAACATGGCAAGACCTGATAAGCAATTCACAAAATATTGGTACGCCGCCAGGCAATGATGTATTAAAAGCTTATACCAATTTCAGGGATAATATTCTCAACAATAAAAATAAAATTGATTACAAAAACATCATCTACATAGCAGGAAAATGAGATGCTACCACTGCCACTTATGAAATTGTGGAGAATGGCAGAGACAACGGTGTGGTATTTAAAAGTACTGCTGAAGGAGATGGCAGTGTAACCTGGGCCAGTGGCATACCCGATGAACTGATACAGCGAAATGCAGTGTACTACTGCAATACAGAGCATGGCGAACTGGCCAATGAACCGGATATTTTCAACGCCTTTACAGAATTATTAGAAACAGGCAATACTTCCCTGCTTAGTAAAACTCCACCGCTATCAAGAGGTGGCAGCCAGTTAACTGATAATCCAAAATTTGAAATTGTTTCGGTAGATGCAGGCAATATTGAGAAAGTGGCAATGGGGATAAAAAAGACAGAGAAAGAAATTACCACCGACACTCCTTTAAAAATAACCATGAGCAATGGCAATCTCGCCAGCTCACAATTTCCTTTGCTGACAGGGCATTTTAATAAGGATGGTATCATGAGTGCAGAGAAAGTATTAGACAGTTGTTTTAATGGAATGCTGAGAGAAAAACATGCACTGGGCATTTACCCGGGAAGGGTTGGCAGCAGTGAAATATTCCTGTCTTATACATCATCACCCAAAGGTGCTGTGATTGTGGGGCTTGGCGAGCTGGTAGAATTAAATGGCTATCAACTGGAGCTGAGTGTAACCCAGGCAATAAGTAAATATTTACTGGAACTGAGAGACTTTGAGGCATTAAACAAAGAAGAATTCAACAATATTTTTCAGGCAGGCATTGGCATTTCTGCATTGATAGTAGGCTGTGGTTATGGAGGTCTCAGTATTGAAAGTTCACTCAAAGCAATTGTGCTGGGAATAAAAAAGCTAACAACAGTATTGAAGGTTTAAAAAGTAATTCGTTAAGAAAAATTGAGACGGTAGAATTTGTAGAGTTGTATGAAGACCGCAGCCTGCAGGCATTTTACACTCTGCGAAAACTGGAAGCAGACCAGCACCTCAACATTGTACTGCCATACAATAAAATAAAAAAACTGCCCGGCTCCAGAAAAAGAGTGCCGCTTGATTACCAGCAGGACTGGTGGCAAAGGGTATCTGTTGCTGTGGAAATAAGCCCTTCTTACTGTTTGAAATTTACTGCTTCCACCGGCTCGGCAAGAGAAGAAGTACGCAACCTCAACAGTAACCCGGTCATCATTCAGCATTTTATTGATCAGATTTCCGGCGATGATAAATGGACACCACAATTAGCCAAAACAGTTTTTGAACTGCTGGTGCCAAATGATTTTAAGGATGCTGTAAGGAACCAGTATAATATTTTATGGAAATTAGATAAATACTCTGCCGGTTTCCCATGGGAACTGCTGCAGGACAGCGCTACACAGAGCAAACCACTGTGTGTGAATGCAGGCATGATACGCCAATTGGCTACTGCCGATTACCATACACAGATCAAACGTTCTTATGCCAACAATGCCCTCATAATTGGCGACCCAGCCCTAGAAGGATATGCACAGCAATTGCCCGGTGCAGCAGAAGAAGCAAGAAAAGTAAGTGATATTATTAGTGGCAATGAATTTAATGTGACCACTGTAATCAACAAAGACTTTGCGGACAATTTGCAGGCATTGTTCCAGGATGAATATAAAATGATTCACCTAGCGGGGCATGGTTATTTCAAACCAGAAAAGCAAGATGCAGAATGTGAGCAAACCATTGCCCCCGAAGGAGGAATGGTAATTGGCTAAGGTATTTTCTTAACCACCAAAGAAATAAACCAAATGAGCCAGGTACCGGAATTTGTTTTTGTGAACTGTTGTTTTCTTGGCAAAATTGATGGTGCAACAGAAGTTGTATCACAACAGCATTATAAGCTGGCAGCCAACCTTGGCGTGCAGTTGATTGAAATGGGTGTAAAATCAGTGATCGCCGCAGGATGGGCAGTAGATGATAATTCCGCCCTGCTTTTTTCAGAAACATTTTATAAAGAAATGTTTGCGGGTGCCACTTTTGGCGATGCTGTACAGCGGGCAAGAAGCGAATGTTTTGAAAAATATCCTAACAACAATACCTGGGGTGCCTATCAATGTTATGGAGATCAATTTTATAAATTCACCACCCATTCCAACACAAAAAATAAAAGCTACAGTTATATTTTGCCAATGGAAGCAGAAGTGGATTTGGGTAATCTTTACAACAGGGCAACAGATGGCAGGCAGGAAACAGAAACAGTAATTGCAGAGTTGAAAGACATCAGCAAAGCAATAGATAAATCTGCCATTAGAAACGGGGCTATCACCGAACTGGAAGCAAAAATATTAATGGCACTAAATAAACAGGATGCAGCCATTGCCAAAATAAATGACCTGCTGAAATTTGAGGAAGCAGACTATACCGTCAATACATTGGAAAACCTGTACGGTCTCAATATTAAAGTTTCTAAAAATTCAACTGAAAAAACAGCCGCCGATATACAGGCTATCATTGATAATTTTTCTTACCTGCTAAAAATTGGAGATACCAGCCAGCGGCATTTGCTGTTGGGTATGGCCAATAAAATTCTATTCATTAAATTAGCCACAGATAAAGCTGTCACTGAAACAGAAAAAATAAATGCACTGAAAATACGACCAATGAATACAAGAAAGGATACGACATTGCAAAGAAAAATGACAGTGGTATTATTGATCCTTTGTGCAGTTGGCTGCAATTGGAAAGTGTACTCATACTGGCAGACAAAAAAGATACTGCGGACTGGGGAAAAAATTCTGTAAACAAATACAAACTGCCAACCATCAAGCTTGCTTTTAGCTGGCTGGATAAGGTACTTTCGGCAGATATTGACCAGGAAAAAGATTATGAATTTTGGGACTCATTGAATGATGCAAATGTACTGCTGACAAAACTTTGTCTGCAGCCTGCCGGCATACATCCCGAAGATATTGTGACTGCCGTAAAAAAATACTGGATAAAAACGGGGGCCAAAAGCAAACTGTCCAACGGCCTGGAACACCTGAATTTACTGGTAACAGCCGCCAGAATATCCAAACAGCCCAAGGCTAAAATATTGATAAAGGCGCTGGAAAAATTGAATGAGCTGTTGAATAAAGAAAATATTTGATTGGCATTTGATAAGAAATATAAACTGCAGGAAACAGAGGGCTGACACTTTTGATGTAAAGAAGAGTATCAGCCTACTGTCATATGGAGCATGTCGAAACATAGACAGATGGCGGATATAAAGATTAAACTTCCATTTTAATAAACCCATTCCGCCTACATTTGCTTTTTCAAAATCAGCTATGCAAATAATACCGGTAAATGATGCCGCTGCTGCTAAAGAATTTTTGCAGGTAGCCATACAATTATATAAAAATGATCCGCAATGGATCCGTCCGCTGGATAAGGATATTGACGAAGTATTTAATAAAGAAAAAAATAAAGCTTTTCGTTTTGGTGAAGTCAGCAGGTGGATAATGAAAGAAGACAATGGAAAATTGATTGGCCGTATCGCTGCTTTTGTAAATAAAAAATATAAAAATAAAGGCGATGAAGTAACAGTTGGCGGCATCGGTTTTTTTGAATGTATCAACAACCAGGAAGCTGCCAATATTTTATTTGATACAGCAAAAAAATGGCTGGAAGAAAAAGGGATGCAGGCAATGGATGGCCCAATCAATTTTGGTGAACGGGACAAATGGTGGGGGTTGGTAACCGCAGGTTTTGCAGAACCGCTTTATTGTATGAATTACAATGCTCCTTATTATGTTAGTCTGTTTGAAAATTATGGCTTCCAGGTTTTCTTCAATCAAATTTGTTTTAGCATTGATCCACAAAAAACAATCTCCCCCAAAATTTTTGAACGGCATGCTGCAATATCTGCAGACCCGGATATCAATATGAAACTCATCAATAAAAATCAGTTAGAAAAATTTGCTGCAGACTTTACAACTGTTTACAACAAAGCCTGGGCAGGTCATGGCGGACTGAAACAACTGGCGGTAGAGCAAGTAATGATAATGTTTAAAAAAATGAAACCGGTAATTGATGAACGCATTATTTATTATGCTTACTGCAAAGAAGAGCCCATCGGTATTTTCTTAAACCTGCCCGACCTGAACCAATATTTTAAACACATGAATGGACAATTTGGACTGTTGCAAAAACTGTATTTTATTTTTTTGCAAAAATTCAAACCATCAAAAAAATTTACCGGGCTGGTATTTGGCGTGGTACCGGAGTGGCAGGGAAAAGGTATTGATGCTTATTTAATTGCTGAATGTCAGAAAATAATACAGGTTCCATCTAAACCTTATACCGCCTATGAAATGCAGTGGATTGGCGACTTTAACCCCAAGATGATCAACGTGGCAGAAAATTTTGGCGATACATTCCGCAGCAGGAACCTGGCTACCTACCGGTATTTATTTGACAGGAACATGGACTTTAAACGTCATCCAATGTTGAGTTAGATTTTAAGTAATAAGTAATAAACAGAAAACTGAAATAACTGTAAATTGCAGCCAAATGGATAAATTCATCGTATCAGCAAGAAAGTACCGGCCGCAAAATTTTTCAACCGTGGTGGGGCAATCGCATATTACCACTACGCTTAAAAATGCAATTAAAAATAATCAGCTGGCACATGCTTTTTTGTTTTGTGGGCCAAGGGGTGTGGGCAAAACAACCTGCGCCAGGATATTAGCCAAAACCATCAACTGCGAAAACCAGTCAAAAGATGGGGAAGCCTGTAACACTTGCCACAGCTGTGTTTCCTTCGATGCAGGTACTTCTTTAAACATACATGAACTCGATGCCGCCAGCAACAATTCGGTGGATGATATCCGCAGTTTGGTGGAGCAGGTACGCTTTGCGCCACAGGCCGGCAAATACAAAGTTTATATTGTGGATGAGGTCCACATGCTGAGTGCCTCTGCCTTCAATGCATTTTTAAAAACACTGGAAGAACCACCGCCCTACGCCATTTTTATTTTGGCCACTACAGAGAAGCATAAAATATTACCCACCATTTTAAGCCGCTGCCAGATATTCGATTTTAAACGCATCACCAACAATGATACGGTAGAACACCTGCAGGAAATTTGTGTCAAAGAAGAGATCACAGCCGAGAAAGCTGCCCTGCATATTATTGCTCAAAAAAGTGAAGGCTGCATGAGGGATTCACTCAGCATCCTGGATAAGATTGTGAGCTTTACCAATGGTGAAGTTACTTATGCCAACACCCTGAAGCACCTGAATATTTTAGATGAAGATTATTATTTCAGGCTGCTGGATTACTTGCTGCAACAGGATTTAAGCAGTGCCTTATTAATGTATGATGAAATTAACCGCAAGGGTTTTGAAGGCGACACAGTCATCAACGGCTTTGCAGAATTTTTACGCAACCTGCTCGTGAGCAGCGATGCCAAAGTAGCCATGCTGCTGGAAGTGGCGGAAGATTTTAAGCAGAAATATTTACAGAAAGCACAGACGGTTCCTGCGGCTTACATCATCAGTGCATTGAATATTTTAAACGAAGCAGAGGTTAATTATAAACAGGCCCGTAACAAAAGGCTGCATGTGGAACTCACCATCATCAAACTCAGTTACCTGCAGCAGGCACTGGAACTGGTAAACAATGAAGGCGGGTTAAGTAAAAAAAAACTGGTTGATGGTGCAAAGACCGTTGCTTTTAGGGCATTGCCGGTTTATAAAGTGAAGAGTGATGAGTTAGCAGTGATAAATAATAAACCGGTTAGTAAACTAAAACCGCAGGAAGGCGCTAAATTAATTATTGAAGAACCTGAAGTTAAAATTGAAATTTCTAATTTCAAACCTCCAATCTCAAACCTCCAAACAACTAACCCTGAACAACGCAGCGGCCTGGGATCTTTACAAAAAATACGGCAGCAAATTGCGGAGCAAAATAAGAATGGTTTTACCGAGATAAAAGAAATTACAGAAGAAGAATTGCACAAAGTGTGGGGACAGTTTATTGAAATGCTCAGAGCAAGAAGCAACCACTCTGCTGTCACAAATTTTAAACATGCAGAGCTGAAGGTAATCGACAACAGCAGCATTGAGATCATTACCGAAAGTGAAATACAAAAAGCTTTTATAGAAACAGAAAGGGCTGGGTTGATAGAACATCTTCAAACTTATTTCAACAACCGCACACTCGTGTACCAGGTAACGGTAATTGAAAAAGAACAAAGCAGCCAGCCGGAAGAAGTTACACTAAGCAGGAAACAGCAATACCTTAAAATCATTGAAGAGTACCCGTTGGTGAAGGAACTGAAAGAAAGGCTGAAACTGGAACTGGAATAAAAAGCAAAGCTCCAGCGGAGCGATATGTTAGTGCCTAAGGACAAGAATTTTTAAAGATTACCAGCTCCGTAGGAGCGGCATGTTAAAGCAATTTTGTATAACACCACATCCCATAAAATACCTGCTGATCATATTTTTTATCGGATGTTCATTTTGTTCTGTAACCGGACAAAATCCCGACATCAAATGTGCCAATGCAAAAAGCAACATATCAATCCTACGAAGTTTTGAAAACCTTCATTCATTCTTATTTTCTCCTTCCGCTCGCAGTCTCTTCTTTAAATTTAAAAGTTCTCAGGCGAGTCTCCAAGATAGACTTTGCAGCAGTGGCGTGAGCCTCGCCGCTATGCAGGGAAACCCCCATTGGCAAGGCTGTCGGGCGAGCTTTCAGCGTTGACAATCCTTTTGCCGGGCAAAAGCCAATAAATAAAGAGCACCCCCCAGGTCGGGGCGCTCAAAAGCGACCTGAACGCTAGAGTAAAAAACCGTCATTTAGCAGTTTTACTTCCCTGGTCGCTGTCCTCACCAACACTGTCTTTGCTTTTTTGTATTGCAATGAAATTAAATAACTAAATATGCGAAAGTGTACACTTTTGTATTTAATATTGTTTTTTATGTACAGATTTATAAAACAATCTCATTAGAATGAAATAAAAAAACACTTTCATATATTTATGAATTGACTGCTATATAAAAGACGCTCTTATATAACTAATAAAGTCTTTAATCCCATTATAGAATCTTTTAAGCGAAGTTAGTTTATGAAAAAAATAATAATTGTAATAATAATATCTGTAAGTCTCAATCGAAGTTATGGACAAGTAACAAATGTAAGAGCTGGATTGTGGAGCGATACTATGATTTGGAATATTAATGCACTTCCGACAACCAATGATAGTGTTACACTAAGCTTTGGTATTATAGTTGACATTAATGCGATTTGCCAATCTTTAAATACTAACGGGCACAATTTGACAATTAATCCAGGCATTAATTTAACCATATCAGGAGGAAACATTACAAGTGCGCCTTTATTGAAAAAATTTATTGTTATAGACTCAGCTCAACTTGCCCCCAACGACACATTATTTATTTACACTTATTCCTATGACAACCTACATCGGTGTATTCAAATCGAAGTGAATGATTATCAAAACTCCCGTATTGGGCATACGTATAATTTTTTTAATGGAACAGACACTTTGATAAGTTCAAGAAAGTTAATAAACCAACTTCGAACTGATTCTGTGTTTGAATATTTCAGTTATTCACCTGATGGTAAAATGGTTTCAGATTCTGAATTAGTATTTCGTGGCTTAAATCGGGTAGTATTTACCTACCAATACTTGTCTGTTAATAATTCAATTACTTCTATTATCAATTCGAGCGGACAGCCCTTTCTTTTAGCAAAATATTTAACAACAAAAGATAATTATGGAAATATTGTTTCTGAAAAGGACACAAGCTTTGAGTATTATTCAGGAACATATCACTACAAAAACAATACTAATATTTCGTATACTTACGATGCAAATCCTTGTCCCTTTTACAATCTTTATCCAAAAAGATTAATTGGATTAAATTATGAACTTGTAGCAGTGGATGACATTCCTCTTTTTCGACTTTTGCAAAAAATAATGGAAAAAGCGAGATGTCGGCTACGCTACCAACAACAAGTGGCATTGGTAGTTCTAATCTTGTAGTTGAATATATTTATAATTTAAATAATCACCCTTTAAGTTTAATATACAGGGATCTGAAATATGGAAATGTTTATAAAGGAGTTTACTATTACTGATATAATCAACAATAGTACTTGAGCTTTTACATCAGCCCACACACATTGGCATAGGGGTGTCGGGTGGCTTTCTTCCGCTCGGAGTCTCTTCTTTAAATTTAAAAGTTCTCAGGCGAGTCTCCAAGATAGACTTTGCAGCAGTGGCGTGAGCCTCGCCGCTATGCAGGGAAACCCTCATTGCAAGGCTGTCGGGCAAAAGCAAATAAATAAATAGCAACCCCAGGTCGGGGCGCTCAAAAGCGACCTGAACGCTAAAGTAAAAACCCGTCATTTAGCAGTTCTGCTCCCCTGTTCGCTGTCCTCAACAACACTGTCTGTGCTTTTTTGTATTGCAATGAAATTAAATCTCTAAATAGGCAAAAGTTTACACTTTTGTATTTAATATTGGTTTTTATGTATAGATTTATAAAACAATCTCATTACAGCGAAATACAAAAAACTTTCGCATATTTATGAGTTGGCTGTAATGCGTGACCGACTTCAACCTTTACATTTAATGTCAAATAAAAAATTAGAAATAAACATACTTTACTTTTCCAATCAAGGACGAGAGATTACATTTAGCAGCATACTTCAACAAAAAGACTGTCTTGATGTTGAAGATTATGAACCTGATAATTTCTGGGCAATAATGTGAGGATTTGAAATAACAGTTAACAGACACTTCACAATTTTTCATAGTTCTGACTTTCATTATTTGGTAAGGGCAACAAGCTTTCTATTACATTCGATGTACTGGATAAAAAATGAAGTATCTGATTGGTTTGACAAAGACGATGACTTTCCTGACGATGTAATTGTAAAATCGACTGGTGGAAATATTATTAAGCTATCAAAACAAAATGAAAGTGAAATTTCGTTTTCATATGCCAATTCTTCAGAAGACTATAACAATAAACGTGGAGATAGATTTTTTGAAAATTTTGTTGTTAATAAAATTGAATGGTTTAATGAAGTCGACCTTGCACTAAATGAATATTTTATACAGTTGCTAAACGTTATTGACAAAAGCAATAAACAAAATAGAACTATCGAAACTATGCAAGAATATTATGAAGTTTGGACGAAAATTCGTAATCGATAATGAAGCACTACAGCCAACAAAAGTATTGCTCTGCCCTTGTTGGTGTTCCACTCTCAAATTCAAATAATCTAGCCATCCCCAAGGCCGATGTTGGTTCTTGTTGACCAACATCCGAAGCTATCCCAAATATACACTCAACAATGGGTAAGCATCCTGAAATCATCTATTCCTGAATGATAAAATTTTGCAGAAGAAAAATAATACTCCTCCGGCAAGCTGCACAACCTAGCCTTTACAGGGTTCCAGTGAATGTATTCAAGTTTTTGCATAAATACATCATGTGTATATAACTCAATTCCTAATGAATTTCTTTCCCAAAACTGGTACGTCCTGTCTTTTGCATTTACTCTGAATTTATCCAATACTGCCGGATGGGTTTCTGCTAAATCAAATTTTATCTGCTGGGCGGTGTATTTCATAAAACTATGCTGAATTTGTTCCGACGTTTTACCTGGCAATGCCTGCCATATTAAATGAATGTGATTGTTCATAATAACAAAAGCATATAGTGTTATCTTTTTATTGCTGGTAAGATATTGAAGGCTTTGAACGATTATGTCTTTGTACTTATCCGGTTTTAATAAATGTTGCCACTCTAAAATTGTGGCAGTATAATATTGAGGCCAGTACAATGGGTATTGTTCCATTACTTGAAGTTAGTAAAAGTATAAACTATAGCAAATGCTTTTATGACTTATACTTCGGTTGCTGGTCCACAAAACCAACAATGGCGTTTGCGGAATTGCTTCTTGCTTTTAATGACTTACCAACAAAGGCGGAAGGGTAACCGTTGGTGAAAGAACTGAAAGAAAGGCTGAAGCTGGAACTGGAATAAAAAGCAAATTAATTTACCGTATTGCCCCATGTAGATATTCTGTACAAGAGTGCGACGCCACAGAAGTCCAATTGTAATTCTACTGCCTGGCTCACAAAATAAAAACTCCCGGCATCTTAAAAATCATTAAAAAGCAAAATAACTTTCCACTGTGTTTTTTGTGTATGTTCTTTTCCTTTTTTTGCATTAATTTCGACCCTCAATATAAATACTTAGAAAATATCTATTATGGCAGAAGTGATTAGAATGCCGCTACTGAGCGATACCATGACTGAAGGGAAAATAGTAGCCTGGAATAAAAAGGTGGGCGACAAGGTAAAAGCCGATGATGTGCTGGCTGATGTGGAAACCGATAAAGCTACCATGGAAGTAAATGGCTATGTGGACGGAACCCTGCTCTACATTGGTGTTCCGGCCGGCCAGGCTGCAAAAATAAATCAAATCATTGCCATTGTTGGTAAAGACGGCGAAGACTATAAAGGATTGCTGGATGGTGAAGCCGGTGCTGCTGCAACAACAGCTGCTCCTGCCGCAACCCCTGCTCCGACTGCTGCGGCATCTGCACCTGCTGCGGCAAAAGTGGAATTACCTGCCGGGGCAAAAGAAATAAGGATGCCGCTCCTGAGTGACACTATGACGGAAGGAAAAATAGTTTCCTGGAATAAAAAAGTAGGCGACTTTGTAAAAAGCGACGATGTGCTGGCTGATGTAGAAACTGATAAAGCTACCATGGAAGTGGTGGGATATGAGGAAGGTACTTTATTATACATTGGTGTGGAAGCCGGCAGTGCCGCCAAAATAAATGAGATCATTGCCATTGTTGGCAAAGCCGGTACAGATGTAAGCGCTTATGTGGCTGCTGAAAAATCCGGAGCTAATGCAGCTTCTGCAACTACAGCCGCACCTGCAAATGAACAATCAGCTGCAACAAATGAAAAACAAGAAACGATAAACGGGAAACAAGAAACGGATAACTCCGATCAAAGAATAAAAGCTTCTCCTCTTGCAAAAAAATTAGCTGCCGACAAAGGCATCGACCTTTCTAAAATAAATGGCAGCGGCGACAATGGCCGCATCACCAAAAAAGATGTGGACGGTTATGTACCGGCTGCAGCGCCTGTAACTGCTGCTGTTCCTGCTGCTAAAGCTGCTGCATCAGCCCCGGCCTTTACTGCTGTTGGGCAGGAAGGACATACGGATGTAGAGCTAACACAAATGCGTAAGGTAATTGCCCGCCGCCTGGGTGAGAGCAAATTTACCGCTCCGCATTTTTACCTCACCATGGAAATCAACATGGACAATGCCATCCCTGCAAGGGTAGCAATGAATGAAGTAAGCCCCGTAAAAATTTCTTTCAACGACATGGTGATAAAAGCCTGTGCTATGGCGCTTCGCCTGCACCCTGCTGTCAATAGCAGCTGGATGGGTGAATTCATCCGTCATAATCACCATATTCATATCGGCTCAGCGTTGGCGTTACCAGAAGGATTGATTGTTCCGGTAATTCGTTTTGCTGATCAGAAATCACTTTCTCAAATTGCTGCTGATGCCAAACAGTTGTACGGCAAGGCAAAAGATAAAAAACTGCAGCCGGCTGAATTTACCGGCAACACTTTCACCATTTCCAACCTGGGCATGATGGACATTGAACAGTTTACTGCCATCATCAATCCGCCGGACAGTGCTATTTTAGCAGTGGGTGCCATCAAAGAAGTGGTGGTGAAAAAAGGAGATGGTTTTAGAGTGGCCAATATGATGAAAGTAACCCTCAGTTGCGACCACCGCAGTGTGGACGGTGCTGTGGGAGCAGCATTCCTGCAAACAGTGAAAAAGTTTTTGGAGAACCCGGTGACGATGCTGGTGTAACTCTTTTAAATATTTTATTTAACGGCGCTGAGAAAATCAGCGCCGTTTTATTTTTTGTAGCCGGGCCTTTGAATGTCTATTTGGCTTCATTGGCGTCGCACTCTTGTACATTTCATTTTTATTGAGCTTTGCCCTAAGCAAAATCAATCCTTAAAAATATAATAACAATTGACTCTCATTAAGAATAAAAATATTTTCAAAATATTTTGAAAGTTCAAAAACTGTTCTATCTTTGGGTAGAAATTAATTATCATGAAATTAGCAGAAGCCAAACAACAATTTATCAGCAGCTGGGGAGCCTTTGGAACGCATTGGGGTATCAACCGCACCATGGCGCAGATACATGCCCTGCTGATGGTAAGCCCTGACCCAATCACACAGGATGACCTGATGGAACAACTCGACATCAGCCGTGGCAATGTAAACATGAACATACGGGAACTGATAACCTGGGGCCTGGTGGACAGGGTGATATTGCCCGGCGAACGCAGGGAATATTTTACAGCAGAAAAAGACATCTGGAAAGTAGCCACACAAATAATTAAGGAAAGAAAGAAAAGGGAACTGGATCCTATGCTGAAACTGCTGAGCCAGCTGGAAAAAATTGAAGGCGATAAAAAAGACAAAAAAACGAAACAGTTTGTGGATACAGTGAGCAGCATAAAAAAACTTGGCCTGCAGGCAGATAAAACACTGGATGTTATGATCAAAGCCGACGAGAACTGGTTTTTGGGGGGATTGGTGAAAATATTTAAGTAAACTTCACAAAAGAAGTAAAAGCCGCATTGCGGCTTTTATTTAGAACTAAATTTTCAATATTTTCTGAAATTTTAAAATATACAGTTATGAAAAGATTTAAAAAAACAGATTACTGGATCAGTATTTTACTTATAGTAGGATTTGTAATTATTGAATTGATAAAACAGGACAGGACATTCATTGCAGGCTATTTTGTTGTTGGGGCATGGCAAATTACCAGTATGCTGATACATGCTGTCAACGGCTGGTTTGTAAATAAAAAAGGAACCCGGTATTTCTATCATTGGCTTGTAGCGGTTGTTTGCGGATTGGGATTGATTGCATTAACAGGCTTTGAAATGTTTTGGATGTTATTGTACTTACTGTTATTCATTGCACCTTTTATGGCAATATGCTACACTGCATTGTGCATAAAAGAAGTGCATGTAAAAATGAGAAGGCCAATGGATTTATTAAAATAAAAAATTTAATCATACTTAAAAACAAATTGTATGAATTACATTATCATCACCTACAGCTTTTATTTATTAATCACCATCAGCCTTACCATTTGGGTGGCACGTACACTGTTTAAAAATGGCAAAGTATTTTTGGTAGATATTTTTCATGGCAACAAAGAACTAGCCGACAGCGTGAACAACCTGTTGCTGGTAGGTTTTTATCTTATCAACCTTGGTTATGCAGTTTATACTTTGCAGGTAACCACCAGCATCAATAATGTTCAGCAGGTAATAGAAGAGCTGAGCATCAAGGTAGGCCTCATTATCCTGATATTGGGAGCCATGCATTTTTTCAATCTCTACATTTTCTTCAGCCTCAGAAAAAAAGTAGTGCATGAAAAGCAATTGAAAGAAAGATTGGTAAATCAATACATGGAGAACCAGGTAAAACAATAACAGCAGCAAAAAAATAAATTGCAGTTTTATGAAACAGAAAAAAATAATTCTCGCCGGCGGCACTGGTTTTATTGGCCAGGAAATATGCAACTGGTTTGGCAGGGATAACACAATTGTTATTCTCACCCGGCAATTGCTCGATCAGCAGACAAATGCCTTTGGTGAAAATAATATCAGCTGGGAAGTAAAAGAAAATATCCGTTATGTAAAATGGGATGGCATTAATGCAGGCGAGTGGATGAATGAATTTGACAATGCCGACATTGTAATTAACCTGGCAGGCAAAACTGTGAACTGCCGCTATAATGAAAAAAATAAACAGGAAATATTTGACAGTCGTACCAATAGCACCAAAGCAATTGGTATGGCAATTCAGCAGGCAGTGCATCCACCTGAACTCTGGATCAATTCAGCTTCTGCTACTATTTACCCCAATGCAACTGATACGCCGAGAGATGAAAACTTTACTGATTTTTCCAATGATTTTTCTGTGCAGGTTTGCCAGTTGTGGGAGAAAATTTTTTATGAACAACGAACACCTTTTACAAGAAAAGTGGCTTTACGCATGGCTATTACTTTGGGGCCCGGCGGCGTGATGATTCCTTATTTTAATTTATTAAAATTTGGATTGGGTGGATAACAGGGCAATGGAAAACAAATGTACAGTTGGGTGCATGTGGAAGATACCTGCAGAATAATTGAATGGCTGGATGAACATAAAGAACTGGAAGGAACGTTCAATTGCTGTAGCCCCAACCCTGTAAACAATAATGTATTTATGAAAACACTAAGAAAAATAACCCACACAAAATTTGGTTTGCCTGCTTTTGAATGGATGCTGCAAATCGGAGCTAAACTTATTGGCACCGAAACAGAACTGATATTAAAAAGCCGCTGGGTATTGCCAACAAAAATTTTGCAAACAGGTTTTCAATTTCGATATTCAACACTGGAAGATGCAATGAAAAATATCATTAGCAAAACACCCAGAAAAAAGTATCACCTGTTTTAAAAGCATCAAATACAGACAAATCCATTCAACGGATTTATGTAATTTTACATTCTAAAATAATTCGTGTAATAAGTATTCATTGTGTAATAAAAAAATTGAGCAGTCAACCAATCATACTATTCGATGGCGTTTGTAACTTTTGCAATGGTGCTGTGAACTTTACTATCAAGAGAGATAAAAAAGCCACGATAAAATTTGCAGCATTACAAAGTGAAACCGGCCGGCAGTTAGTACAGCAATATGGTTTCCCGGCTGATGATATGCATTCCTTTTTATTTATTGAAAATGGTAAGGCATACAACAGGTCAACTGCTGCATTAAGAGTGTGCAGACACTTAAAAGGATTGTGGCTACTGTGTTATGGCTTTATCATCGTACCGGCATTTATCCGCAATGGCATCTATGATTGGATTGCAAAAAACCGTTACAAATGGTTTGGTGAAAGACAGGAATGTATGATACCCACACCAGAAGTAAGGGCAAGATTCTTATAAAGTTCATCAGGGAAAGAAAAAAAATTATGCAGCAGAAAAAAACATTGGTACTGGGAGCATCACAAAATCCGGCACGGTACAGCAACCTGGCAGTACAAAAACTAACAGCCCACCAGCATCCGGTAGTGGCTATCGGTGCAAAAAAAGGCAGCATTGGCAATACTGTTATTGAAACAGAAAAGAAACTTATTGACGATGTTGACACGGTTACACTTTACCTCAATCCGCTTCACCAAAAAGAATACTACGCTTATATTGTATCCCTTCATCCCAAACGCATCATATTTAATCCCGGTGCCGAAAATGCTGAACTGTATGAACTCGCCAAATCAAAAGGTATCAAAGTGCAGGAAGCCTGCACACTCGTAATGCTGAGTACAGGCCAGTACTAATCTACATTTTGTGCAATAAAAAAGCCTCCCCTGCGTTATCAGTGGTGTTGCTGCAGCATTATACAGCCTGTTGCAATAATCATTCAAAAAACAATCCTATGAAACCATTGATTAACAGTTTATTCACCGCCCTGTTGATGCTGCTTACAGTAAACAGCTTTGCACAAAAAACTTCTTCTAAAAAACCTTTTTTATTTAGTGA
>JANLQY010000106.1:0-8869 GCA_031368105.1 Chitinophagaceae bacterium
GTGAGTATTAAAGATTTTTTTCAAAAATCAAAGAGGATGCTCCGCAGCTAAAAGAAAAACTAAAACACTGCACATCCGCAAGCCAGCCCTGCCCTTCAGCACAGCCCTAACCAGAGTAACATAATGCAATACATTATAGGAAAATAGTGCATCTTTATCTATATAATAATTATTGAAATGAAAAGAGAATAAAATAAAGCAAAGCCTTTCCTGCATTGACTATTGCAATGGTATTATAAATATTGACTATTGTAATGGTATCATAAATAAAGAAAGTAAGATGAAAATTATTGGGAAGGCAATTTTTTATAAATACTGCCACGGCTAAGTCTTGAAGCCTCCAGGCTTTTTGCTACAGGCAGTTTTAGCGTAACAATTTCTTTCAAAATTTCCTGGATGTTTTTGGAGCAAACTTTAATGCTTTTACGAAACTACTTTTAATAATTACATTTTAAAGCGCCTGCATTCGAAAGCCACAGCCGCAACAAGCAATGCCGATGAAAGGATTGCGATACTTCGTTCCTCAGCATAAACTGCACAATGCCGCATGAAAACCGATGCCGGTATCCAACTGTTTATTAAAGATTTTTTTTTAGTAATGATAACTTTTTACACCTGCCGTTTTTCTTCGTCTTTAATTTTTAATGCCCAGGGTCCGTTGCCGACGATTAAAAAATAACAGAGGATCAGCAGGATGAGGATGGACAAAAATAATTCGGAATAAGGCTTGAAAACATCGTCGGCTGTATTGATGAAAATGATGGCGCCCAGCATAATGGGGATTTGTATGAGGCAGGCAAACCTGGTCAATACACCAACCACCATCAGCAGTCCGCCGAGAATGTGGGCAAATACCACATAATGACTGAGTAAGATAATGGAGAACGAACCAAAGGATGTTTTGGTGGAAAGCGGTCCGTTAATGGTGCTCATGTTTCGGAGAAAGTCGATGCCTTTGTAGCAAAGAAAAATGCCAAGAACGATGCGTATGATGTCGAGCCATTTGGGATGATGAGCATCTCCCCAATGCTCAAAGCGGTGTAGAATATCCATAACGTTGAAGTTTAGAAGTAATAAAAAAAGAACTGTTACCAATTTACAGTTATTTTTACCGAAATGCAACAGGTAAATATTCCCACCAATAAGATACTGGCCAATTTAAAAATTGAAGCCCTCAACGAAATGCAGCTGGCTTCTATAAAAGCCAATGAAGAACATGATAATGTGCTGCTGCTGTCGGCCACCGGCTCCGGAAAAACACTGGGCTTTTTATTGCCCATTCTGCAACGGCTCGATCCGGCAATAAAAACAGTGCAGGCTTTGATACTGGCACCATCCAGGGAATTGGCCATCCAGATTGATGAAGTGTTTAGAAAAATGGGTACCGGCTATAAAGTTACCTGCTGCTATGGCGGCCATAAAAGAGAGATTGAAGAAAATAATCTGCTGCAGTCCCCAGCGGTTATTATTGGTACGGCCGGCCGTATTGCCGATCATATCCGCCGGAATAATTTTGCTTTGGATGCAATTACAACCCTCGTATTGGATGAGTTCGACAAGTCTCTAGAGCTTGGTTTTAAAGAAGAGATGGAATTCATTATCACTTCACTTCCAGCAGTTAAGAAACGAATTTTAACTTCCGCTACCAACGCTCCGGGCATACCCGATTTTGTCGGATTCAAGGATTATAAACAATTGGAATTTTTATCGCCGCTGGTAGAAAAAGACTTCGTAGATGAACTGGTTTTGATGACGGTATTTTCCCCGGACAAGGATAAAATTGAAACCCTGTTCCGGTTGATCTGTTACATCGGCAACAAATCTATGATTGTATTTTGCAATCACCGGGAGTCGGTAGAAAGGGTGAGTGAACTGCTGCAGGACAAAGGAATTGTGACTGTATTTTATCATGGCGGCATGGAACAATATGAAAGGGAAAGCGCCATGTGCAAATTTAAAAATGGCACATCAAATATTTTAATTACCACCGACCTTGCTTCAAGAGGACTTGATATTCCGGACATCAAATACATCATTCATTACCACCTGCCGCCAACACCAGATGTTTATACCCACCGCAATGGACGTACAGCAAGGATGTCGGCTGGAGGAAAATCGGTACTGATATTAAGTGAGGAGGAAAAAATGCCAAATTATATTACGGAAGAAGTAATCAATTTTGAATTGCCGGAACGGCTGGAACTGCCGGAGAAACCAAAGTGGACAACTTTGTTTTTTGCTGCAGGTAAAAAAGATAAGATCAACAAAATGGATATTGTTGGCTTTCTCTCTAAAGTGGGCGAATTGAAACAGGATGATATCGGGCTGATTGAAGTAAAGGATTTTTCTTCATTTGCCGCAGTAAGAAAACTGAAAGTAGGCAGCCTTATGGAGTTGATAAAGGACGAAAAAATAAAGAATAAAAAAATAAAGATTGCGGTAGCAAAATAAGTCCTATCAGTAACCTGGTATTTATTTCTCTCTTGGTGGCGGAGTTTCCTGCTCTCCTTCCCTCTCACCATTTGGTGCTGGTCCATCATCTTGGTTATCAGTTGGCGGAAGATTATTGAATTTGCTTCCTTCTCTTTCAGCTTGTCCCTTTCTTGGTGGCCTTGGCCCTCCAATCCTTCTTAAAATTGTTTGTAATATTTCATCAAATTTTTGTTGTTGCCTGCTGTCGCAAATGGCTCTTAACTTTTGAAAATGCTTAAAATTTACCAGCTCCAGTTGTTCCTGCAGGGCAATCGTTTTTTTATTATACAATGCCACCACAGAATCTTTCACAGTCATATTTTTCAGTAAATCAAAAAATGTGTCCCTGGCTTTTTTGATAGAATCTGCCAATGGCCTTTGCAGCCGTTGGTGTTCGTCTCTGAGGATTTTGTATTGCTGTTGCTGCTGTTCGTTCAGGCTTAATTCTTTTGTTACAAATTCAAATACCTGTCCTCCGGGTGGTTGATTTACAGGGGCTGTGGCCACTTCCTTTTTATTGTTTGCCCACAACATAGTAAGGGTAACAATATTTACAACCAACAAAAATATGGTGAGTACCGACAGCCATTGATTATTTTTAAAAATGTTCATTTTAAAATGATTTATTCGTATAGCTGATTGCTGTT
This sequence comes from Chitinophagaceae bacterium, assembly GCA_031368105.1. Lineage (GTDB taxonomy): Bacteria > Bacteroidota > Bacteroidia > Chitinophagales > Chitinophagaceae > Ferruginibacter. The sequence goes on from JANLQY010000106.1 coordinate 3,120, forward strand.
CAGGTTATATTCTTTTGCAAAACTTTCTATGTTTGCTGCGCCATTGCCGATGTGGCTGCTATGCTTTTTACTGTTTATCAACGTTACAATGTTAAAGGCAAATACAATGGCCAGGCAGGCGGTTAAAAATGCAGGCTGCAATAAAAAAAATGCAGGTGATTCTGTTAGCAGTTCTTTTTCCATCCTGGCCTTTAACCGGGTGTATAAAAAATCAGGCGCTGATGCTTTGGCTGTGCCGTCAAGGCTTTGCAACAGCTTTTCTATTTTATTATTTTGTGAAGTATACATTTATGAATCGTTTGTTTTTGTTAGACGTTTGTTTTTTTTCAATCCTTTGGCAATTGTCATTTTTTTTTGACACGAATCATTAATTTAAGAACTATTATTAAATTTTACCTGTAGGTTCTTTCGCAGGTTTTTTTTGGCTCTTTGTAATAAGGAATCTACTGCAGGCGCAGATGTTTTCATAATTAAGGCTATTTCGCTGTAGCTCAAATCTTCCAGCTTGTTCAGAATAAAAGCGGTCTTTTGTTTTTCCGGCAACCGATCAATCATTTTAAACAATAAAGCAGCATCTTCTTTTTTATCCAACGCCACACCGGGATGATAAAAGTCCGCAGGTTCGTACAAAGGGTGGTTATCATTTCCAAAAATGCTGCTGATAAAACCGAAACGTTTTTTTCTTTTTTTACTGCGTAAAAAATCGAGGCATTTGGTGATAGTGATCCGGTATATCCAGGTGGACAGCGCTGACTGTTCTTTAAAATCCTTTACCGATTTATATACCTGTATGAAAACTTCCTGGGCTGTATCTTCAGCATCGCTATGTTGTTGCAGCATTCCCAGGGCTGTATTAAATACCATATCCTGGTACAGGGTTACCAATTGCTTAAAAGTAATTTCATCTCCCTGCCGGAGTTGCGATATTAATTCCTGCTCGGTCAATATATTGTGGTAGGTATTGCTGTTTTTTTGACGTTGATATTGGTGAATACCTTCGGTAGTATTTGTAAATTATTTTTTAAAAGACTTAATAAAATTAACCACCTGCTGATTAAATTTATCCCCCTCATCAAACAAAAAGCTGTGCTGGATGGGGATTACATAAATGGGAAAATCAGCCAGTTCGGTTTCAAATTTCTGCATCCTTACACCATCTTTTTCTGTGGTTAAAATCAGCTTCTCTGATGATTTTATTTTTCCAAATTGTTTTTTTATTTCTTTCAAATCATCACTGTCAAAAATATGATGATCAGCATACCGCAGCATATCGTAGGTGTGTACATGCCTGGTAAGAAATTCTTTTAACGGATTTGGATTAGCGATGCCGCAAACCAGCAGTATATCTGCACTGCCTGAAAAATTATTTTCTTTTTTACTGAATAAATGATACGGCGTAGTATAATGTATCCGGGTAAAATAAACTGTTTGTGCTGCTGTAGGATTCAGCTCTTCTATGATGGCATCCTTTTCCTCAACCGACAAATCAGGTTTACATTTTGTAACAATAATAATCTCTGTTCTTTTTGCACTGTGCCTTACATCTCTTAAATCGCCGGCAGGCATCAGAAAATCCCGGGTGTATAAATCTTTGTATTCTGTCAATAAAATATTCAGTCCTGCTTTTACAGAGCGGTGCTGAAAAGCATCATCCAAAATAATCACTTCGGTATCTGGCTTTTCCTGCAGCAACTGTGGAATTGCCACCAGCCGCTCCTCTCCCACGGCTACGGTTACATCAGGAAATTTTTTATGAAACTGCATGGGTTCATCGCCAATCTCCAATGCGGTAGTATTTTCATTGGCTATGCCAAAGCCTTTTGTTTTTCTTTTGTAGCCACGGCTGAGTGTTGCAGTAATAAAATCATTTTTCAATAACCTTATCAGGTACTCTGCCATGGGGGTTTTTCCTGTGCCACCAACAGCAAGGTTGCCCACACAAATTAGTGGGAAATTAAATGAGTTTGACTTTAAAATATTTTTATCAAACAACCAGTTTCTGAACCAAATAATGGCGCCATAAATAAAAGAAATGGGAAATAATAAATATCGAAAGCTTCTTAGTAACACTATGGAATGTGGTTTTAGAAAGAATAAATTTTTTCATGCGTAATGCAAAAGTCAAGCGGCACATCCAGTGGGTTTACATCTTCAATAGCTTCCACCGGTTCAAAATAACTGAAGCCAACTTTGATGCAATCCTTTCGGCAATTCAGTAAAAATCGGTCGTAATACCCTTTGCCATAACCCACCCGATAACCCTTTGTATCAAAGCCCAGCAAGGGTACAATTACCATATCAATTTCAGCATGAGGAATATCCACTCCGTTCACAGGTTCATCTATTCCAAACTGGTTTTTTTCAAAAGTTGTATGCTCATCTGCAATCACTGCAATCATTTCTGCTTTTCCTTCCAGATCAACTAAAAAAGGATACAAAAGTTGCTGATTGGGATTTTTAAAATAGCAATAATCGGTAACTAACTGCGGATTGAATTCATTCCATTTTTCAATAGGTGCATAGGTCATTATCAATGAAGGGATATCAATGGAAAGACGTTGAAACTGTATCAGCATCAGGTCATCCATCCTGTTCATTTGCGAAGCAGAAAGCTGTGTCCGCCTGTCTTTGTAATAATGCCGTATGTCTTTCTTTTTCATTTTACAATTTCTGATTACAAGGATTTGTACAGAACATAAAGTAAAGGAAGTAATATTTATATTATAAAGATAGAAAAGATTGTGGTGCCGTAGTTTCTTTCTGTTTTGTAATGATCAAATTTTTTGTAATTATTACGGGGTGTATGTTCCAGCACAAACCAGCCTTTTGGTTTCAGTAATCCTTTTTCAAAAATTTTTAATGGCAGGTCATCAATATTTCCCAGTGCGTAAGGCGGGCCGGCAAAAATAAAATCAAACTGGTCATTACAGGTTTCTATAAATTTGAAAACCTCCGATTTTACCAGCTTAAAATTGGGAATGTTTAATTCTTTAGAAGTCTTTTTTATAAACTCATACATCGCTGTATCCTTCTCTATAATGGTTAGGTCTTCCACTCCCCTGCTTGCCAGTTCGTAACTGATACAGCCGGTGCCGCCAAACAGATCCAGCGTTTTTAAATACTCAAATTCCAAATTATTCTGCAGCACATTAAACAGTCCTTCTTTGGCAATATCTGTTGTGGGCCTTGTGTGTGGCATGCTTGCAGGCGGAGCTATTTTTCTGCCGCCATATATGCCGCTGATTATACGCATGAGGCTAACGCAAATAAATGACTGAAATAATGTGAAGGATAATCTGCTATCTCCTGGGGATAAGTAAAGTTTTGTGGCAATGCTTCAAACTGAAGGTGCAGAAAATATTTGTTCAGCTCATTGTACAAATTAGAAGCATTGTCAATCATCCCATTTAGATGAACAGCTGTGTCATGAATGTCAACTTCAAAAGCTTCGCAAAACTGCAATAAATAAAAAGCCACATCTTCCGGCACTTTAAACTGCCAGGTTTGTATGGCCTGCAGCTTACCGGCTTTTAGTAGCATGGCGGTAAAATAACCGTTGCCAAAAATGCAATACAAATGGTTGTTGTCAGCAGTAATAATATCCGGCAGCAGTGAATAGAGGTGTGTACTTACTTCTCCATTTAAAATATAACTTACCACTGCATCCATTTGCCTGGGCACAGTATAGATATTATACAGGTTTTGTTTGTACATAAAATCTGTCCGGATAAATACATCGGTGATGTCGCCGTATAGCAGTTCCAGCATTTCTTTTTTTGCGGCCTCTTCCATCATCTCCCCAGGCACCAGTATAGAAGTTGGATAAGTATATACAATATTGATTGTTTCAAATTTTTCCTGCAGTAATGGATTGTCCAACACAATTTCTTTTAAAAGAGAAGCTGCCTTGTCAAGCGATATTTCTGATGTAAAATGATAACTGGATAAAGCAACACATTCCCGGCCTTTATCAATAACCAGCCAGGATATGCCCTGCAGACCTGCCTCTATAAACAGTTTTGCCTTATCCGTTACCGTGTCCGTGGTTTGTATTTTAAATGTTGGGTTCAATGTTTTTATTTAGGCAGGTAAAATAAGATATTTTTGCAAACTTATGGAAAGTGCAGCACCAATAAAAGATTTAAAAGTACAGGTAAGCTACCGGCAAATACTTTCAATAGCCCTGCCCATCACTTTTGCTATTTTAATTCCGCAGATAAATATGCTTACCAACAGCATTTTCCTGGGCAATTACAGTATCGAAGCATTGGGCAATGCCGGTATTACCGGTGTGTTCTACCTCATCTTTGCAGTGGCAGGGCATGGGCTGGGTGGTGGCATGCAATCTGTATTTTCACGACATGCCGGCAGTGACGACACGGGTGCTTTTAAAATCATTTTATCGCAGGGTATCCGTATCAGTTTACAGGTGGCACTGGCTGGTATTTTGGTTACCTGGTTTATTGCACCATTCATACTGCAGTCGGTAGCCGATCCAAAAGCCTATCCGCAGGAAATGAGTTTTTTAAGGATCAGGATATTTGGCCTTCCCTTTTTGTATCTGTTTCAAATGGGCAATGCTTTTTTGGTGGCATCGCTTAACAGCCGCTATCTCGTTATTGGATTTGTGGCCGAAGCCCTGGTGAATATTATTTTTGATTACCTGCTTATTTTTGGTCATGGAGGTTTTCCAAAAATGGGTTTCAATGGTGCTGCAGTAGCTTCTGTAATTGCTGAATGTACCGGCTTTTTTGTGGTATTGATTGTTTTGATAAAAACAGGATTGACAAAGGAATATTCCCTGCTGCAAAGTTTTGAATACAATAAAGAAAAGAGCAAACAAATCATCCGGATTGCCACACCACTGATGCTGCAGTTTGTAATAAGTGTAACTACCTGGCTCATATTTTTTATTTTAATAGAGTCACGCCATGATGACAATGCCAAAGCCATCAGCAATACCATGCGGAATATTTTTGGGCTCACAGGTGTGTTTGTGTGGGCTTTTGCAGGCACCAGCAATACCATGGTGAGCAACCTGATGGGCCAGCGGCGGGAAGACAAAGTGATAGAAGCAATCAATAAAATCATGCTGCTGAGTATCGCCTGTTGCAGTGTGATGTGTTTGCTGGTAAATATTTTTCCTTCGCAATTTTTTCGTTTGTTTGGGCAGGGGCCCGAATTTGTTGAACAGGGCATCCCGGTATTAAGGGTGGTAACAACCGGATTGCTCATCATGAGTATGGCCAACATTTGGCTTAATGGCGTGACGGGTACCGGCAAAACAAGAATGAATCTTGCTATCGAAATAGTCGCCATCATCCTTTACTTAATTTATACCTGGATATTTATGAAAGTGCATTACATCTCTCTCAGCATGGCATGGAGTAATGAGCTGGTTTACTGGACAGTGATCTTTTCGTTGTCGTTTGCTTTTTTGAAAAGCGGAAAATGGAAGACGAAGTGAAAGGTAACTTTATCTTACTCTGTATGTATCCATAAAAAAATCCAGATCATTTGGTAACAGTAATTTATTTTCATAATTAGCCTGCAATGATTTTATTTAATCGTGTATATTACTCTATTCTTTACTTAGAAACTTGCTTTAGGATATTTAAAGAGAATTGCCGTTGAGTCGTTAAGACGTAATGGCAAATAAATAAAACGTCTCAACGCTTTAACGGCAACAATAAGCACATCAAACAAAAAACGCCCCGGATAAACCAGGGCGTTTTTCAAAAGAAAATTAT
>JANLQY010000182.1:0-5929 GCA_031368105.1 Chitinophagaceae bacterium
GGATGACGGAGTAAATATAAAGCCCAAATATGTCCCTGTATATGATAATTATCAAGGAGCATATGAAACCAGGCGCAACTATGGTGATGATGCCAGAAGTGAAGTGATACTGGATGCCAGTAATAATATTTATTTAGCATCTTGTACACAGTCGGACAGTTTTCCAGTCTTTAGGTCAGCTATTCAACCATCATTTGGTGGTGGTTCATCAGTTAATGTTAAACAGGATGGGGTAATATTAAAATTCAATTTCAATTTAAGCAGTTTAATTTTCAGTACTTTTTTTGGTGGCAGCGGCAATGATGCCTGCTTTGTATTGGCCATCAGCCCGCTTACCGGAAACGTGTATGTGGCAGGAGGCACTACCAGCACCGATTTGCCGGGAGATAAAACAGGATCATTGTACTCAACTTACCAAGGTGGTATCACAGATGGTTTTGTTACTGAGATAACACCAGATGGTGCTGCCATTATTAAAACAACTTACATCGGAAGCAATGATAACAGTACTAACACTTCCACAGATGGTAACGACCTGGTGTATGGTATTCAGTTTGATAAATATGGTTTTCCTTACATCATGGGCACTACCACCGGCGATTGGCAGGCTTTTAATGCAGCCTTCAGTAATCCGAGAGGGAAACAATTTATTGCTAAACTAAAACCCGATCTTAGTGGATATATCTATACCACTATGTTTGGTACTTCATCAGACGTACCAAATATTTCCCCCACTGCATTCTTAGTGGACAGATGCCAGAATGTGTATGTATCCGGCTGGGGTGGCATCTTTAATAGCAACAGGGGCTATCCTTGTGCAGGTACCGGTGGTATGAATTTTCTTGTTACTCCCAATGCCATTCAGTCTTCAACAGACGGTAAAGATTTTTTCTTTTTTGTATTGGAAAAAAATGCCAGCAGCCAATTGTATGGAACTTTCTTTGGACAGAGCGGCGGCTTTGATGATCATGTAGATGGCGGTACCAGCCGCTTTGATGCCAATGGTATTATTTACCAGGCAATATGTGCCAACTGTGGCAATACCTCAGGCATATTTTTTCCAACTACTCCCGGTGTGTGGGCTCCCACTAATCAATCTAGTAATTGCAATGAAGCGGCTGTAAAAATTGAAATGAATTTTGGCGGAGTAGGCGCCAGTGTAAAAGCAACCATCAACGGCGTGGTGGATACTATTGGTTGTGTACCACTTAATATCCGGTTTACAGATACGCTTGCTAAAGGCAAAAGATACATTTGGAATTTTGGGGATGGTACAGCAGATACTGCTACGCTGGCTCCCATCAATTCCGTTACACACACTTATATCGCTGTAGGTAGTTACCAGTTAATGTTAGTGTCCATTGATTCCACTACCTGCAATATTTCTGATACTGCCTATATCATAGTAAAAGTTGGCAACAATATAGTAGTACCCAATTTTACAGCTACCAAAACAGGAGGCTGCCAAAGCCTTACTTTCCAATTTGCCAATACCACCACAGCAGCATTACCTGTTTATAAGCCCAATTCATTTTTGTGGGATTATGGCGATGGTTCTGCTTTGGTAAGGGCTGGCTTTGTAACCACCACACATACTTATGCAGCACCGGGTACTTACAATGTAAAATTAGTGGTGGATGATACTGTGTTTTGTAATGCACCCGACAGCATTACGAAACCTGTGCGGTTGGCAGTAAATGTATCTGCAAACTTTACTACACCAGATAAAGGTTGTGAGCCTTACACCGCACAGTTTACCAATACTTCTTTAGGCGGTATAGATTTTATCTGGAACTTTGGTGACAATACTTCTTCCACCGACATCAGCCCGGCTCATTTGTACCAGAATGCCGGTACCTATATTGTTAAACTAACGGCAATAGACACCTCTACCTGTAATAAAAGGGATGATACCACTTTTACGATTACTGTATATTCTATACCCACTGCCAGGTTTCAGTTTTCACCCATACCCGGCGAATCTAATAAGCCCATTTATTTTACCAATCAGTCGTTGGGTGCCACGCAATACAAATGGAATTTTGATGATGGGGAAACATCAGCAGAAAGCGACCCTCAACATTTGTTCAATGCCACAAAAGTTTTTAATGTTTGTTTAGTAGCCATCAATGCTGCCGGCTGTGCCGATACGCTTTGCCAACCGGTAGAAGCTAAAATTATTCCTTTGCTGGATGTGCCCAATGCATTTACTCCCGGCAGGTTTGGAGTAAACAGTACCATTACAGTGCTTGGGTTTGGTATTGGTAAAATGGACTGGCGGATTTATAACCGCTGGGGACAAACTGTATTTGCCACCAGCAACCGGAAAGGTGGATGGGACGGAACTTTTAAAGGAGTAATACAGCCGATGGATGTTTATACTTATACCCTGGATGTAGAATTTACAGATGGAAAAAAATTCAGGAAAACGGGGGATATAACATTGCTGCGGTAAGGATAAAAAATATTTTGTTAAGCAGGATGATGAAATAAAATTGACAATTGCTGCAACAATTATAACCATATACCAGTTTAATATTTTGATGATGTTTCAAAAAAGAAAAATATTTTTCCTTCTTGTTTTCAGCCTGCAGTTTGCAGCCATGCTGAATGCTCAGGATCTTCATTTTTCTCAATTTTTTAATTCGCCACTCACCACCAATCCGGCCAATACCGGTTTTATTCCCGATGCTGATTACCGGGTGGGTGCCCACTTTCGTAACCAGTGGTCTTCTATTTTGGCAGCTCCTTATAAAACAGTAAGTGTGTTTGCCGATGCACAGGTTTTTCGTGACCGCTTTGAAAACGGCTGGCTTGGCTTGGGAGCAGTACTACTGAATGATGAGGCTGGCAGCGGAGGTTTACGCTCCACAAAAATATATGGCTCCATTGCTTATCACCAGATGCTTGGTAACAGCAGTTTACTCACCGCCGGTTTCAATTTAGGCTGGGCCAATAAACGCATTGATCAAACCAAACTGACTTTTCCTTCCCAGTTCAATGGGCAGTTTTTTGACAATAATATTGCATCAGGGGTTACGTTTGTTAACAGCAATGTGAGTTATTTTGATTTGCAGGTGGGATTGAATTATGCTTATTTTCCTACTGACAATATTTATCTCAATGCCGGTTATTCTATCCAGCATGTGAACCGTCCGCAGGAAACTTTTTTCACCGAATCTGCCGACAGCAGCCGGATTGCCATGCGGCATATTGGCTTTATCAATGCCCTGCTGAAAGTAAACGACCGCTGGATCATCAACCCCAATGCTTACTACAGCATACAGGCCAAAGCCACTAACTTTATGTTTGGCCTCAATGCCAATTACAATCTTTCGGGTGCAGGCGAAAAGCAACTGATAGCAGGTGTGTATTACCGTTCCGGCGATGCCGTGATACCCATGGTTGGATTTGAGATCAATAATATCCGTTTTACTTTTAGTTATGATGCCACCACTTCGGCATTAAAGAATTTTAATAACATGCAGGGTGCCCAGGAATTTAACCTGATCAAAAAAGGTTTTTATGGCAACCCCGGTTCAAGGCAGGTGCTTTGTCCGAAGTTTTAATTTGTCAAACTCATTTATTCAGGTCCGAACGTAAGCGTTTAGGTTATCTAACCCAATTATTTAGGTTCTGAACCTAAACGTTTAGGTTATAGACCCAAACATTTAGGTTGCCTAACCCCATTATTTGGGTTCTTAACGCAAACGTTTAGGTTATAGACCCAAACATTTAGGTTACCTAACCCAATTATTTAGGTTCTTAACGCAAACGTTTAGGTTACCTAACCTAATTATTTACTGCCGTAGTTGGCATATCCTTAAAACAAGACTGACTTCTTATTTGCATCAATGGTCGGAGAGGACACCGATCACGGAGAAATTTTTTACACAGTTCATGTTAGCTGTAGTCGTTTTAATTAACTATATCATACGTAAAAAGTCGTTTCCTGAAGGAGTATAAGCCCTCGTTAAAGCCGATGGTTCACTTTGTAAACATAGGCGGCTGCTGCTGCTGATAACGGGTCAGTTGCTGAAACTTTTTGGCGAACGCAGCTATTATTGCCTCACTGTATAATTTACCACCTATAAAAGTGATGCTGGGTGGTGCACCACCGGCAGCAGCTATACCAGCTGGTAATGTGATACAAGGATTGCCTGTAAGGCAGGTTAGCGCCATAGGCTCATCGGCCATACTGGGCACAATGATAATATCGTACTTGCTCAATAATGGGAAAGCCTGCTGCATAACCAGGTAGCGCAAACGGCATACAGTAAGATATTCAGCTGCCGGAATAAACCGTGCACTCCTTAACATGTTAGGATAACGGCTTTGCCATTGTTGTACCATTTGGCTATCCTTACCCGATCTTGTGAGAGGGTCAAAAGCGGCAGCAGATTCTGCAGCCCAAATGGTTGTCAGCAGGTCATTCGTATGTAAGTTGGATGGAAAATCGATAGCCATCACCTGCACACCTGCATTCTGCAACGTTTTAATAACTGCTTTTTCTGCGCTGTTACCGGGTAAGGTATCAATATAGTTTTTTGCATACGCCACTTTTATTTTTTTGACATCAACATTGCCCGTATAATTAAAGGGCATTGTTCGGGAGGCACGGTCATATACATCACTACCATGTATAGATGCAAATACCATTGCTGCATCTTCAGCATCCCGGCAAATGGGCCCGATACGATCGGAGGTCCAGGCAAGGTTCATTCCACCTGTTCGGGCAACACTTCCAAAGGTAGGCCGCAGTCCGGTGGCACCGCATACAGCAGAAGGCGCTACAATAGAGCCGTAGGTTTCTGTGCCAATAGCAAATGGTAAAAGCCCTGCAACAGTTGCTGAGGCGGAGCCGGCAGATGAGCCGTTGGAACCTTGTTGTAAATTCCAGGGGTTTTTAGTTTGTCCGCCAAACCATATATCATCCATCGCAAGTTCTCCCATAGATAATTTTGCGATTAATACAGCGCCAGCCTTTTCCAGTTGCTGGTACACGAATGCATCTTCATCTATTACCTGGTCTTTAAAAGGAGGCGTGCCATAAGTGGTTCGGGTGCCCTTTACTGCAAACAGATCTTTAAGCCCATAGGGTATGCCCTGCAACGGACTTTTATAGATGCCTTTTGCAAAGGCTGCGTCAGCCCGTTTAGCCTGTTCCATGGCAATTTGCTCCGTAAGGCTGATAACACAATGCAAAGTGTCACCATATTTTTTCAAACGATTTATAAAAAATTGGCTTAACTGCACGGAAGTAATTTTATGATGCCTCAGCAATGATGACAACTGGGCAATAGTATAAAACGCCAACTGGTTTGTATCAGCAGGCATTACAACAGCTCCAGAAATATTCCAGTTAATAGGCTGTTGTTTGCTATCAAATTTCATTGTAGGCAATACAGGATCAAACCAGTTTGGAAGGGGAACACTATTTGGCAAATTGAACCCATGGAGATAATGATATAACTGCAGGTTAGCGTTCAGTTGGTTCACCATGGAATCTCTCTTGGCATCCGTAAAATGCAAATCATACATTTTTTCGGTATTAATAATTTCGCTTACTGAGATATCCTGTGCACAGATAGTAAATGTTAGCCCGAAAAAAGAAGAAAAACAAACGATCGTTTTTAACAGCGGGAATATTTTTTTCATAAGTACAAGTTACATATTTTGAAGATTGTTCGGTGTCGTAATTGCTGAAACTATTAATGCCAGTTTGCTCATTTTGCCTGAATTTGTTTGTCCAGAGTCTTGTGTTTTAGTTACATTTTGGTTGATTTTCAGTCAACCTATTTCAGGACGAGACATGCTAATGATGAAGATTACAACGTCCTGCCCCAATATTGCAAAACCCTATGTTGTGCGTTCGTGCTTCTTTTACCAATCTAATCTGTGCATTAAAGATTGACGATGCTCAAAGCCG